>JBDTWB010000263.1:0-4927 GCA_040006895.1 Casimicrobiaceae bacterium | reverse complement strand
CGCGCACCCGGAACGTCCCGCGCCGGAAATCCGCGTCGTTGCGCGCGTACTGCATCTCGGTCAGGCGCTTGATGGCGTCGCGCGGATTGACCCGGTCGCCCTCCTTCACGTGCAGGATCATCGAGTGGTACTCGGACGGGTCGCCGATGCCGTAGATCGCCGACACCGTCGCCACGATGATGCAGTCCGGCCGCTCCAGGATGGCCTTGGTCGCCGACAGCCGCATCTGCTCGATGTGCTCGTTGATCGACGAGTCCTTCTCGATGTACAGGTCGCGCGACGGCACGTAGGCCTCGGGCTGGTAGTAGTCGTAGTACGAGACGAAGTATTCGACGGCGTTGTTCGGGAAGAACTCGCGGAACTCGGAATAGAGCTGCGCCGCCAGGGTCTTGTTGGGCGCCAGCACCAGCGCCGGCCGGCCGGTGCGGGCGATGACATTGGCCATGGTGAACGTCTTGCCGGAGCCGGTCACGCCGAGCAGCGTCTGGAACGAAAGACCGTCTTCCAGCCCCTCGACCAGCTTGGCGATCGCCTCCGGCTGGTCCCCGGCGGGGTCGAACGGCAGGTGAAGCTCGTAGGGGCTCGCGGGATACCGGACGGTCTTGGACATGGCGATGGCAGGCGGGTCGAAAGCGGCGCGGGAACCGATCATTTTACCGCTTCAGGGGAGTACGACGGAAGGCGCTTGGCCGGAGACGCTGCCGGCGCCCGTGCCAGGGCTGCGTGCGGCGCCGAGCGGATCGGCGCCATCACCGGCCAGGAACTGCAGCGCGGCCAAGCGGGCGTACAGCGGACTCGTCTCGAGGAGCTCGGCGTGCGTTCCCGTCGCCGTCAGCCTGCCGCGCTCGAGCAGTGCGATCCGGTCGGCGTGGCGCACGGTGGCCAGGCGATGGGCGATGACCAGCACGGTGCGGCCGACCACCAGCCGCTCGAGCGCATCCTGCACCGCCCGCTCGCTTTCCGCATCGAGTGCACTGGTCGCCTCGTCGAGGAGCAGGATGGGCCGGTCGGCCAGGATGGCGCGGGCGATGGCAAGGCGCTGGCGTTGGCCACCCGACAGGCGCACGCCGCGCTCGCCGAGGAAGCTCCGATAGCCGTCGGGCAAGCCGGCGATGAACTCGGCGGCGTGGGCGGCCTCGCAGGCGGCTTCGACTTCCGCGTCGGTCGCATCGGCACGGCCGTAGCGCACGTTGTCCCGCACGCTCGCGGCGAAGATCACCGGGTCCTGCGGCACCAGCGCGATGCGCCGGCGCACGTCCTCCGGATCGGCCACGCGCACGTCGACGCCGTCGATGCGGACCGCGCCGCGCTGGGGATCGTAAAAACGCAGCAGCAGCTGGAACACCGTGCTCTTGCCGGCACCGGAGGGTCCGACCAGCGCCACCGTCTCGCCCGGCTCCACGGTCAGGGAAAAATCGGCCAACGCATCGGCGTCCGGACGGGCCGGATAGCGGAAGGTGACCGCGTCGAGCGCAATGCGACCGCGCGACGGCGAGGGCAGCGTCACCGGCGCCGCCGGCGCCGCGATCACCGGCTCGATGGCGAGGAGCTCGAACAAGCGCTCGGTCGCACCCGCGGCACGCTGCACGTCGCCGTAGACCTCGCTGATCGTGCCGGCCGCGGTGGCGACGATGATGGCGTAGAACACGAAGGCCGAAAGCTGTCCGGGGCTCAACCGGCCGCCGACCACGTCGTGGCCGCCGATCCACAGGATGATCCCCACCGCGCCGAACACCAGCAGCATCACCACCGCCACCAGCAGCGCGCGCTGACGGACACGCCGGCGCGCCGCCTCGAACGCCGCTTCGACCCTCGCGCCGAAATGGCGGCGATCCTGCTCCTCGTGGCCGAAAGCCTGGACGGTGCGGATCTCGTGCAGGGCCTCGTCGAGGTACGCGCCGACGTCACCCACCTTGTCCTGGCTGGCGCGCGCGAGACGGCGCACGTGCCGGCCGAAGAGCACGATCGGCGTCACCACCGCCGGCACCCCGAGCAGCACCAGCAGGGTGAGCTTGCCGCTGGTAAGGGCGAGCATCACAAAACCGCCGACCAGCAGCACGAGGTTGCGCAGCGCCATCGACGCGGACGAGCCGATCACCGTTTCCAGCATGGCGGTATCGTTGATGAGCCTCGAGATGACATCGCCGGTACGCATCAGCTCGTAGAACGACGGTGGCAGGCGCAGCAGGTGCGAGAACACGTCATTACGCAGGTCCGCCGTCACCCGCTCCCCGAGCCACGACACGAAATAGAAGCGCGCGTACGTCGCCGCCGCCATCACCACCACGATCGACAGCATGATCGCGAGGCCGCGGTCGAGCGCCGCCGGGTCCTGTCCGGCAAAGCCGTGGTCGATGACCGCCTTCAGGCCCTGCCCGATCCCGAGCACCGCGCCCGCCGCGACCAGCAAGGCCGCCGCCGCGTATGCGACCTGGCGCCGGTACGGTCGGACGTAGCGCCCCACGTTGCCGAGGGTGCGCAGCGCGGCCATGGGCGGCAGCGCTGGCGAGGGAGGAGACGAGGTGATCGGGGCCATGGAGGGTGCGTTGGGCGGGCGTGACCGGGACGCGCTCACGATGTCGGCCCGCAGCACGGCGCGCGCGGCCACCGGTCCGGCAAGCCGCGGAGCACGGCGGCGGCTGCCGCGAGGCACGAACAAGCCAGACGCGGACCGACGCGGACCGACGCGGACCAATGCGGACGACGCACGCACCCGCGACGCGCCGCCGCCATCATGGGGCAGGAACAACGCGCAGACGCTATCTTGGGGCAAATCCGGCGTTCGCAACGCCGCCGCCCATCGACAGCCGTCGCTACACCATTGCGCCCCGACCCGTTGATGGCGACAGGTATAATTTGCGTTTCGCCCGACGCCCGCCTCTCACGCCCCCTGCTTGCTGCCATGAACGCCACACACCCGCCGTCCCTGCT
This sequence comes from Casimicrobiaceae bacterium, assembly GCA_040006895.1. Lineage (GTDB taxonomy): Bacteria > Pseudomonadota > Gammaproteobacteria > Burkholderiales > Casimicrobiaceae > CAIWHR01. The sequence goes on along the minus strand of JBDTWB010000263.1, from coordinate 1,996 downwards.
CGCCGCCGTCGAACTCGCCCCACGCGACCCGATCCTGGGGGTCACCGAAGCCTTCCACGCCGACACCAATCCGGCGAAGGTGAATCTCGGGGTGGGCGTCTATGTCGACGATGCCGGCAAGGTGCCTTTGCTCGATTGCGTCCGCCGCGCCGAGCGCGACATGACCGAGAAGGCGTCCCCGCGCAGCTACCTGCCCATCGATGGCATCGCCGCCTACGACCGGGAAGTGCAGCGCCTGCTGTTCGATGCCGACAGCGACATCGTCACCAGCGGCTGCGCGGTGACGGTGCAGGCGCTCGGCGGGACCGGCGGACTCAAGGTCGCGGCGGACTTCCTGCGCCGGTTCGCGCCGCAGTCGGAAGTCTGGATCAGCGATCCGAGCTGGGAGAATCACCGCGCCCTGTTCGAGGCCGCGGGCTTCAAGGTCAACAACTATCCGTACTACGATCCCGCGACCCAGGGCCTCGCCTTCGAGCGCATGCTCACGACCCTGCAAGGCGTTCCGGCCGGTGCGATCGTGGTCCTGCACACCTGCTGCCACAACCCCACCGGTGCGGACCCGACGGAAGCGCAGTGGAGCAAGATCATCGAGGTGGTCCGGGAGCGCGGCCTCGTGCCGCTGCTGGATCTCGCCTACCAGGGCTTCGCCGACGGCATTCGCGAGGACGGTGCCGTCGTGCGCCGCTTTGCCGCCACGCCGGGTCCGCTGTTCATCGCCAGCTCGTTCTCGAAGTCGTTCTCGTTGTACGGCGAGCGCGTCGGCGCGCTGACGATCGTCACCCACGACAAGGAAGAGGCCGCCCGCGTGCTTTCGCAAGTCAAGCGCGTGGTCCGCAGCAACTACTCCAACCCGCCCACCCACGGCGGCCAGATCGTGGCCAACGTGCTCGCATCGCCGGAACTGCGCGGCCTGTGGGAAGCCGAGCTCGCCACCATGCGCGACCGGATCAAGCTGATGCGCGCGCAGCTCGTGGAGCGCCTGCACGAAAAGGCGCCGGGCCGCGATTTCAAGTTCATGCTGGTCCAGCGCGGTATGTTCTCCTACTCGGGCCTCACCAAGGAGCAGGTGCAGGCGCTGCGCAAGGATCACTCCGTGTACGCGATCGAAACCGGCCGCATCTGCGTCGCCGCGCTCAATTCCCGCAACATCGACTACGTGGCGAACGCGATCGGGGACGTTCTGGCCTGAAGGGCCGCTCGCCCCGAGCTATCGTCGACGTGCTGGCGTGAACCGTCCGTACCAGGGTAGCAGGTCATTGACATCGCTGGATCAGCTTCGGCAATTGCACACGTGGCCGGACCAGGTGAATGGGCAGCATGACCGGACCAGCTTGATTTTTGCTTCACTTATTGGTAAACCGAATTGGCAATGGACCGCGTCGGTCCGGAACGGGTCACGAGGAGGGGGAATCATGAGACCAATGAGACTGAAACAGTTGGGCCTGTCCACGCTGGGAATCATCTTGCTCATCGTACTGGTGCTGATCCTGGTCGGCGCGTTCCCGGTCTGGCCGCACGCGACAAGCTGGGGATACGGTCCAAGTGGACTTGTCGGCCTGATCCTGCTTGTCGTCATCGTTCTTCTCGTGATGGGCAAGCTATAGGGCCCCGCCCGCGAAGTCCGGACAGATCGCAAGAAAAGACACAGCCCGCTTCGGCGGGCTTTGTCTTTAGATCAGCTTTTCTGCTCAGCCCCATTCCTTCCTTCGCCTTCCTGACGTGTTAGCCCGAGCTTTGACGCAACGCGGAAGTCCGCTATAATTGACGGCTGACCCATGCGGGAATAGCTCAGTTGGTAGAGCGCAACCTTGCCAAGGTTGAGGTCGGGAGTTCGAGACTCCTTTCCCGCTCCAAATCCCCAGGGGAGAGCCCGGCCCGCGACGCGGCGGCTCTCCCCTTCTGTTTGTAACAGCATCGCGTCCGCAGTCCTGCGGATGGCCTCCCCGGGCGGGGTGGCAGAGTGGTCATGCAGCGGCCTGCAAAGCCGTCTACGCCG
>JBDTWB010000262.1:0-5014 GCA_040006895.1 Casimicrobiaceae bacterium | reverse complement strand
GGGCGACAAGTTCGGCGCCAAGCCGGTCTGCTCGGGGCCGTTCAAGTTCGTCGAGCGGGTCGCCCAGGACCGGATCGTGCTCGAGCGCTTCCCGAACTACTGGAACAAGGCGGCGGTGTTCATCGACAAGATCGTGTACTTGCCGATCGTCGATGCGACCGTCCGGCTCGCCAACCTGCGCGCGGGCCAACTCGATTTCATCGAACGCATGGCGGCTTCCGACGTGCCGGGCCTCAAAAGCGATAGCCGCTTCAAGATCTCCAAGATCACCGAGATCGGCTACCAGGGCATCACGATCAACGTCGGCAAGAGCGACCTCGCCCAGAAGAACCCGCTGGGCAAGGATGCCAAGGTCCGCGAAGCCTTCGAGCTCGCCCTCGATCGCGACGGTATCGTGCAGGTGGTGATGGAAGGCGAGGCGCAGCCGGGCAACCAGTGGGTGTCGCCGGACAATCCCTTCTATGCCAAAAACGTGCCCGTGCCCAAGCGCGACGTCGCGCGCGCCAAGGCGCTGCTCAAGGAAGCGGGCGTGCCCAATCCGTCCTTCACCCTGGTGACGCCGACGACCTCCGACGCCCAGAAGATCGCCCAGGTGGTCCAGGCGATGGTCAAGGAGGCCGGCTTCGACGTGAAGATCCAGTCGACCGAATTCGCCACGTCGCTCGACATGGCCGACAAGGGTCAGTTCGAGGCGTACGTGCTGGCGTGGAGCGGTCGCGCCGATCCGGACGGCAACATCTACAGCTTCGACGCGTGCAAGCAGCCGCTCAACTATGCCGGCTACTGCAAGCCGGAGGTCGACGAGATCCTCAAGCACTCGCGCACCGCGCGCGACCTCGGCGAACGCAAGAAGGCGTACGAGCAGCTGGCCACGATCGTGCTCAATGATCGCCCCATCGTGTACCTGTATCACCGTGCCTGGCTGTGGGCGTACACCAACAAGCTGTCCGGCCTGCGCGCCGTCCCCGATGGCCTCGTGCGCGTACAGGGTCTCAAGTTCCAGTGACGCGGTTACGTACCACGGGCCCGATCGCGAACCCGCACCGGCCGTCGTCATGAGTGCGGGGTGCAGGTGTTGACTTTCCTCGTCCGGCGCGTGGCCACGATCGTGCCGACACTGCTGTTCGTGTCGATGCTGATCTTCGGCCTGCAGCAACTCCTGCCGGGCGATCCGGCGGTGGTGCTGGCCGGCGAGGATCGTGATCCCACCGTGGTGGCGTACCTGCGCGCCAAGATGCATCTCGACGATCCGCTGCCGATGCGCTACCTCTACTGGCTGGGCGGGGTGCTGCACGGCGACCTCGGCGAATCGATGCGCATGCAAAAGCCGGTCGTCGAACTGATCGCGGAAAAGCTGCCGGTCACCCTCGAGCTTGCCGGGATCGCAATCCTGATCGCGCTATCGATCGGCATTCCTGCAGGCATCGTGTCGGCGGTCTACAAGGACAGCGCGTGGGACTACGCCGCCAATGCGGTGGCGCTATGGGGCCTGTCGACGCCGAACTTCTGGCTCGGGATCATGCTGATCCTGCTGTTTTCCGTGACCCTGGGCTGGCTGCCGGCGTCGGGCTACGTAAGCCCGGCCCAGGATCTGAAGGCCAACCTCGCGGCGATGATCATGCCCGCCTTCGTGCTGGGCAACGCGATCGCCGCGGTGCTGATGCGTCATACCCGCAGCGCCATGCTGCAGGTGCTCTCGTCGGATTACGTGCGCACGGCGCGGGCCAAGGGCCTCGACGAACGCGTGGTGGTGCTGCGGCACGGCCTGCGCAACGCGCTCACCCCCATCATCACCCTCGGCGCGCTGGAATTCGGGACGCTGCTCTCGGGCGCGGTGCTGACCGAGCAGGTGTTCACCATCCCCGGCTTCGGCAAGCTCATCGTCGATGCCGTGTTCAATCGCGACTACGCGGTGGTGCAGGGGGTCGTGCTGTTCACGGCGACGGCGTACATCACGTTGAACCTCCTCGCCGACATCGCCTATTACCTCGTCAACCCGAGGCTGCGCGGCTGATGGCGAGCGTGGCGATTCCGGCAGGGGCGCTGCCGCGCGAGGAGAGCCCCGGTGCGCGCGCCCTGCGCCGCCTCGTCCATCGCAAGGGTGCCATCGTCGGCCTGGGGGTGATCGTGTTCTTCGTCCTGATCGCGATCTTCGCGCCGTGGGTGTCGCCCCAGGATCCCCTTGCTACGAGCTGGGGTGCGATCCGCAAGGCCCCGTCGGCGGCGCATTGGTTCGGCACCGACGAGATCGGCCGCGACGTGCTGGCCCGGGTTATCTGGGGCGCCCGGGCATCGCTCCTCGCCGGCATGGTATCGGTGCTGATCTCGCTGTCGCTAGGTGTGCCGATCGGCTTGCTCGCGGGCTACGCGGGACGCTGGCCCGACATGCTCATTTCCCGCATCACCGACGCGATGCTGGCGTCGCCGTTCCTGATCCTGGCGATCGCGCTGGCGGCGTTCCTCGGGCCGAGCCTTACCAATGCGATGATCGCCATCGGCATCTCGGCCACTCCCATCTTCATCCGCCTGACGCGGGCTCAGGTGATGGCGGTGAAGGTCGAGGATTACATCGAGGCGGCGCGTGCGCTCGGCAACTCGCACCTGCGGATCGCCCTGCGCCACATCCTGCCCAACGTCGTCCCGCCGCTGATCGTGCAGGCCACCCTCGCACTTGCGGCGGCGGTCATCGCCGAGGCGAGCCTGTCGTTCCTCGGCCTGGGCCAGCAGCCACCGGCGCCGAGCTGGGGCAGCATGCTCAATACCGCGAAGAACTACATCGACAACGCGCCGTGGATGGCCGTCTGGCCGGGCCTGTCGATCTTCCTGCTCGTGCTGTCGTTCAACCTGCTCGGCGACGGCCTGCGCGACGCGCTCGACCCGCGGCATACGTGACCACGCGGTCCCGCCTGCGGGCCGCGCCCGGGACTGTGAGCAAGGCTCGTGGGGAAACGCTTCAGCGGCGCGTGATGGCCATGGTGAAGGCTCCGAGGGCCGCGAGCGAGAAAAGGGTGAGCACCCCCAGCCATACGACCACCGTTGCCCCGGGTGCCGCCATGCCGGCACACGCGAGCGGCGCGATGGCGCGCGCGACGAGCGCGGGCGCTCCGAGTCGGCCGAGGGTGCGGCCGAATCCGACCCGGCCGAACAGCTCGGCCGGCACGACACCGCGGACGATGGTGAGTACGCCGTTGGAGGCGCCGTAGAGCAGGGCAAAGACGAGCGCCAGCGCCATCTCGCCTTCGATGACGATCAGCAGCAAGGTGGCCACCGCGACCCCCGAGAACGCCAGCATGCCGATCGTGCGCGACGCGAGGCGCCGGCCGACAGTGAACTCCATCGCTCGTCCGGCCACCTGCATCGGCCCGATGAACGAAGCCGCCCATACCGCGGTCGCGAGTGTGAAGGACTTGCCTTCGAGCACGGTGATGAGATGCACCGAAAGGGCCGACACCACGAAACCGTTCATGGCGAATGCCGCGGCCAACGCTATGAAGGCTGCCCGACCGGCGTGACGCACTCGCGATGGCGGCGCGGCGTCGGTGGCGACCGTTGGCGATGGCACCTCCACGGGCACGCGCGCCGCGAGGGGCGGGATGAAGGCGCGATGCAGCGGCAGGCACACCAAGAGCTCGAGCAAGGCGAAGCCGACCAGGGTTTCCCGCCAGCCGAGTACCGATAGTCCTCCAAGCGAAAGCGGCCAGAACACCGTGCTCGCCAGGCCGCCGAAGAGCGTGAGGGCCGTGAGCGCCTTGCGGTACGACGCGCCGGTATGCTGGCTCAAGGTCGCGAATGCGGGATCGTACAGCGTCATCGCCATCGCGATGCCGGCGAGCGACCAGCCGAAGTAGAGCGACACCACGCCCTGCGCCAGGCCGATGGCGAGCAGTGCAATGCCGCCGAGTACCGAGCCTGCACTCATCACCGCGCGTCCACCCCAGCGGTCGATGGCGCGGCCCGTGGCGGGCGCGAACACGCCTGAGAGCAGCAGGCTCCACGAGTAGGCCCCGAACAACGTGGTCTCGCCGACTTCCAGGTCGGCGCGAATGCTCCCGCCGAGCACCGCAATCGAGTAGTACAGGGCACCCCACGAGATCACCTGCGCGATCCCCAGGGCCGGTATCAGCCGCCAGAGGCGCGGCGGCGTCATGCGCCAGGGGTCACAGCGCGCGCTTCATGGCCTGGGCGTCCCGGGGACAGAGTCGCAGTGCCTGTGGTGATGCGGCGATCGCGGGCGGCAGCGCGTCTCGCGACACTGCCGAGAAACCATGGCGGGCAAAGTAGTGTTCCGCCCGCGTGGTCAGCAGATAGAGGGTCGTCAAGCCGGCGTGGCACGCGTGCGTCGCCACCGCGTCGGTGAGCGCCGCGGCGATGCCACGCGCCCGCCAGCCGGCATCGACGACCACCGACCGCAGGAGGGCATGCGGCGGATAGCGTTCCATTCCGGCGGCGCCGATCACGCGATTGGCCGCGGTCGCCACCCTGAAATCGTGCAGGTGAGCGGCGACTCCGTCGACGCCCAGTCGGTCGTGCTCGAGCAACGTCACGACGCGCGCGACGTCGGCGGCGGTCGCGGGGCGGATCGACCAATCCGCTCCCGATCGAGTCGCATCCTCCGTCTCGATGCCGAAGGTCATCGGCATCGAAGCGATCAGCCGCCGCAACACCGGGATGGCGCTGGCGCAGTCGCATCGGTTGCGCGGGCCGGGTCGCAGCATCCGGCGTTCACCGCTTCCACCGGAAGCCGGCCGGGGGATGGCGTTGCCAGGGTGTGTTCCTGACGCGCCCGATCGTTGGCCTCCCCGTCCGACGACGGTTGCCCGGCCACTGCAGCCGTGGCGGCGTGGACTGCGGCCGCGGCGGTCGGTCCGCAACACGCCCCACCGCGCCCGCCTTTCACATCGCCCGGCTGCAGCGAGCGTTCGGGGAGTGCGAGGTCAGTGTCGCTTACGTCCCCGGCGGTCGGTCCGCAACACGCCCCACCGCGCCCGCCTTTCACATCGCCCGGCTGCAGCGA
>JBDTWB010000261.1:0-5026 GCA_040006895.1 Casimicrobiaceae bacterium | reverse complement strand
ATTGTCGATCTCTCGGACTTCCTGGCCGGATTCGTGAAATCGTTCTTCTTCGCCATCCTCATCGCCGGCATCGGCTGTCTGCGCGGGCTGCAGACCGGCACCGGAGCTTCCGCGGTGGGCGATGCGGCGACCCGCGCGGTCGTCTCCGGGATCATCTTGCTGGTGGTGGTCGACGGCGTCTTCGCGGTCGTCTACTACGCGCTCGGCATATGACGGCGCACGACGGGCGCGCGGCCCCGCGGCGCGATCCGGAGGTCGCCATCCGTGTGGAAGGGCTCACCGTCGGCTACGACGACAACGTCATCCTGCAGAATCTCGACTTCGAGGTCCGGCGCGGCGAGGTATTCGTGATTCTCGGCGGTTCGGGGAGCGGCAAAAGCACTCTTCTGAAGAACATGATCGGGCTCTACGAGCCCATCGGCGGCAGGGTCCTGATCGAGGGCGAGGACATCGTCGCCAGTCGGGGCGCTGCCCGCCGGTCGATCCTGTGCCGGATCGGGGTGATGTACCAGTCCGGCGCGCTGTTCGGATCGATGAACCTCCTGGAGAACGTGCGCCTGCCGCTGGAGGAGTACACCGACCTCGACCGCGACGCGATGGACCTGATCGCGCGGATGAAGCTCGATCTGGTCGGCCTCGAGGGGTTCACGGGGCACATGCCGTCGGAGATCTCCGGCGGCATGCAGAAGCGGGCCGCGATCGCCCGCGCCATGGCGCTCGATCCCGGCATCCTGTTCCTCGACGAGCCTTCGGCGGGCCTCGACCCGATCACCTCGGCGGAACTCGACGCGCTGATCCTGCGCCTCGCCAAGAGCCTGCGGATCACGTTCGTGGTCGTGAGCCACGAGCTCGCCAGCATCTACGCCGTGGCGGACCGGGTGATCATGCTGGACAAAATCACCAAGAGCATCATCGCCGAAGGCGACCCAAGGGTGCTGCGCGACACCAGTACGGAGCCGTTCGTGCATCGCTTCTTTCATCGCGAACTGCCGGCGTCGTCCCCCCGGGCGGCGGCGGATGCGTCATGATCACGCCTTTTCCCTGCCAATGAGCGCCAACGCCAATTACTTCAAGCTGGGCCTGTTCGTGATTGCCGGCGTCGGCGCGGCGATCGCGGTGCTGCTGGTCATCGGCTCGGGTCGCTATTTCCAGCCCCGGGTGTTGATCGAAACCTACTTCAACGAATCGGTGCAGGGCCTCGACATCGGTTCGAAGGTCAAGTATCGCGGCGTCGTGATCGGCGACGTCACGGCCATCAGCTTCACCTACGTTCGCTACGAGCTCGACAAGCCGATCAGCGAGCGCACCCGCTACGTGCTGGTCGAGGCCCAGGTGCAGCCTCGGCTGGTCGGCGGCCGCGCCGCCGGTGATATCACCCAGCCCGAGAATGCCTCTATCGAGGTCCAGCGTGGCTTGCGAATCAGACTCGCACCCCAAGGCATCACCGGCACCAACTACCTGGAGATGGACTACGTCGATTCCCCGCCGGCACCGCTGCCGATCGACTGGGTGCCCGACAACACCTATATTCCCAGCGCCCCCTCGACCGTGATGCAGTTCGTGAACGCCGCGTCGGAGATCATCGAACGCTTGCACAAGCTCGATGTCGAGGGGACGGTGCAGAACATGAACCGCCTGCTCGCCACGCTGAACGACCGGGTGAGCGAGGTCAACACCAAGGGCTTGAGCCAGCGTACGGAGCGGGTGCTCGACCGCGTGGACAAGACGCTCGCGGGCTTCGACACCAAGCGGATCAGTGCAGAGGCCACAGGGCTGGTGGCGGAGTTGCGGGCGACGAACCAGGACCTGCGCAAGACTCTCACCAATCCCGCCTGGCAGAAGGTGCCGGAAGAGGCGTCGGCGGCCATCGCCCGGGTGCGCGCGATCGTCGACGACCCCAACTTGCCGAAGACGCTGGCGACGATGTCGCGCACCCTCGGCCGGCTCGATCGCATCCTGGGCGGCGGCGAGGCCGACCTTGCCACCACCATCGATAACCTGCGCCAGATCACCGACAACCTGCGCGACCTGACCGAGGAAGCGCGCCGGTATCCGGCCGGCGTGCTGTTTGGCCAGCCGCCACGTCCCACGGAGCGCCCGCAATGAACATCCGCCGTCGCGCAGGGTGGGCCTACCCGCGCCGCGCCCATGGCGCGCACCCCGCATGGGTCGCGCGTCGACAGGCGTTGCGCACCCTCCTGGCCGCCACTGCCCTCGCGGTCCTGCCCTCGTGCACGTCGCTGGTGTCGCGGCCGGCGCCGGTGAAGCGTACGTTCCTGCTCGACCCGCCGCTACCCCAGCCCGGCGCCGGCACGCCGAAGCCGCAGGTATTGCGCATCGGCAGCATCAACGTCGCGGCGCCCTTTCGCGCCAAGCAATTCGTCTACCGCAAGAGCGAGCTGGGCTACGAGTCCGATTATTACGACGAGTGGTTCGTGCCGCCGGGGACGATGCTCGCGGACGGCATCGCCAAGGGACTTGCTGCGGCGCGTGTCTTCCGGCGCGTCGTGCCGAGCGGCGCGTCGGGCAACGAGGGCGACTACCTTCTCGACGGCTTCGTCACGGCGTTCTACGGTGATGTCCGGGAGGCGCCGACGGCCGAGCTGGCGATGAGCTTCTACCTCACGGCGATGGATTCGCTTGGCAGCGCGCCGGCGTGGACCCACGAGTACACGCAGCGGGTGCCGATGACCGCGACGACACCCGATGCCCTTGCCCAGGCGCAGAACGCGGCGCTGGGCGCCATGTTGCGCGAGCTCGCCCGCGACCTCGACGGGGCGAACCTCGGCACCTCCAAGCCGGCGTTGTAGCACCCGTACCTGCGCATTGCCGCCACGACGGAGCGCCGGCGTCGTGAGTGCAGGCGGGGCGTGGCGAGGTTGGTACGGCGATCGATGCGGTCACGGCAGGGCTCGCGGGGCTTGATGCCAGTTGCCGGGCGATGCGCTCCCCCTTGCGGGTCAGCCAGGCGCGCGCCGGTCATTGCCGCGGGCGGCGGCGATGGCAGCGTCGCGGTGCCGGGACAGCGCCGGCTTCCATCAGGACGAGGTTTGCGCTTCGAGATCGTGCGCGTCGGCTGCGGTGACGCGGACCTGCGCGAACGCACCGACCGGCAGGGCGCGACCGTCGGCGATCCGCACCACGCCATCGATTTCCGGCGCATCGGCTGGCCCGCGCGCGATCGCTACGCCGTCCTCGTGACCGTCCACCAGGACCGGTAGCACGCTCCCGATCCGTCGCTGCAGGCGAGCGGCGCTGATCGTCGCCTGGACTGCCATGAAGCGCGCGCGGCGATCTTCCTTGACGGCGTCGGGCACGGGGTCGGGCAGAGCGTTGGCGGTGGCACCGTCGACCGGCGAATAGGCGAAGCAGCCGACCCGGTCGAGCTGCGCCGTCTGGAGAAACGCGAGCAGATCCTCGAATTCACGCTCCGTTTCGCCCGGGAAGCCGACGATGAAGGTGCTGCGCACCACGAGGTCCGGGCGGGCCGCGCGCCACGCCTCGACGCGACGCAGCGTGCCCTCGGCGTTGGCGGGGCGTTTCATGAGCTTCAGGATGCGTGGACTCGCATGCTGGAAGGGCACGTCCAGATACGGCAGCAGGCCACCGCCAACGGCGTCGCGGGTCATCACCGGGAGCAGGTCGTCGACGTGGGGATACGGATAGACGTAGTGGAGACGCACCCAGGCGCCGTGGACTCGCGCCATGGCGTCGAGCGCAACAGCAAGCTCCTGCATGCGGGTCTTGACCGGACGGCCCTGGTGGAAGCCGGTGCGGTAGCGCACGTCGACTCCATACGCGCTCGTGTCCTGCGATACGACCAGCAATTCCTTCACCCCGGCCGCGAAGAGCCGCTCCGCTTCACCGAGCACGTCGCCGACCGGTCGCGATACGAGGTCGCCGCGCATCGCGGGGATGATGCAGAACGTGCAGCGATGATTGCAGCCCTCGCTGATCTTGAGGTACGCGTAATGCCGCGGCGTCAACTTGATGCCCTGGGGTGGCACAAGATCGACGAACGGATCGTGTGGCTTCGGGCATTCGGCGTGAATGGCGGCCATGACCTCGGGCGTGGCGTGCGGACCGGTCACCGCCAGGATGCGCGGATGGCGGGCGCGCACGAACGCACCGTTGTCCTTGGCGCCGAGGCAGCCGGTCACGATCACCTTGCCGTTTTCCGCCAGGGCCTCGCCGATCGCGTCGAGCGATTCCTCCACGGCTGCGTCGATGAACCCGCAGGTGTTGACCACGACCAGGTCCGCCCCGGCATAGTCCGGGCTGATGCCGTACCCTTCGGCGCGCAACTGGGTGAGGATCTGCTCCGAGTCGACGAGCGCCTTGGGACAGCCGAGCGAGATGAAGCCCACGCGCGGTGGCTCTGCAGAGGCGCGCGACGGCTTGCGGCGGAGGGGTCGGGAAACGGCTTGGGTCATGGGGTCAGCGGCAATTGACTTGGCTCATTGGGCTTGGCTCATGAAAAGCGGCTTGGCTCGGGGGGATCGGCGGCAGATTGCATGGCTCATCGAATCAGGGAATCAAGGCAATCCACGTCGATGACGGTGCGGGTTCGCGCCGGGCAGCGGACGCCTGCAATGGGCAGATGAGCGAGTTGCGCGATGCCCGGTGGCCACCGGCGCGCTGCTTGCACAGCGGCCCGCGGCGCGATGCTTGTCTGGACGCGCGTGGGTCCCCATATTTCCGGTTGCCGACTGCAAGGCTCGCATGTCCTCGGCCGGACACCCCGCTGCCACAGTCGTTTCCACGGCGCCGCGGGCAGGGTGCCGCGACCGATCCGGGGCTTCGCGACCGATCGCGTGACTGCAAACAGGCGGCTGCCGTGCTCAGCGCTTCTTCTCGTCCTCGGTGCCTGTGGGCGCCGTGAAATTAGGAAACGGAAACGTGGCGAACATGCCCCGCGTCTGGTCCTGCATGCGCTGCTGCATATCCATGAAGAGCTTGGCGCTCTGCTCAAGATAGTTGCCGAGCATGCCTTGCATCGCCGGCGCCTGCATTTGCATGAACTGCT
>JBDTWB010000260.1:0-5046 GCA_040006895.1 Casimicrobiaceae bacterium | reverse complement strand
GTTCGAGAACATGGGCGCGCAGATGGTCAAGGAAGTCGCGTCCAAGACCTCCGACGTGGCCGGTGACGGCACCACCACCGCGACCGTGCTCGCGCAGTCGATCTGCAACGAAGGCTTCAAGTACGTCGCGGCGGGCATGAATCCGATGGACCTGAAGCGCGGCATCGACAAGGCGGTCCTCGCCATCGTCGAGGAGCTGAAGAAGATCAGCCGCCCGTGCAGCACCAGCAAGGAAATCGCGCAGGTCGGCTCGATCTCGGCGAATGCCGACGAGGCGATCGGCAAGACGATCTCCGAAGCCATGGAGAAGGTCGGCAAGGAAGGCGTGATCACCGTCGAGGACGGCAAGGGACTGGAGAACGAGCTCGACCTGGTCGAAGGCATGCAGTTCGACCGTGGCTACATCTCGCCGTACTTCATCAACAATCCGGAGAAGCAATCGGCCGGACTCGAAGATCCGTACATCCTCCTGCACGACAAGAAGATCAGCAACATCCGTGATCTGCTGCCGCTGCTCGAGCAGGTCGCCAAGGCTGGCAAGCCACTGCTGATCATCGCCGAGGACGTCGACGGCGAGGCGCTCGCCACGCTGGTCGTGAACAACATCCGCGGTATCCTGAAGACCACCGCCGTCAAGGCGCCGGGCTTCGGCGACCGTCGCAAGGCCATGCTGGAAGACATCGCGATCCTGACCGGCGGCACGGTCATCGCGGAGGAGCTCGGTCTCAAGCTCGAGAATGCCACCCTCAAGGATCTCGGTCGCGCCAAGAAGATCGAAGTGGGCAAGGAAGACACCACGATCATCGACGGTGGCGGCGAGAAGGCCTCGATCGAGACGCGGGTGAAGAACATCCGCAAGCAAGTCGAGGAAGCTACCTCCGACTACGACAAGGAAAAGCTGCAGGAGCGCGTGGCCAAGCTCGCCGGCGGTGTCGCGGTGATCAAGGTCGGTGCAGCCACCGAAGTCGAGATGAAGGAAAAGAAGGCGCGTGTCGAAGACGCCCTGCACGCGACCCGTGCGGCGGTGGAAGAAGGCATCGTCCCGGGCGGTGGTGTCGCGTACCTGCGTGCCCGCGCCAACATCAAGAACCTGAAGGGTGCCAACCCCGACCAGGACGCCGGTATCAAGATCGTGCTCCGCGCAGTCGAGGAGCCGCTGCGTCAGATCGTGGCCAATGCCGGTGACGAGCCGTCAGTAGTCGTGAACAAGGTCGTCGACGGCAAGGGCAACTACGGCTTCAATGCCGCCACGGGCGAGTACGGCGACATGGTCGAGATGGGCGTGCTGGACCCCACCAAGGTGACGCGTTTTGCGCTGCAGAACGCAGCCTCGGTCGCGGGCTTGATGCTCACGACCGAAGCCATGGTCGCCGAGTCCCCGAAGGACGACAAGGGCGGCGGCATGCCCGGCGGCGGCGGGATGGGCGGCATGGGCGGCATGGGCGACATGGATATGTAAAGCGGCAGCGCCTGAGGCGCCAGGGCTTCGTTGCGCGGGCTCTTCGTACGGCCAGTATGCTTTGGCCCGCACCCCTCGCCCTGACGCCGCATCCGCACCCGTGGCACGGCACCGTGTTCCCGCTTCGACGAGACCCCGCTTCGGCGGGGTTTTGTTTTGGCGAGCGGCAGAAGGCGGGCCCGCGGTAGCTCATGCGGCCAAGGCCAATATCGGGCCGATCGCCAACACGTTCCGCGTGGATGCCGATGCCGTACCCGCTACCGGGCTACGTCCGTCGATGCCTCGAGACGACCCGTATGAAGCGCGGACGCGGCGTGCAGCGAAGCGGTTGCCTACCAACGGCGCAACATCCCCGGATGAGAAACCTTGCGTAGGCTTTTGGCCGGACACGCTTTCTGGTTGTTTGCATTAGACTAGTGGCGTACAGGGCCGCCTGGCGCCGCAGGCGGGGCCCAGGCCGACACGGAGCGCCCCATCGTTTCGAGCCCCATCACTTCCGGAATTTTGTTCGTCATCATCATCACCGCGGTGGCCACGGCGGTGATCATCGCGTTCGTACGCCGCAACCGCGAGACGGCCGGCGGCATGCGTGGCTTTAACGATCCGGATGCGCCGCCGGCCCAGTGGACCGAAGGCGAAACCACCCGGCTCCTGTCCTCGGCCGAGCTGCCCGGACTCTACCTCCTGCGCCCACGGTTCCTGAGCAAGACCGAAGGCATGGTGTTCCTGCTGCTCAAGGCGGCGTTCCCCCGGCACGACATATTCGCCCGGGTGCGACTCGCCGACGTGCTGCAGGTGAAGATGGGACCGCAGGGCATGGAACGCCTGCGCGCCTTTCGCAAGATCGCTGACCAGCGGATCGGGTTCGTGATCTGCGACCGCGATTCGACCCTCCTGGCGATCGTCGACCTGCGCGAGACGGACCAGGTGTCCAACGCCCGCGATCAAAAACTCGAAATCATCAAGCAACGTTGCCTGCAGGCCGCGCAGGTCAAGTACATCTGCGTCTATCCGCCGCAGCTGCCACGGTACCGGGAGCTGCGCAGCCAGGTCCTCGGGCCCGCCGCCGAACTGCTCTAAACCCGCGATCCGCGGTGCACGCCGCGCGTTCCTCCGCCTCCGCCCCTGGCGCCGAGCCACGGACGCAGTTCCCGGCTGTGAAGTGATTGCGCACGCGCGGCGCGGCCGGGGCGCACAATGCGCGTTCGCGCAGCGCCCGCCCGCCGCCGGCGGGGTGACGCCCCTCGACGCCCGCGTCCGGTTTGGGGCGATGGCAGCGCACCCCGCGTTCCTGCCGCGCCAGTGATCCCGCACGTGCCATGTTCAAGCTGACCTACGCCACGATGTTCGAGCCCCCCGAGGAACTGCACGGGGCCTTCGAGGCTGCGGCGGATCGCATCCGCGGTGAACTCGGCTCGGAGCACGCCATGTGGATTGCCGGCCGCGACGTCCGCGTGTCACGGCAGTTCCAGACCCACAGCCCGATCGACCACCGCGTCGTGGTGGGACGCTTCCAGGCGGGTGCCGCGGAAGACGGTGCGGCCGCGATCGCGGCCGCGCGGGAGGCGTCCGGCGGTTGGGCCCGCACCCCGTGGACCGAGCGGGTGTCGCTGCTGCGACGGGCCGCCGCGTTGATCGAGGAGCGGGTGTTCATGATCGGGGCGGCGCTGGCGCTCGAGGTCGGCAAGAATCGCATGGAGGCCCTGGGTGAGGCCCAGGAGACCGCCGACCTCATCACGTACTACTGCGACCAGATGGAAGCCCATGACGGCTACGTGCGCGCGATGGCCAGCGATCCGTTGCGCGGTTTCGCGAGCGAGAACACCAGCGTGCTGAAGCCGCACGGCGTATGGGTGGTGATCGCCCCGTTCAACTTTCCCTTCGCGCTCTCGGGCGGCCCCGCGGCAGCGGCGCTGGTCGCCGGCAACACGGTGGTGTTCAAGGCCGCGTCGGCGACGCCGTGGAGCGGCCGGCTCCTGGCGGAAATCTTTCGTGATGCCGGCATCCCGACCGGGGTGTTCAACTATCTCACCGGCCCGGGAAGCGGAGTCGGCGAGGCGTTGGTGGACCACGACGCGGTCGCGGGACTCACGTTCACCGGAAGCTTCGCGGTGGGCATGCATCTCTACCGGCGCTTTGCCGCCGGCCGGTGGCCGCGCCCCTGCATCGTCGAAATGGGCGGGAAGAATGCGGCGATCGTGTCGCGCCACGCCCGCATCGCCGATGCAGCGCTCGGGGTCATGCGGTCGGCGTTCGGACTGTCGGGTCAGAAGTGCTCGGCCTGCTCGCGGGTCTACGTCGAGCACAGCGTGCTCAACGACTTCATTGCCGACCTGCACGAATGGACACGTGCGGTCAGGACCGGCGATCCGCTGCAGCGCGAACACTGGATGGGCCCGGTCATCGACGCCTCCGCTCTCGCCCGGTACGAGGACGCGGCCTCGCAGGTGCGTAGCCTCGGTGCCGCCGGCGCGATCGTGCACGGCGGCGAGCGACTCGATCACGGCGACCTCGCGCACGGCTTCTTCTGTGCGCCGACGATCGCCAGGGCGCCGCTCGATCACCCCCTCTGGAGCCGGGAGCTCTTCGCGCCATTCGTGCTGGTTGCGCCAGTGGACAGTGTCGAGGACGGCATCGCGCTGGCCAACGCCGGCGACTACGGACTCACCGCGGGCTTCTACGGCTCCGACCAGGAATGCGAGCAATTCTTCGACGCGGTGGAGGCGGGGGTGTGCTATGCGAATCGACCCCAGGGGGCAACCACGGGCGCGTGGCCGGGCTTCCAGCCTTTCGGCGGATGGAAGGGGTCGGGATCGACGGGCCGCGCCGCGGGCTCCGTGCACTACCTACCGCAATACCTTCGCGAGCAGTCGCAAACCCGCGTGCGGCGGGCGTGATGCTTCAGTGCAGGACCTGAGCCGAGCCGTTCGCTACGCCGCCAGGATGCGGGCGTAGACCTCGCGGTCCACGTTGCCGCCGGAGAGCACGACCGCGCAGGTGCGTCCCGCCCGGTCGCCTTCCTTGAGCATCGCGGCGAGGGGAGCGGCCCCCGCGCCCTCGGCGACCTGGTGGGTGTCGGTGAAGTACACCCGCATCGCCGCGCCCACCTCGTCGTCGCTGACCTCGACAATGCGTGCTGCGCCGCGGCCGATGATGTCGAGGGCAGCTGGAACGGGCACGCGCACCGCCATGCCGTCGGCCATGGTCTGCGCGGTCGCCGTCGCGATGGGATGTCCGGCGGCGAAGGATTGCGCGTATGCGTTGGCGCCGCTTGAAACGACCCCGACGATGTCCACGTCGACTTCGAGCCCATCCCGTGCCGCGATCAGGCCGCAGATTCCCGAGCCGCAGCCGATGGGTACGTACACGGTGCGCAGCGCCGGCACGCTCCGGAGGAGTTCCAGGGCGTAGGTCCCGACGCCGGCGACGAGCTCGGGCTGAAACGGCCCGACAAGATGGAGGTGATCACGCGCGGCCAGCGCGGCGGCATGCTCGCGCGCCGCGTCGAAATCGTGGCCGTACTCGACCAGCTCGGCGCCGAGCGCGACCATGGCTGCATTCTTGTCCCGCGAGTTGCCGTGGGGCAC
>JBDTWB010000259.1:0-5062 GCA_040006895.1 Casimicrobiaceae bacterium | reverse complement strand
TCGCCTTGGGACTATTTTTCCTTGACGCTGATGGCGCTGGTGCTGATCTCGTCGGTCACGCAGGGTTCGATGCTCAAGGGAATGCTGTCCGGGGTGATCGGCGCGATGGTGTCGTATCCGGGGGTCGATCTCACCAGCGGCCAGGCGCGCTACACGTTCGGCCAATGGCAGCTCGAAGGCGGCTTCGACGTGCTGCCGGTGCTAGTGGGCGTGTTCGCGGTAGGCACGGTCATGGCGGACTCGATCAAGCCGCACGTGCTCGGCGGTCAGGTGGTGCGCTACTCCAGCGAGGGCCTGGTGATGCGGTGGCGCGACTGGAAAGCGCAAGGAGTCAATCTGCTCCGCTCCTCGGCGATCGGCACCTGGATCGGCATCCTGCCGGGAATCGGCGCGAACATCGGCTCGGTCGTCGCCTACACGGTGGCCAAGAACGTATCGAAGCATCCGGAGGAATTCGGCCATGGCTGCCCGGACGGCGTGGTCGCCTCCGAGGCCGCCAACAATGCCACCGTTGGGGGCGCGCTGATACCGCTGATCGCGATGGGGATCCCCGGCAGTGTGATTGACGTTTTCCTGCTCGGTGCGATGCTGATTCACGGCATCCAGCCGGGCCCGCTGCTGTTCAAGAACAACGCGGACGTGGTGTACGCGATCATCGCCGCCTGCCTGCTTTCGTCGGTCGCGATGTTCGTGCTGATGACCGCAACCGTGCCACTCCTGCGCCGCCTGCTGGAAATCCCGCGGCAATACATCCTGCCTGTCGTGCTCACGTTCTGCGTAATCGGCGTGTTCGCCTCGAACAGCCGGGTCGCGGAGGTTGTATTCATGCTCGGCTTTGGCGTGTTGGGATTCGCAATGGAGCGTGCCGGCATGCCGCTGGGCCCGTTCGTCATCGGCTTCATCCTGGCGCCGCTCGCTGAAGCCAAGTTGCGCTCCGGCCTCATGATGTCCGCCGGCGACTACTCGCCGCTGGTCACACAGCCGCTGTCGGCGACACTCCTGGTGGTTTCCGTCGTTTTGCTGTTCTGGCCGATGTGGCGGGCGCGGCGCCGGCGCTAAGTCCCGCTCGATCCGTAAACCGAAGGCGCGATAGCAGCCCGACCCGTGACCGAGGGAGGCCTCCGCAGAGTCGGCGCGCTCAACCGACTGGACCTCGGCGAAGGCAACCGGAATGGTCGTGCAATCCAACGTAGGCGACGGGTGTCCGATCATCCCAAGCCCACGAAGAGCCGGTTCGCATCACGGCGATCGGCCCAACCTTGCGGTGACCTGTTCGCTGATCCAGCGATAAGTGCGCTCGAGCCCATCCTCGAGGCGGGTCTTGGGTGCCCAGCCGAGCCGAGTCCACGCCACGCCGTTGTCACTGTTGCGCCCGCGAACTCCCTTCGGCGCCGTGAGGTCGTAGCGCCGCTCCACTCGAATGCCGGCGATACGCTCGACAATGTCGATGAGCTCGTTGATCGACACGAGCTCGTCGGATCCCAGATTCAGCGGTTCGGCAACCTCGCTGTCGGTCAGGCGCAGCGTGCCGGCAACGCAGTCGTCGATGTACATGAAACTGCGCGTCTGCTCGCCGTCGCCCCAGACGACGATCTCGTGGTGGCCTGTCGCCTTCGCGATCGCGATCTTGCGGCAGATTGCGGCAGGAGCCTTTTCCCGCCCGCCATCCCACGACCCATGGGGCCCATACACGTTGTGATAGCGCGCCACACGGGTGGGGACAGCGAAGTCCTCGCGGAAGTGCCGGCACATCCGCTCGGAAAAGAGCTTCTCCCAGCCGTAGCCGTCTTCCGGGTCCGCCGGATAGGCATCGGCCTCGCGCAGCGGCGTCACTACCGGGCTCCGCTGCTTCGATTGGGGATAGACGCAGGCCGACGAAGCAAAGAAGAAACGGCCGACACCGGCGTCCCGCGCCGCGAGCAGAAGGTGGGTGTTGATGAGTACCGACAGCATACAGTCGGCCTTATGGGATTCGATGAAACCCATTCCGCCCATGTCCGCGGCGAAGTTGAACACGCGATCGCAGCCCTCGAGCGCGACACGACAGTCCGTGAGCAGGGCGAGGTCGAGCCGCTGGTTGTCCGCCGCGGGTTGAGCCTGGTGCCAGGAAGAGATGGGAGCCTTGTCCACGCAGCGCACGGCGATGCCGCGCGCGAGGAGCGCCTTGGCGATGTGCCCCCCGATGAAACCTCCGGCACCGGCGACGAGCACCGTCATGATGTCGGACGGTGCAAGGACGCGATGAGCGATTCCGCCTCTTTCCGCGCAGCAAGGTATCGCGTCGAGGGCTCGCCCGCGGCGGCGTGCCGTTGTTCGATCACTGCCGCGCGGGCTGGATCGGCGAGCGACGACATGCGGCGCTGATAGAACATCGCGACGCCCTGCATGGCAAACCTCAGGCTGACTTTCAGGTGCTCCTGCCCCGCATACATCTCGTCGAGGAGCCGATGCGCAAGCTGCAGGCGCAGCGGCCGGGTGGCGTCGAAGAGCTGCGCCCAGAACGCGAGATCGCGCATGCCACGGGTCAGGCCTCTTCCGTCCGGCGCAGCCATCCGGGCAGGGAGTGGAAGCCGACAGGCGACGAATGCGCCCACCTCCTCGAGCCAGATATCGTGGAACCAGTACGGAAACCACGGCGGGACGAAGAAGCCCATGCGTTCCATCATCCGACGGGTGATCACGGGCGCCGTGCAGAAGTTCGGCGGGTGGAGCGGGTCGATCGGCCACGCCGTTCCGAAGCCGAACGGCATGACGGACGCAGCACGCCGGTATTGCTGGTCCCAGCCGCGCGTGGCCATGACATAGTCGTCCGTAAACATGGCGAGGATGTCACAGTCGTGGGGACCCGCGGCCAGACGATTCCAGAGACGCCCCAGGGTGAGCTCGCGCGGCCCGACCGACCAGAAGATCTCTACCCGGGATCGGCAGCGCCCAGCGAATTCCCGTGTCGGTGCGTCATCGTCGTCGACGCCGACGACCAACACAACATCGTCCGGCTTATCGGCAGTGTCGGCGATCGACTGGATGAGGCGGGCGAGGCCCGCCACGCGCTCTCGGGTCGGCACCAGCAGCGCAATGCGGCTGTTCATCGAGGTCGGCCCACCGATGGCGGCGGCGCATCGCTTATCGGCGAACGCAGCACGCCCGGCCACGACCGCCCGCGGGGGGGATACCTATCGGAACCAGCAGGATGAAGCCGGTGCAGCGACGTTGCGTGCTCCACTACGCAGATTCGGTCAATGATTGATTCCTACCCAGTGCCCAGCCCGACGATGTAGAGGCTTGACGCATCCGGAGCTGCCGCTTTCCGGAGACGGCGAATCCGCATGAGACAGGCACCACGCCGACTCCGTCCATCCGCCGCGTATCCTACCGCAAAGCCCTGATGTCGGTGGCGATGTGGTGCCAGCCCACGTCGAGGAAGACTTCGTGATTGCGTTGTCCTGAGAGGCGCGGCCTGTGCATGTCGTGCAAGGCCAGGCGCATGGTCGAGTACGCAAATAGGGTCAGACACGACTTTTTTCGACTGGTATCGACTCAGCGAAAAAGTAGGGTGCAAACGCGTATCCGATCCTACTTTTTACACTTTTATGCTTCCGGCTGCTCCCCGATGGGCTACCTGGTGACAGGGCCGATGGCCGGGCTGATCTCGCCGTTCGAATCGCACAAAGTCCCCTGCGGCGCGGGTCATGCGAGCTACTGCGATTCTCCTCATTGCTCCGTGTTGCAGCACTCGCGCAGCGCGCGCCGTCGCCCCAGGACGTTGGTCACTTTCATGGTCATGACCGGTTCGTCGTCCTGGTTCGACACGACGATGCTGGAAACGATGATGCCTCGGTCCGGCTTGCTGCGCGACGGACGCGCCTGTACCACCTCGATCACGACGTGCAGGACGTCACCGCCGCGCACCGGCTTCAGCCACTGCAGTGACTCCGCTCCAGGCGACGCGAGGCTGGCCACGCTCGAAATGTAGCTGCGCACGAAGAGCCGCATCATCAGGCTGGCCGTGTGCCAGCCACTCGCGATGAGCCCGCCGAAGGGGCCGCTCGCTGCAGCCACCGGGTCCGCATGAAAGGGCTGCGGGTCGAAGCGACGCCCGAACTCGAGGATTTCCGCAGGGTCGACATGTACAGTGCCGCAGTCGACGACACTTCCGACCACGTAGTCCTCGAAGTACCGTTCGCTTACCAGAGTCGCCGCGAGGCTCACTTGCGCGCCTTCCCGCGACCATCGGCTCCGGGTTTTCTAGGCGTAACGACGAACCCCATGCCGCGCACCAGAAAGTCGGCTATCCCGGGAATTGCCTTCTCCGCCCCGATGCGGGCAACGCCCCAGCGCCGGAGAGCGATCATCGTCGGCATGAACGTGAAGATGTGGGCGGCGAGATAACTGTCCTGCAGTTCCACCCCAGCCTCGTGCGCCGCATCGCGCAGGAGCTTCTCGAATATCTGGACGAAGCCCTCGACGCGCGCCAGGATAACGTGCAGGGAACGTCGATCCAGCAGGTAGCTGTTCTGGTAGATGAGGAGTATTTCGTCCTGATGGTGATACATGATTTCCACCACCGCGCGTGCGGCGGAACGCACGCGTTCGACAGGATCGCCGATCGTCTCGAGCGCCCGGTGCGTTTCTTCCTGGTATTGGGCGACGAGCCGATCGCACACGAGGTAGAGGATGTCGTCCTTGGACGAAACGTAGTTGTAGATGGTGCCCTGGGTCATATTCGCGGCACGCCCGATATCGCGCGTCGTGGCCGCGTGGAACCCCTTTTCCTTGAACACTTCGATGGCGGCGCTGATCAAGCGGTCGCGACGCTCCTGAATGAGTGGCGCGTCCTTGGTCGCCGCCTTAACGGTACGCGCCGGCTTGGCGTTGCTGCCAATCTTGGGAGTCAATCCTGCCTCCTCGACTGAGCGCTCAGTCCCTGGGATCCACGGATGCTACCAGAGGCCGCAGCGCGCCCGTCGTCCTCGTAATCGGCATGAACCTGATCGTATTGTTCCTGACTGCTTCATGGACCAGATCGCGATCATGCTGATCACCCTGCCCATTTTCATGCCGA
>JBDTWB010000258.1:0-5098 GCA_040006895.1 Casimicrobiaceae bacterium | reverse complement strand
TGGGCCGCGTGGGCCGCGTGGCCTGCATCATCCACGTGGTTCGTATCACCCACACGGTGGGAATCATCCACGCGGTTGGAATCATCCACGTGGTTCGTATCGGCCGCGTGGTTCGTATCATCCGCGTGGTTCGTATCATCCACGTGGTTCGTATCGGCCGCGTGGTTCGTATCGGCCGCGTGGTTCGTATCGGCCGCGTGGTTCGGATCGGCCGCGTGGTTCGGATCGGCCACGTGGTTCGGATCGGCCACGTGGTTCGGATCGGCCACGTGGTTCGGATCGACCGCACGGTTCGGATCGACCGCACGGTTCGGATCGACCGCACGGTTCGGATCGGCGGCGGTCACCATCACCACGTGGCATGGCACGTCGGCCTGCGCCAGTGTCGCGACTGCCGCGGCCGGCGGCAGCCTTCCATACGCGAGGAGCGTGAAACCACCCTCGAGGTAGCCGAGGAGCCATGCGCCGCGCACGCCCTGCACCGGCGCGTCCGCGGCGGGCGCACCCGGCACCATTGCTCCTTCCCAGTACTCGCTCGGCGCATCGGGGCTATTGAGCGGCGACTCCGTGTGCACCCGCGGCACCGACAACCGACCGCTGTTGACCAGGCGGCGCGCGAACGGATACGTCCTGGCGAGGCCGAGCACCGCGTCCCGGAAGGCGCGCGACACAGGACTCTTCGGCGTGATGAAATCCGTGGATCGCGTCGTCACCTTGATGTTCTCGTCGGCCGCCGCCCCGCGCTCGACGTCGTAGCTCGCGAGCAGGCGCTGCGGAGCACGCTGCTCGATGACGAGCGCGAGCTTCCACGCCAGGTTGTCGGCGTCCTGGAAGCCGCTGTTCGCCCCGCGCGCGCCGAACGGCGAGAGGAGATGCGCGGCGTCGCCGGCGAACAGCACGCGCCCGTACCGGAAACGCGGCATGCGTCGGCACGAGAAGGTATAGACGCTCGCCCATTCGATCTCGAAGCGAGCGTCCGGGCCGAGCATGGCGGCCAGGCGGGGCAGGATGCGCTCGGGTTTGCTCTCTTCCTCGGGATCGGCGTCCCACCCGAGCTGGAAGTCGACGCGCCATACGTCATCGGCCTGGCGATGCAGGAGCACACTCTGGTTCGGATGGAACGGCGGATCGAACCAGAACCAGCGCTCCGGCGGAAAATCGGATCGCATGTGGATGTCGGCGATCAGGAAACGGTCGCGGAAGACCTGTCCGGCGGCTTCCAGGCCGAGCAGGTGGCGCACCGGACTACGGGCTCCGTCCGCCGCGATCAGCCAATCGCAGGACATCGCGTATTCGCCATCGGGGCATGCGATCCGCAGCGAGACGCCTTCTCCCTCGGTCCGGACGCCGACCACCCGACTTTTCCAGCGCAGGTCCGCCCTGCCGAATGACTCAAGGTGGCGCACGAGGCAGGTCTCGACGTGATACTGCTGCAGATTGACGAACGCCGGGTGACGGTGGCCCGACTCGGGCAGGAGATCGAACTGGTAGACCAGGGCGTCACGATGGAAGATCTTGCCGACGCTCCAGCGCACGCCCTTGCCGACGATGGGCGCGGCGCAGCCCAGACGGTCGAGAATTTCCAGCGTTCGCTTGGCGTAGCAAATCGCACGCGAGCCGACACTGACCGTCTCGTCCTCGTCGACCACCACCACCGGGATCCCACGCTGGGCGAGATCGATGGCTGCGCACAACCCGACCGGACCCGCCCCCACCACCACGACGGGATGACGGCGCGCGGCGCCGCGCAGCTCGGGTGGCGCGCAGTACGCGAAGACGGGGTGGCTAGCGGTCTTCATGCCAGTCGTGGTGCGAGACGTCGTGCGCCGCGCCTGCGGGTGCGCGCCGCTGCGTGCCGCGGCGGCCGCGGCGGATGCGTCCGTCGAAACCCGCATGCCCGCCGTCGCCCGCATTGCGCCAAGCGGTGCGGCCACGCGCCCACGCACCGCAGGCCACGCTCACCCTTCGAGCGTGGCCCACATCTCCTGGTCGCGCTGCG
The DNA here is from genome assembly GCA_040006895.1 of Casimicrobiaceae bacterium. GTDB lineage: Bacteria > Pseudomonadota > Gammaproteobacteria > Burkholderiales > Casimicrobiaceae > CAIWHR01. The sequence goes on along the minus strand of JBDTWB010000258.1, from coordinate 3,099 downwards.
CAGTCCAGATGCGCGGATCGGCGTGGCCGCTCGCCAGGTCGAAGGCACGCGTCACGTCGAACGGCATGCAATGATCGAAGATGACCCACTCGCCATACTTCGGCCGCATCGCCGCGTACGTCTCCTTGTAGACCTGGCGCAGGTCCTTGCCGGCCTTCACCCCGCGTTCCACGTTGCGATAGAGATCCGCGACGAAATCGCGCGTGCCCGCGAGACCGGCAGCCACCGCGGCGCGATTCCTGAGGGCAGCGCCCCGCCCGGGCACGAGTTTCTCGGCGTCGAGCGCCGCCACGGCATCGAGTGTCGCCGGCCAGTCGGTGAGATAGGCATCGCCCGCATACGGCGTGGCGCCGAACTCGACCAGATCCCCCGAGAACAGCACCCGGTCCTGCGGCAGCCAGACCACCGTGTCGCCCTTGGTATGGCCACGGCCGAGCTGCATGATCTCGACCTGCAGCTTGCCGAGCCATAGTGTCATCCGCCGCTCGAACACGATGGAAGGCCAGGTAAGGCCGGGAACGGACTCCACGGCGCGGAACAGCCGGGGAAAGCGCTCGATCTCGCTTTTCATGTCGGCCTCGCCGCGCTCGACGATCAGATCGTAGGTATCCCGACTGGCGATGATGTGCTCGGGCGCATAGCCGGAGGCGCCGAGCACGCGCACGGCGTGATAGTGCGACAGCACCACGTATTTCACCGGCTTGTCGGTGACATCGCGGATGCGCCGCAGCACATCCTGCGCCATGACCGGGGTGGCCTGAGTGTCGATCACCATGACGGCATCGTCGCCCACCACGATGCCGGTGTTCGGATCGCCTTCCGCCGTGTAGGCGTAGGCGTGGTCGGACAACCGGTCGAAGGTGATCGTCTTCTCTTCGAGGTCGGCCTGGGAGGCGAAGGCTTTGTCGGACATGAGGGTGCCGCCTGCGAGCTGGGCGACGCGACCCTCGAGGCGAGCCGCGACGCGTGGAAACGAAAAAGGGGGCCGGAGCCCCCCATGATAGCGCGGTCGTGCGGCGTGGCCCGCAGTCGCCGCGCCCCACCGCAATCGCACCACGGCGCACGCGGCGGGGCTTCGGCCGCAGCGGGCGGCGGCCTCCGCATGTCGCGCGCCGCTTCAGCCTCCGTGTTTCTTGATCAGCGCCTTCGCGTCGTCGAGCAGCGCGGCGCCGTTGGCCCCCTTGGCATTGGCTTCCTGGACCCACTCCGTGGCGACGGGCTCCGTGGCCGTCCGCCACTTCGCATACTGCTCGGCAGTCAGGGTGGTAAACACACCCTTGTTGTCCTCGGCGAGCTTGCGGCTGGGCACGGTGGTGGCATCGAACAGCTGGCCGATGTGCTTCGAGGTCTCGAGGCCGCTGTTGTTGTCGATCACCTTCTTGAGGTCGGCCGGAAGGCTGTCGTACTTCGCCTGGTTCATCGCGATGACGAAGATCGAGTTCGACATCTTCGGTTGTCCCGGGGCCGTGTCGAGGTGGTACTTGGTGATCTCGGCCAACTTGATCGAGGGCGCGCCTTCCCAGGGGACCATGGCGCCGTCGACCACCGACTTGGAGAGCGATTCGGGGATCTGAGGCAACGGCATCTGCACCGGGGTCGCACCCAGCGCCGCCAGGAACTTGGTGCCGATCCGCGAGGGCGCCCGCACCTTGAGGCCCTTCAGGTCCTCCATGGTCTTCACGTCCTTGTTGGTGAAGTGCATGAGCGAGCCGTCGTGCAGGTGCGCGGCGAGGAGCTTGGTGCCCTTGAACTCGTCCAGGGCGTTCTTCTGGATGTATTCCCAGAGCGCCGGGCTGCCTGATTCGGCGCTCTTGGCCATGAACGGGATCTCGAACACCTCGGACTTGGTGAAGCGGCCAGCCTGGTAGGTCGGCAGCGACCACACGATGTCGGCGACGCCGTCACGGGCCTGGTCGAAAAGCTGCGGCGGCGTGCCGCCGAGCTGCATGGCCGGATAGATCTGGCACTTGAGCTTGCCGCCGGATTCCTTGCCGATCTTGTCGCACCACGGCGTGAAAAACTTGGCCTGGATGGTCGCGGCGGGCGGCAGGAAGTGATGGATGCGCAGTATGACCTCCTGCGCGAAGGCCGTGCTGCAGGCGAGGGCTACGGCCGGAGTGGCGAGCCAGCGCAGATGTCGGCTTGTGTTCATGAAGCTCCTCCTTCAGTTTTTGAATGCATGCACCAGGTACAGCGAGATGACCGGGAAGAACACCAGCAGCACGATCCGCACTGCATCGGAAACGAGGAACGGAACGACCCCCTTGAACGTCTCCGTCAGCGGCACGTCCTTGGCAAGGCGGTTGATGATATAGACGTTCATCCCCACCGGCGGGTGCACCAGTCCGATCTCCACGACCATGAGCGCGAGGATACCGAACCAGATCGACTTGTCACCTGCCGAGAGCCCCCAGAAGTCAAGACCCATGATCACGGGGTAGAAGATCGGGATGGTGAGCAGGATCATGGCGAGCGAATCCATGACGCAGCCGAGGAAGATGTAGATCAGCAGGATCATGAACATCACCAGCAGCGGCTCGAGGCCGCTCGCCTTCACCCAGTTGGCGAGCTCGACCGGCATCTGCGACAGCGCGAGCGTGGTATTGAGCATGTCCGCGCCGAGCAGCACCAGGAAGATCATGCCGGTCGACTGGGCGGTTCCCAGTGCGCTGGCGATGAAGCCCTTGGTGCGCATGCCGCCGAGTGTCACCGCGAGCACCCCGCACGCCGCCGCGCCGATCGATGCGGCCTCGGTGACGTTTGCCCAGCCGCCGTAGATACCGACGATCACCACCACGAAGACCAGCAGCACCGGCAGGACCTCGAAGGTCGCGCGGAGTCGCTCGCGCCACGGGGTGCGTGGGCCGGCGGGTCCCGAGCCGGGCTTCAGGCGCACCACGATCTGCACGACCAGCATGTAGCCGAGCATGGCCAGCAGCCCGGGAATCACGGCGGCCATGAAGAGCTTGCCGATCGATTCCTGGGTGAGGATGGCGTAGATCACCAGCGGCACCGAAGGCGGGATCATGATCCCCAGGGTGCCGCCCGCCGCCAGTGCGCCGGTGGCAAGCGACCCCGAATAGCCATAGCGGCGCAGCT
>JBDTWB010000257.1:0-5214 GCA_040006895.1 Casimicrobiaceae bacterium | reverse complement strand
GGCGTGCGCCGACGACGCCTGCTCCCATGGCGCATGCGCCGACGCGAGGTGGGCCGATGTCGCATCGTCTGGGGGCGTTGCATCGCGAAGCGTCGTGCCCGCCGATGTCGCGTGGGTCGACACCGGCGGGGACACTGTCGCCCCCGCCGAGGCCGCATGCTCGGCGTGCCGCGATATAGCATCCGCTGGCACCGTGTTCTCCGGCACTGCATGCTTCGCCAGCATCGGCGCCCGCGCTTGGCCGACTGCAGCTGACCCGCTGGTGGAAGGCTGCACGACAGGCGGCGCCGATTCCCTGATTGCTGGCGCCGATGGCGAGCGCATGGCCCGTGTCGCCACCCCGAGCCATATCCCGAATCCGGTGCCCCAGTACCCACCCAGGACCTCGAACAGGTCTTGCGCTCGCAGTCCAACGATCAGCAGCGGCAGGCCCGCGACCAGGAACGCCGCCGCCGCAGCCGCTCGCCATCGGCGCAAGCCATGCTCCCAGCCGGCGACAGCCCACAAGAGCCCGATCGGCACCCATAGGATGATGGACTTGAGCAACGCGTAGGCATGACCGGCGACGCTGCCGGGCAGCGCACTCGGTCCCGCGATTCGCGCGGCCGTCGGCGACCCGATAAGGACCGCCTCCGGCGGGATCGAGACCACGAGGGCCGCAGCGGTAAAGATCGCCACCAGCACGAAGGCCATCCGCTCGAGCCCGGCGAACACGCGGTCCAGATGCGTCGCGAGCGCCGTAGGGGTGGCCCATCCCGCGAGCAAGCCGGCGCCGAGGGCAAGCAGTTGCAAGGCGACTGCGAGCGTCGGCCAGGCCGACGCGCCGGCGCGACCTGGAAGCGGCAGTTGCAGGATCGCGCTCACGGCGAGCCAGAGCCCGAACAGCAGACCGGCGGCCGCGACTTGCTGGACCCACGCAGGGGACCGAACGGTGCTCTGCCACAGGAAACCCGCCAGTGCGGGCACGATCAGGTGCAGGAGAGTGCCGCGCCACGCGGTGTCATGCGTTGCGACAGCCCGGAAGTGCGGATCGAGTTGAGTCAACAACCCGGCGACGGCCAGCCAGCCGAGCATTGCGGCCGCGAACCGCGCGCCGCTCCCCCATTCGGTCGGCATCGCCGTCGTCAGCGATGCGAGCCCGGACCTCACGCCCGCGCCGGCGCTGCCGCGGCCACCACCGGTCTGATCGGGCGGCCGTGCGGCCCCGGCTGCAGCATTGCGGTCGATCCGACTCACGCCGGCTCCGCTCGCCGGTGCCCGAGCAATGCCAGCACGCACGCGTAGCCGAGGAGGCCACCCAACGATTCGAGGAACCAGTCGGTCCCGTCCGCACTTCGCGCCGGCAGGAACAGTTGACCCAGCTCGATGCTCGCCGCCATGCCGCAGATCAACGTCACCGCGGCCACATGAAACAGCATCCGCGGTGTGGGAAGGCGCGGCTCGAGCCATCGCGTCGCGACCGCCAGCAGGCCGCCGAACGGAAAGAAGAATCCCGTCTTGTGGAACACTTCGGTGATCGCCCGGAACTCGGTGCCGTAGTAATACGCCTCGAAGGGCACGCGCTTGACCTTGGCGATGCGCTCATGGACGAATCCCCACTCGGTGCGGAAATCGAACGGGTACCAGAAGACCACCATGAGCACGGCTGTCCAGCCAAGAAAGGCAAGAACCCACCATGCCACCCGCCCTCCTCCCGTTGCCGAGCGCCTCCCCAATGATGCATCCGCAGCCGGCGTGATCATGCCGGCGATGGCGACCCCGATCATGCCGCCAACCGTCGCCATGATGACGTCGGTCACCGAGGTCACCCGCGAGTAGACGAAGATCTGCAGCAGCTCGATCAACGTGGCCGAGCCGACCACGTACACGATGACACGACCCGCGCTGCGTCCGCTGGCCACCTTCCACAACACGGCTGCAGGTATCCAGATCGCGGTGTCGGCGGCCAGGGCATACGCCATCCGGACCGGCGATCCGTAGTTCGCGCTGAACGGAATCAGCAGGACCTTGCCCTCGCGCCATTTGTGAAAGATCTCGACCGCGCTGATGGTGAGATCCAGCGGCATGACGTTGTATCCGAACAGGAGGAAGAGATACACGAACAGCAGCCGCTTCGGCAGCGATGCCTGGGTGTGGGTGAGGACCCAATCCGTCAGCCACGCCTTCGTCGCCTTGCCGAAGGCACACCATGCGGCCACCCCGATGACCGCTCCGATGCACTCGGCGACGATGTCGTTGAGCGAAACCGTGCGCGGGGGAAAGAAGATCTGGGTGAACTCGATCGCTGCGCTCAAGCCCGCCGCCACGGCGAGCACCAGCGCGATGACGATGAGGCGGCCGACGACGCGGCGCGGCCAGAGCACGCCCACCCACAGATAGGCCAGCGGAACGAACAGCAGGATGTTCGCAACCCAGTCGGCTCGCGAGCCGATGCCGAGATCGAGATAGGGGATCTGCTGGAAGTAGGCCCAGGCGGCCTCGAGCGACTGCCGCTGGAAGTGCAACGGGACCAGGCTGCCGTAGATGACGAAACAGGTGTAGCCGATCGCCGCCCCAAGCAGCAGCCGCGCGACGCGCCGGCGCGCCCTCGCCTCGACCTGCGGCGCGATCCCGAGCGATGGCGGCGACGCCGTGCGGACGTGCCCGACAGGGATGTGGGCGCTCACCGGGGCCCCTCGCGCGCACCGGGCAGGGGCTTGCGCTCGAGGGTCGGCAACCACGATGCCGCGGCCTGCAGATCGGTGTACGCCCCGGGCGGGTGGCCGCCCGCGGCACCCGCCCCGCGCCGGCGGCCATCGAAATCCCGGTCGCCGTCGGGCCACCCATCGAGCACCGCGGCATCCTGACCACCGGTCAACGCCACGCGCAGCGAAAAATCGAGCGCACCGGGCCGTCCGAAGGGATGTCGCAGCAATTCCGTCGCCCGGGCACGCGGACCGGTCACGTTGTCGCGCTGCTGCGCCGCCACGATCGGCCGGTCCGCGAACACCACGTTGGCTGCCACGATCTGAGCGAACTTTGGCGCGCCCTCGCGCTGCACGATCGAGATGCCGGTTTCCTTCGCCAGGATCGTATTGAACGCGACGACGATGTGGCGCGGGATGTCGTTGTGCGGCTGGATCCGGATGGCGTCGCCATGGTCGGTGACGAACACATTGGCATAGATGCCGACGTTACCCTCGCCCTGGAACAGCGCTTCGTGGGCGTTCTGGTAGAAGAAATTCCCGTAGACGGCGTAGCGGTCCTCCACCCCGGTGCCCGCGATCGGGAAATGGCCCACCAGTACGTTCGGCCGTGGGGCTTCTGCCTCCCGTCCGCCGCCCGAATCGACCTTCGCAAACACGTTGTGCCGGATGATGGTGGTCGAGTTTCCCGTTGGCATGCCCGGCAGGTCTGGACGCGGCAGCTGGTGCTTGACCTGCAGGTTGTAGCCGATGGTGTCCACGACCAGATTGTGCTCGATGAGGCCGCCGACGAAGGGAGCCCGGCCATCCGAGTTGCCGAGATACATCCCGGTGCCTGCACCGAGGATGCGGTTGCCGCGAAGCGTCCAGCGCCACGCCGGACATTTGGTCGAGATGGCGACGGTCTGCTGGTTATTGCCGTGGCCGCGGATGGTCAGGTTCTCCAGCGTGATGTCGTGCGCGAATCGCGACGATCCCTCCGCCTTCACGCCGTCCACCGGCAGATTATGGCCCTCGATCGCGAGATTCCTGACGACGAGATACGCCGCGTCCACCAGGCTGACGGTGTTGTGGCCGTCGCGGGCGTGGAAGACCGCCGCGGCGCCGCGTTGTGGCCCGCTGATCGTGATCGGTCGTCCCGGTGTGCCGGCCAGCCCGTGCAGTGGCAATCCGCTGCGATAATCGCCCGCCTCGAGCGCCAGGAGGTCGCCCGGTCGAAGCTCCTTCAACAGCGCGCGGTAGTTCGACGGGTTGGCGAGAAGCGTCGCAGCGCGTGCCGGATCGACGATCCACAGTGCGGCGGCGATCGCCAGGACGTGCAGCCATCTTCTGCGTTGGCGAGGAGCCGGCCTGGATCTGGCTGCCCCGCGCGGGAGAATGGCGCGCAGCCAATCGCGCCACCGGGCAGCGGGCCGCAATCCCCGCAGGCGCGCGATGGCGCGGCAGCGGCCGGACCAGTCGGCGCAGTGGCGGTGCAATCCCGGCAGGCGCGCGATTGCGCGGCAGCGGCCGGACCAGTCGGCGCAGTGGCGGTGCAATCCCGGCAGGCGCGCGGTTGCGCGACCCGCACATCCGACGCACCAACCTGGACCCGCGCGCGACAACGGTGCATGAGGACCGGGCACGCCCTGCGTCGGGCTGACGGGCAGCGTCATGGTTGGCCGCAATCGGCACCGCACGTCATCGCTCAGATTCACGTCACGGCAATCGCGACAGGAGTGATCCATGGGCCGTTCTCACGAGGCTTCGGCTTATCCTGCCGCGTCGAGGCCGCCGGGGTGGCTCGGCGCTGAACCCTCATGGTCGAATCCGCCAGGCACATTCGGCGGCAACTCCCCGCAGGATGCGCTCCCGGCGACGGCCGCAGGCGATGGTCGAGTCGAGGCATCCGGCAAGGGCAGCAAAGGCCCGGTTGTTGCAGCGGGCGCACATGCGGCGGCGCAGGAGCGCGCTCGGCAACGCAAGGCCGCGAACCGCCGCACCAAACTCTACAATACCCACATGACCATCCCCACGCCTTCATCCTCTCCTGCCGTTGCCGCATCGGGCCGCGAATCGGCACAAGCTGTCGGCCACAGCAGCGCTCGCGGCCAACCGGCTTCCAGCCTGACCCACCTCGCACGGCTCGAAGCCGACAGCATCGACATCATGCGGGAGGCCGTTTCGGAGAGCGAGCATCCGGTGATGCTCTACTCGATCGGCAAGGACAGCTCGGTGATGCTGCACCTTGCCATGAAGGCCTTCCATCCGTCGAAGCCGCCGTTTCCGCTGCTGCACGTGGACACGACCTGGAAGTTCCGCGAGATGATCGAGTTCCGCGGCACCATGGCCCAGGAGCTGGGCCTCGATCTCCTCGTCCATATCAATCCAGAAGCGCAGGCCATGGGCATCAACCCGTTCACCCATGGCTCGGCGATGCATACCGACATCTGGAAGACACAGGGGTTGAAGCAGGCGCTGGACAAGTATGGATTCGACGCCGCATTCGGCGGCGCGCGCCGCGACGAGGAGAAGTCGCGCGCCAAGGAGC
>JBDTWB010000256.1:0-5223 GCA_040006895.1 Casimicrobiaceae bacterium | reverse complement strand
TTTGCATCGCACTAAGCTCACGCCTCGCCCTATCCGCGCATCAGCGGCACCGACGTAATCGCCTGAAGGCCTTCGAGATCCAGGCCTTCGACCATGTCGACCACCCGTGCACCTTCCGGCGTGATGTCGATGACGGCGAGATCGGTATAGATGCGGGTGACGCAGCCGACCCCGGTCAGCGGGTAGGTGCAGCGCGGCACCAGCTTGCTCTCACCGCTCTTGGTCTGGTGCTCCATCATCACGAACACGCTCTTGGCGCCGATGGCGAGGTCCATCGCCCCGCCGACCGCGGGAATCGCGTCCTTGGCACCGGTGTGCCAGTTGGCGAGATCGCCGGTGGCCGAGACCTGGAAGGCGCCGAGTACGCAGATGTCGAGGTGCCCGCCGCGCATCATGGCAAACGAGTCGGCGTGATGGAAGTACGCGCCGCCCGGAAGCAGGGTCACCGGCTGCTTGCCGGCATTGATGAGGTCGGGGTCCTCGTGGCCCGCGAGTGGCGCCGGCCCCATGCCCAGCACGCCGTTCTCGCTATGCAGGAAGATGTCGCGGTCCTTGGGTAGATGGTTGGCCACGAGGGTCGGCAGACCGATCCCCAGGTTGACGTACGCGCCTTCGTGGATGTCGCGGGCGACACGCGCCGCCATCTGGTCGCGGGAAAGTCGCTTCATGGGTCCTGCTCCTGTCAGGCGGACGCGCCGGGCGCGCCCAGTGTCGCGTCGTCACGCACCATCACCACCCGCTGCACGAAGATCCCGGGGGTCACGATCGCCTCGGGGTCGAGGGTGCCGAGCTCGACCACCTCGCGCACTTCGGCGATCGAGCATTTGGCCGCACTCGCCATGATCGGGCCGAAGTTGCGCGCGGTCTTGCGATACACCAGGTTGCCCCATCGATCGCCGCGATCGGCTTTTACCAAGGCATAGTCGGCGTGGATCGGATGCTCGAGGACGTAGTTGCGCCCCGCGATCTCGCGCGTTTCCTTGCCCTCTGCCAGCATGGTTCCGAAACCCGTGGGTGTGAAGAATGCGCCGATCCCGGCACCGGCGGCCCGAATCCGCTCGGCGAGATTGCCCTGCGGCACGAGCTCGAGCTCGATCTCCCCCGCCCGATACAGGCCATCGAACACATAGGAATCGGTCTGGCGCGGGAACGAGCAGATGATCTTGCGCACCCGGCGCGCCTTGAGCAGCGCCGCGACACCGCCCTCGGCATTGCCGGCGTTGTTGTTCACCACCGTCAGGTCCTTGGCGCCCTGCCGGATCAGCGCGTCGATGAGGGCCAACGGCATCCCGGCGTTGCCGAACCCGCCGATCATGACGGTCGAGCCATCCGGGATGTCGGCGACGGCGGCGTCGAGCGATTTCACGATCTTGTTGATCATCGAAGCCTCTGCGGATGGGGGCCTATCCGTGCGGTGATCGCACCGGTGCTGCCGGTGCGTGCCGATTATAGAGGAGCGCACGGGCACGCAGGCACGCGAGCGAGCGTCCCGGCGCCCGGCGGCGTACGGTGATCAGCGATCCGCTTCCCAGGAACCCCGTTCCGCATGCGGGAATCGTCGCGTCGCGCAATTGACGCCGCCGCGCTGCCATCGGTATCGTGGAGCATTCTGCGCGAGCACGGTACGCTGCATCACCCGCGCGTCCTGCCGCGTTCCCCGCACCGGCTCCCATCGCGGCAGCCAACCCGGCCGTCCTCCCGCGACGACGGCCGGCGTCCCGCCACCGGAGACACCATGGCCGAACTCAAGGGTTACCGACGTCCCTTCTGGGACACGCAGCCCGACTACCTCTTTCCGCACTACCGCTCCACGATCAAACGCGCGCCGTCGCATCCGCTGGTGGCCATCCCCCAGACGCTCTCGGAAATCACCGGTCCCGTGTTCGGCTACGACGAGATCGGCGGGGTCGACGACGACCTCACCCGCCAGCATGACGGTGCACCGATCGGCGAGCGCATGGTGGTATCCGGCAGGGTGCTGGACGAGAACGGCCGCCCCGTCCGGGGTGCCCTGGTGGAGATGTGGCAAGCCAATGCCGCCGGCCGCTACCCGCATCCCGCGGACCAGCACGACGCCCCGCTCGATCCCAACTTCAGCGGCGCGGGCCGCGTGCTCACCGACGACGACGGGCGCTACCGCTTCATGACCATCAAGCCCGGCTCGTATCCCTGGCGCAATCACAACAATGCGTGGCGCCCCGCCCATCTGCACTTCTCGTTGTTCGGGCTCGGGCTCGCCCAGCGTCTCGTGACCCAGATGTACTTCCCGGGTGATCCGCTGCTGGCGTACGACCCGATGTACCACTGCATCCCGGATCCCAAGGCACGCGAGCGGCTGATCTCGACCTTCGACTGGGAGCGCACGATTCCGGAATTCGCACTCGCCTATCGTTTCGACATCGTCCTGCGCGGACGTGACGAGACGCCGATGGAAAATTTCATTGCACCCGCCGGAACATGACATGAGCCTCCTCGCCACCTCCTCCCAGACCGTCGGTCCGTACGTCCATCTCGCGTTCCCCCACGTTGCGAGCGCCGACCTCGCGCCCGACGGTGTGCCCGGCGTGCGGGTCGCGGTGCGCGGCACCATCGTCGACGGCGACGGCAAGCCGATGAACGACGGCTTCGTGGAAATCTGGCAGGCCGACGCCGAAGGACGCTACGTCCACCCGGAATCGAGCGGCGCCGCGCGCGCCAGCTCCGGATTCAAGGGCTTTGGCCGCTGTGCCACCGACACCACGGGCACCTTTCGCTTCGCCACCATCAAGCCCGGACGCGTCGCCGGTCCAGACGGCACGCTTCAGGCACCGCATCTGAGCGTGCTGATCTTCTCGCGTGGCCTCCTGAAACATCTCGCGACCCGTATGTATTTCCCCGACGATGCGGCCAACGCCGAGGACCCGATACTCCGGCGGGTGCCCGAGGCGCGCCGCAGCACCTTGATCGCCCGGCGGGAGGCGGACGGAGTCGCCTGGAACATCGTGCTCCAGGGCCCCGGCGAGACCGTCTTCCTCGACTTCTGACGGACCTGCGGCGCCCGGTGCCGCCGGTTGCCCGACATCCCGACGTGACTCTCGATTCGTTCGCACGGCGGCTCACCGACGCGCTCTTCACCACAGCGCCGATGCGCGCGGTGTTCTGCGACGCAGGTCGGCTGCAGGGCATGCTCGATTTCGAGGCCGCGCTCGCCCGCGCCGAGGCCCGCGTCGGTGTGATTCCCGCGGCGGCGGGCGAGGCAATCGCCGCGTGCTGCCGAGCAGCGGATTTCGACACCGAGGCGCTCGGGCGCGACGCGGCCGCCGCCGGCAATGTTGCGATTCCTCTCGTGAAGGCGCTGACCCGGCGGGTCGCGCACGCCGACGCGGAGGCCGCGCGGTTCGTCCATTGGGGCGCGACCAGCCAGGACGCGATCGACACCGGAATCGTGCTGCAAATGCGTGCGGCGCTCGATCTGCTCGATGCCGATTACGCCCGTCTCTCCGCTGCGCTGGCCGGCCTTGCGCAGCGGGAGGCTGAAACCCTCCTGGCGGGTCGCACCTGGCTGCAGCAGGCGCTGCCGATCACCCTCGGCGTCAAGGTCGCCGGCTGGCTGTCCGCGGTGGAACGCGACCGCACTCGCCTCGCCGCCGTACGCGCTCACGCCCTGGTGCTGCAGTTCGGTGGCGCCGCAGGCACGCTCGCGTCCCTGGAGGGCCACGGGCTCGCCGTCGCCGAGGCATTGGGTGCGGCGCTCGACCTCGCGGTGCCTGAGTTGCCGTGGCATGCGCAGCGCGACCGGATCGCCGAATGCGCCGCCGTCCTGGGCATCGCAGTCGGAACGCTCGGCAAGATCGCGCGCGACGTGTCGCTGTTGATGCAAACCGAGATCGGCGAAGCGTTCGAGCCTTCCGGCGCCGGACGCGGCGGTTCCTCGACCATGCCTCACAAGCGCAATCCGGTCAGCGCCGCCGTGGTGCTGGCTGCGGCGATACGCGTGCCACCGCTCGTCGCCACCATGCTGGCGGCCATGGTGCAGGAGCACGAGCGCGGGCTCGGCGGGTGGCATGCCGAGTGGGATACCCTTCCCGAGATCTTCGGTCTCGCTGCAGGTGCCCTCGCGGAAACGCTGCGGGTCGCCTCCGACCTCGAGGTCGATCGGCCGCGCATGCGGGCGAATCTCGATATCACCCGCGGCCTGCTCGCAGCGGAAGGCGTGGCGCTGGCACTCGGCCGGACCCTCGGCAAGCAGGACGCGCATCGTCTCATGGAAGCCGCGAGTCACCGCGCCGTGGCCGAGCAGCGCCACCTGCGCGCGGTGCTGGACGAGATGCCCGAAGTGCACGCGCGCCTCGACGCTGCGGATCTCGACCGCCTGTTCGACCCTGGAGCGGCCACCGGCGCTGCGGCACAATGGATCACGCGCGTGCTGGCGGCGCGCACAACCCGACACTCAACCTAGGACTACATGGCCTCCTCGTTCATCGAATTTTCCGGCGTCCGTTTCCATTACCGCATCGAGGGCCCCGCCCAGGCTCCGGCGCTCGTCCTGTCGAACTCCCTCGGCACCGATCTCACCATGTGGGATCCGCAGATCGCGGAACTGACCCGGCATTTCCGGGTGCTGCGCTACGACACGCGCGGGCATGGCCAGTCGACGGCCTCGCTCGCCCCTTACAGCGTCGAGCAGCTGGGCCGCGACGTTCTCGGCCTTCTGGACGTGGTCGGCATCGAGCGCGCGCACTTCTGCGGACTTTCGCTCGGCGGCATGACCGGAATGTGGCTCGCCGCGCACGAAGGCTGGCGCATCCAGCGCCTGGTTCTGGCCAATACCACCGCCCGGATGGCCAAGCCCGAGCTCTACGACACGCGCATCGCCAAGGTGCGTCAGGAGGGCGTGGGCGCGATCGTCGGCGCCGTCATCGAGCGCTGGTTCACGGCGCCGTTCATCGCTGAGCACCCGGACGCGATCACCCCGATCCGGACGGTGCTCGAGCGGCAAGGTATCGAGGGTTATGTCGGCGGGTGTACCGCGGTGCGCGACATGGATCAGCGCGCATCGATCGCCACCATCACCCGGCCGACACTGGTCATCGCGGGCACGCACGACGCCGCGACACCGCTCGCCGACGGCCAGTTCATCGCCCAGACCATTCCCAACGCGCGGTTCGTGGAACTGCCGGCGGCGCATCTTTCCAACATCGAGGCGGCGCCGCAATTCACCGCGGCGGTCCTCGAATTCCTGCA
>JBDTWB010000255.1:0-5262 GCA_040006895.1 Casimicrobiaceae bacterium | reverse complement strand
CTGGCCCAGGCCGAGGCGCTTGCCTTCGGCAAGTCGGCGGATGCCGTGAAGGCCGAGGGGACGCCCGACTGGCTCGTCCCGCACCGGGTATTCGAGGGCAACCGCCCGTCCAACCTGCTGCTTCTGGATGCGCTGACGCCCGCCGCGCTCGGCAGCCTCGTCGCGCTGTACGAGCACAGCGTCTTTACCCAGGGAGTGGTGTGGCAGATCGACTCGTTCGACCAATGGGGTGTCGAGCTCGGCAAGGCGCTCGCCCAGCGCATCCTGCCCGAGCTCGAAAGCGCGGCACCACCGAGCCACAGTCACGACAGCTCGACCAACGCGCTGATCGACTGGTATTGCCGGCACAGGGACACCTGAGGCTCGAGGCAGGCGCGAGACACCGGACTTACTTGCCAAGACAGGAGAAGACGTCATGCAAATCGGAATGATCGGGCTGGGACGCATGGGGGCAAACATGGTGCGCCGCCTGCTGCGCGGTGGCCACCAGTGCGTGGTCTTCAACAAATCGCCCGGCCCCGTGCAGAAGCTTGCCGCCGAACAGGCGATGCCATCGACATCGCTCGAGGATCTCGTGGTCAAGCTCGCGAAGCCGCGCGCGGTGTGGCTGATGGTGCCCGCGGCGGCGGTCGACCCGACCATCACCGCGTTGGTGCCGTTGCTCGACGCCGGCGACACCATCATCGATGGCGGCAACTCGTACTACGTCGACGACATCCGTCGCGCCGAGGCGCTGGCGTCGAAGCGGATCGACTACCTGGACGTTGGCACGAGCGGCGGTGTCTGGGGACTGGAACGCGGCTATTGTCTGATGATCGGCGGGCCCGAAGCCGTGGTGCGGCGGCTCGATCCGCTGTTCAGGACGCTGGCTCCGGGGCCGGGCGGCATCGAGCGCACGCCGGGACGTTCGCAGGAGCAGGGCAACGCGGAGCTTGGCTACCTGCACTGCGGGCAGAGCGGGGCGGGTCACTTTGTCAAGATGGTGCACAACGGCATCGAGTACGGAATCATGGCTGCCTATGCGGAAGGGTTCAACATCCTGCGCGCGGCGAACGTCGGGAAGCAGGACCACGCCATGGACGCGGAGACCACGCCATTGCGCGATCCAGCGCTGTACCAGTACGACCTCGCGCTGCCCGACATTGCCGAGGTGTGGCGCCGGGGCAGCGTGATCGCGTCGTGGCTGCTCGACCTCACCGCTGCGGCGCTGCTGAAGGACCCGGCCCTCGCCAATTTCGCCGGCCGCGTCTCCGACTCGGGCGAGGGTCGCTGGACGATCAAGGCCGCCATCGACGAGGCCGTGCCCGCACCCGTGCTCACCACCGCGCTGTACGAGCGCTTCAGCTCGCGGGGCGAGGCGGGCTTCGCGGACAAGCTGCTCTCGGCGATGCGGCACGAGTTCGGCGGCCATGTCGAGAAGGAGGCTGGCAAATGAACGACGCGCCGGGCGGAGACGCTGTGCAGGCTCCGGAGCACGCGGATGCGCTGGTGTTCTTCGGGGCGACCGGCGACCTCGCCTACAAAAAGATCTTCCCGGCGCTGCAGGCCATGGTGAAGCGCGGCCGGCTCGACGTCCCCGTCATCGGTGTGGCCAAGGCCGGCTGGAACCTCGAGCAGTTGCAGGCGCGCGCGCGTGACAGCGTGGAGAAGCACGGCGGCCTCGATACCGCCGCGTTCGAGAAGTTCGCCGGCCTGTTGCGCTATGTCGACGGCGACTACGCCGATGCCGCGACCTTCAAGGCGTTGCGCGAGACCCTGGGGGATGCCACCCACCCGGCCCACTACCTGGCCATACCGCCCGTGCTTTTCGGCAAGGTCGTGGAGCAGCTGGGGGGCTCAAGTTGCACGCAAGGCGCACGGGTCATCGTGGAGAAGCCCTTCGGACGCGACCTCGCCTCGGCGCAGGCGCTCAACCGGATCCTGCTCGGTGCATTCGACGAGGCCCACATCTTCCGCATCGACCATTTTCTGGGCAAGCAGCCGGTGCAGAACATGATGTTCTTCCGGTTTGCGAATGCCTTCCTCGAATCGTTCTGGAACCACAAGTACATCGAGAGCGTGCAGATCACCCTGGCCGAGGACTTCGGGGTCCAGGGACGCGGGACCTTCTACGAGCAGGTCGGCACCCTGCGCGACGTGATCCAGAATCACCTCTTCCAGGTGCTGGCCAATCTCGCCATGGAGCCGCCGGCGCGCGCGGACAGCGAGTCGATCCGCGACGAAAAGGTCAAGGTCCTGAAGTCGGTCCGCGCGCTTGCGACGCAGGACGTGGTGCGTGGCCAGTTCCGGGGTTACCGTGACGAACCGGGCGTCGCGCGGGATTCCCAGGTGGAGACCTTCGCCGCCCTGCGGCTCGAGATCGATTCCTGGCGATGGTCCGGCGTGCCTTTCTACCTCCGGGCGGGCAAGGCCATGGCGGTGACCTGCACCGAGGCCATCATCCGCCTGAAAAAAGCGCCGAAGATCTTTCCGGCTTGCGAGGGCGTTGCGAATCACGTGCGTTTTCGCGTTAGTCCGGACATGACCATTGGACTTGGGACGATGGTCATGGATCCTGCCGAGACCATGTGCGGCAATGAAGTCGAGTTGGTGGCGTGCCGCCGGGACGGATCCCACGACCCGGGTGCCTACGAGCGCGTGCTGGGCGACGCCATGGCGGGTGACCCCATGCTCTTCGCCCGCGAAGACTACGTGGAGGAGGCCTGGCGCATCGTCGATCCGGTGGTGCGGGCGGCACCTCCGGTGCATGTATACGCGCCGGGAAGCTGGGGGCCGGAGGAGGTCGATGCGACCGTGGTCCCGCCCGGCGGCTGGCAGAACCCCTGGATCGACGCAAGCGCCGCTGGGCCGTCCCAAGGCGCTCGCTCCCTCCTGGGGAGGCGGGGTGCGCAGCCCACGCAGTGAGCAAGCCTGGGGGAGGTTACCCAATGAGCTCCACCTTCCTGCGTCCTGCGTCGCGCCTGAGCCCGGTCGGGTCCGAAACCGGGAAAATGCGAGGCACGCCGATACCTGCCGGTCGCGCCCCGAGCGGCCACGCGCCGCCGCGCGGCGACTGGCAGGTTGATCCAGGAGTCGGACGATGAGCATTGCCACTGCAACGGCCGCGGGCGACCTCGACACGCTCTGCGTCAATACCATCCGCACCCTGTCGATCGATGCCGTGCAGGCGGCCAATTCCGGCCATCCCGGCACGCCGATGGCGCTCGCCCCGCTGGTGTACACCTTGTGGAACCGGGTGCTGCACTTCGATCCGCAGGATCCGATCTGGCCCAACCGCGACCGGTTCGTATTGTCGAACGGCCACGCATCGATGCTGCTGTGGTCGGTCCTGCATCTCGCCGGCGTGCGGGCGGTCGATGCGGACTACGAGATTCCCGGCCGGCCGGCCGTGACCCTCGATGACATCCGCCGCTTCCGGCAGCTCGGGAGCAAGGCACCGGGACACCCGGAGTACCACCTCGTCTCGGGCGTGGAGACGACCACCGGGCCGCTCGGCCAGGGTATCGCCACGAGCGTGGGCATGGCGATCGCCGGACGCTGGCTCGCAGCGCACTACAACCGCCCCGGCTTCGCCATCTTCGACTACGACGTCTATGCCGTCTGCAGCGATGGCGACCTGATGGAGGGTGTCGGCGCCGAGGCCGCCTCGCTTGCCGGCCATCTCGCGCTCGAGAATCTGTGCTGGATCTACGACAACAACCACATCACGATCGAGGGCAGTACGCGCATCGCCTTCACGGAGGATGTCGCGGGCCGGTTCAAGGCCTACGGTTGGCACGTGCTGCACGTGGGGGACGCCAACGACCTCGACCGCATCGGGGCGGCGCTGGCCGCGTTCCGGGAGCGCCACGGCGGCCCGACCCTCGTGGTCCTCGACACTCACATCGGCTACGGCGCGCCGCACAAGCACGACACGGCCGCCGCGCACGGCGAGCCTCTGGGGATCGAGGAAGTGCGCCTGGCCAAGCGCGCGTACGGATGGCCGGAGGACGCACAGTTCCTGGTGCCGGATGGCGTGCGGGCGCATTTCGACGCCGGGGTGGGCGCGCGCGGCGCGGCTGCTCGCGGCGCGTGGGAGGATCTCTTCACGCGCTACGCAGCGCGCTACCCGGAGCTCGCGCGCGCTATCGAGCAGATGCAGCACCGTGAGCTGCCCGCAGGCTGGGATTGCGATCTCCCGACGTTCCCGGCGGACGCCAAGGGGATTGCCGGACGCGATGCCTCGGGACAGGTGCTCACCCGGCTCGCACAGCGGATTCCATGGCTCCTCGGCGGCGCGGCCGATCTCGGTCCATCGACCCGGACGCGACTCGAATTCGCGGGTGCCAGCGACCTCGAACCCGGTGAGCCGGGCGGCAGGAACCTCCACTTCGGCATTCGCGAGCACGCCATGGCTGCGATCCTCAATGGGCTCTCGCTGTCCAAGCTGCGCCCGTTCGGCGCCACCTTCCTCATCTTCAGCGACTACGCGCGGCCCGCCATCCGGCTGGCTGCCCTGATGGAGCTGCCGGTCATCTGGATCTGCACCCACGATGCGCTGGGGGACGGGGAGGACGGGCCGACCCATCAACCCGTCGAGCAGCTCCCGTCGCTGCGCGCAATCCCCGGACTCACCGTGATGCGGCCGGCGGACGCCAACGAAGTGGTCGAGGCGTACCGCTGCATCATGCAGTTGCGGCATCGTCCGGCGATGCTGGTGCTGTCGCGCCAGGCGCTGCCGACGCTCGATCGGGCGCGCTATGCCTCGGCCGCCGGGGTGGCGCGCGGCGCCTACGTCCTGGCCGACCCACCCGGCGGAGCGCCGGACGTCCTGCTCATCGCCACGGGGAGCGAAGTGGGCCTTGCCGTTGCGGCCCATGAGACGCTGCACTCGAGCGGTGTGCGCTCGCGGGTTATCTCCATGCCGTCCTGGGATGTGTTCGAGCAACAGACGCAGGCGTACCGCGACAGCGTGTTGCCTCCGGAGGTGTCGGCGCGGGTGGCGGTGGAGCAGGCATCGACGTTTGGGTGGGAACGCTACGTGGGCCGCGAGGGCATCGTGATTGGGATGCATACCTTCGGCGCCTCGGCGCCGCTGAAGGCGCTGCAACAGGCGTTCGGCTTCACGGCGGACCACGTGGTCGCGGCCGCGCGGGCGCAGCTCGAAGCGGCGGAGATGGCGACGGCGACGCGGCACGCGCCGGGCAAGTAATGGCACGTAATGGGGTCGGTGTAATTTATCGGCGCAGCAGACACTAATCATCACCCGACTTCAAACGGACG
>JBDTWB010000254.1:0-5311 GCA_040006895.1 Casimicrobiaceae bacterium | reverse complement strand
GCCGTTTTCGCCCAGTCGCCCGCGGCATGCCTGCCTTCCTCACTCTGACCCGCGCCGCAGCTCGCATCGTCCTGGCACCGGAGACCGGCGGGGCCATCGCCGATTTCGCCTGGCGCGGCCTTCCCGTGCTGCGGCCTACCAGCGAGGCGGCCGCCGCGGCCGGCGAGGTGCGCCGCCATGCCTGCTATCCCCTCGTTCCTTACTCGAATCGCATCGCCAACGGCGAGCTTCACTTTCGCGGCAGGACGCACCAGCTCGATCGCAATTTCGGCGACCATCCGCATTCGATCCATGGCGTGGGCTGGCAACGGCCCTGGCAGGTCGTCGCCCGCGACGACGCGTCGGCGCTGCTTGTCTGCGCGCACGATCCGGTCGGCTCGCGCACCGCCGCGGATACCCGCGCCTGGCCCTGGCCCTTCCGGGCAACGCAGTGGTTCACCCTCGCCGCCGACGATGCGGGCGCGACCCTGCGCGCACGCCTCACGGTGGAGAACACCGGCGCGGAGGCGTTCCCCGTCGGGCTTGGCTTCCATCCATTCGTGCCGCGCGACGCGGGCACCGTGCTGGGCTTCGATGCACGCGGCGTCTGGGAGACCGATGCGACAAGCCTGCCGCTGCGCCATACGGCTATTCCGGCGGCGCTCTGTTTCGAGCCGGCGCGCGCGATCGGCACGACCGTTCTCGACAATGCGTTCACCAGCTGGCGCGGCGAGACGACGGTCTTCGAGCCGAGTACGCGACGCCTCACCCTGTTGCGCGGGGACACCGCCTGCTCCTTTTTTGTCTGCTATGTTCCGGCGGAGCAACCCTTTATCGCGATCGAGCCCGTAACCCAGATGACGGATGCCTTCAACCGGGCGGCGCGCGGCGATGCGGACACCGGGACGCGCATTCTCGAGCCCGGTGCATCCTTTTCTTGTACGATGGAGATCGCCGCTCGGTGCCTGCAATGAATACCATCGCTTCCGCTTCCCCATCCCCATCCCCGCTCACGTGCGTGCTCGACGCGCGCGCCAGCCTCGGCGAGGGCCCGGTGTGGTCGCTCGTCGAGCAGGTCCTGTACTGGGTCGATATCAACGCGCCGTCGCTCAATCGCTTCGATCCCGCGACCGGTGTCAACCACGCGATGCCGATGCCCGAGTCGATCGGCTGCTTCGCCCTGCGCAGGAGCGGCGGGTTCGTCGCCGCGCTGCGCAGCGGCATCTGGCTCCTCGATCGCGCGGGCACGCTGGAACGCAAGGTCGCGGACGCACCGTACGATCCCGCCACCCATCGCTTCAACGACGGGCGGTGCGATCCCCAGGGCCGCTTCTGGGCCGGCTCGATGAACGAGCATCAGCCGGGTGCCACGGCATCGCTGGTGCGGATGGATGCCGACGGCCGGCTCACCGAGGTGGTGCGCGGGTTGAGCACCTCCAATGGACTCGCCTGGAGTCCCGACGGCCGTACCCTGTACCACGCCGACACCCCCACCCAGACCGTGCGCGCCTATGCGTTCGATCCGCGCACTGGCGAGATCGGTGAAGGCCGGCCGTTCATGCGCTTCACGGCGCCCGGCGATCGTCCCGACGGCGCCGCCGTCGACAGCGAAGGCTGTTACTGGATCGCGCTCTACCGCGGCGGCGCGGTGGTGCGGCTTTCCCCGACGGGCGAGGTCGTCGCCCGCCATCCCCTGCCGGCGAGCTGTCCGACGATGTGCGCATTCGGCGGCCCGGCGCTGACCACCCTCTATGTCACGTCCGCGCGCCAGCGCCTGACGGATGCGGATCTGGCACGGGAGCCCCGGGCCGGCGGGCTCTTTTCCATGGTCGTCGACGTACCCGGTCTGGCCGAGCCGCTGTTCGCCGGCTGACGACCGACGCATGCCATTCGACGCGTCTTCGTATCTGCGCCTCGACGCGCCGCACTGCGTCGGCACCTCCGCAGTGGGTGCGACCTTCGCGACGTCCAGCGGCGATCTACTCGAGGTTTCCACCTACGGTCCCGGTGTGTTCCGGCTGCGCGTCGGCCCGCAGACCAGACCCGACTACGGGCTCCTGGTCGGCAAGAGCAAGAGCTGCGAAGTAACCCAGGAAGGCGGTACATCCCGGTTCCGGAGCGGGGCCGCCACGCTGGAAATCGACGGCGAGCCGCTCGCGTTCCGGCTGTCGATCGATCACAAGCCGGTGCTCGAATCGATCACCGACCGCCATCTGCACGGGCCCACGCGGCTGCCGGCCTTCGGTCGGGTGCGCCAGGGTGGGCAGTGGAGTGCTGCGGTCGCGCTCGGCTCCGGTGAGCCGGTGTACGGCCTCGGGGAGAAGTTCGGCCCGCTCAACAAGCGCGGCACGCTGCTGCACTCGTGGGTGCAGGACGCCATGGGCGTCAACACCGGCCTCTCCCAGCACGAGGTGCCCTTCGCCTGGAGCCCGGGAATAGGGCACGGAGCCTGGGGACTTTTCGTGCACACGCCGGGCGCCGTGATCCACGGCGTGGGGCATCCGGACTGGTCGCATCGCACGTATGCCATCGTGGTCGACGACGAAGCGCTCGACGTCTTCCTCTTTGCGGCGGAGACGCCCGCCGCAATCCTGGGCGAGTTCGCCGAACTCACCGGGCGCGCGCCGGCGGTCCCCGTATGGAGCCTCGGCCTCGCGTGGTCACGCATCGGCCAAGGCAGCGCGGAAGACGCGGTCCGCAATCTGGAGAATCTGCGCGCGCGTCGCATTCCCTGCGACTTGGTGATGCTCGAGGCTGCGACCCTCGCGTCGACGGGACACCGCTTCGACATGCAATGGCCGCCGGAGCGCTTCGCCGACCCTGTCGGCACGATGGCCGCACTCGCGCGCCATGGCGCGCGGACCTGCGTGTGGGAATCCGCATATCTCTCGATCGACGCGCCGCTGATCGAACCTCTCGCGGCGTCGGCCTCGCTCCTGCGCAACGACCACGGCGCGCCTTACGTCCTGGCGGGCAGCTTCGTGTCGTCCTCCTCAGCGGAGTCCGAAGCGGGCGCCGGCGCGCACGATTGCGCGCTGCTCGATCTCACCAGCCCGACGACCCTTGCGTGGTGGCGCGACGCCCACGCCGAGGCCTTCGATGCCGGTGTGGCCGCCATCGAGATCGACAGCCGCGAATACGTACCCGATGACGCGGTGGCCGCCAACGGCGATCGCGGCGTGCGCTTGCACAACGTCCATCCCGTCCTGCTCGCGCGCGCCGCCTACGATGCGATCGTCAAGTTCGGCAATCCTGCCGATGCACCGCCGCTCGTGCTCGCCCGCGGTGGGTGGACGGGCACCCAGCGCGTGGCGGTGCACCTCGGGGGCGAGGCACAGAGCGATTGGGAGGCACTCGCGGCGACCGTTCGCGGCGCGTTGTCCCTTGCCATGAGCGGTGTGCCACTGGTCGCGATGACCGCGCCGGGCACGTATCCCGCGACGGCATCCTCGCCGGAGCTCGCCCTGCGCTGGCTGCAGGCGGCGCTATTCGCCTCGCACTGTGTCGTACGGGCGACCGCGGAGCGCGAGCCCTGGGCATACGGCACCGAGGCGGAGGCGATCGCCCGAAAGTGGCTTGCCTTCCGTTACCGGCTCATACCCTATTTGCTGCAGGCGATCGACACCGCGACCCGCACCGGCCTGCCGGTGATGCGGGCAATGCCCCTCGCGTACCCGGGCAACGCGCTGGTGCGCAATTACGAGACGCAGTTCCTCTGCGGCGAGTCGTTGCTGGTCGCGCCCATCGTGCGTGCCGGTGGCGACGTCGAGATCGCGCTCCCTCCCGGAGGTTGGTTCGATCTCAATTCACGCCAGCGGATACCCGGTCAGCGCGTTTTGCGCTACCGCGCCACGGCCGACCAGTTTCCGATCTTCGGCCGGGAGGGCCACGCGTTGCCCCTCGGCAAGGCCGTACAGCACACCGGTGAAATCGACGCGTCGCGACCGCTCGCGTCAGTGTGGTTGTTCGGGGTTCCCACCCACCCCCTCGCCGGCTTCACCCAGGCCCGCATCTCGGCCGAGGCCGAGACGATGAAGATCGCGGTCGCCCGGGACGTGAAGGTAGAACGCTTCGGCGACGCCACGCGCTGCGAGGTCGCGGCGCTGCCATGAACGCCCCGACTCTCGTCATCACCGCCGGCGAGCCGGCCGGCATCGGCCCCGAGCTTTGCGCGATGCTCGCGCAACGTCATGCCCGTCGCGCCTACCAGGCGCGCCTGGTCGTGATCGGCGACCGCGACCTGCTGGCCGCGCGCGCCAGGCGGATCGGCATGCCCGCCCTCTACGTCGATTACGATCCGCTGGCGACCCGTCCACCCGACGCGCTGTTCGAGGTCTGGCACGAACCCGTGGCAGCACCCGTGCGTCCCGGCCATCCCGATCCGACCAACAGCGCCAGCGTGCTGGCCATGCTCGCGCGGGCAAGCGACGCCTGTGCCACCGGTCTTGTCGCGGGAATGGTCACGGCACCGGTGCAGAAGAGCGTGATCGTCGATGCCGGCATGCCGTTCTCCGGACACACCGAGTTCCTCGCCGAGCGCAACCGTACGCCGCGGGTCGTGATGCTGCTGGTAGGCGGCGATATCGAGCGTCCCCTCCGGGTCGCGCTCGTCACGACCCATCTGCCGCTAGCGGACGTCCCCAGGGCGGTCACGCGGGTCGCGGTCGAGGAGACCATCGCGATCGTCGCCCACAACCTTGCCGCCCGATTCGGAGTTCCCGATCCGCGCATCGCCGTCTGCGGACTCAATCCGCACGCGGGGGAAGGCGGCCACATGGGGCGCGAGGAGATCGACATCATCGCGCCCGCCATTGCCGCGATGCGCGAGCGCGGCATCGCCGTCGACGGACCCGTGCCGGCCGATACCATCTTCGTCCCCCGGCACGCCGCTGCCTATGACGCGATCGTGGCGATGTTCCACGACCAGGGACTGCCGGTGCTCAAGGCCGCGAGCTTCGGGCAAGGCGTGAACGTCACCCTCGGACTGCCGTTCGTGCGCACCTCCGTCGATCACGGCACCGCTCTCGATCTCGCCGCCGATCCGGTCAGGGCGGCGACTGCCGACGCGGGGAGCCTGCACGCAGCCGTCGAGCTCGCCATTGCGCTGGCACGCTCCCGTCGCTAGGGTCGGTTGCCGCCCATGCGATCGCCTTGGGCGCGTCCCGGCGCCGTGCCGCGAACCGGCCGAAGGGCCTGTGCATGACGGCTGTCGCGTGAGGCCCGATGTACCGCGATCGCGCGCATCACCCGGCCCTGAAACCGGCGCGATGAGAAGACCTCAACCACGGCGCGGGTTTAGTTCCGGCGTAACGCGCTTCGCGCATTAGCCTTC
>JBDTWB010000253.1:0-5324 GCA_040006895.1 Casimicrobiaceae bacterium | reverse complement strand
TCGCCCAGCAGGCCGGAAGGCCGGAACACCAGCACCGCGATCAGCACCAGGAAGGCGAATACGTCCTGGTAGTTGCTGCCGAACAAGGTGAGATTCGGGTTGTCCACGCAGCGGGCCGCGAGGGCGTCGGACCAGTGGGCGATCTGGCACAGGTTGGTGAGGTCGCCGACGTAACCGGCGCCCAGCGCCTCGATGACCCCGAGCAGCATGCCGCCGAGCATGGCGCCGGCCACATTGCCGATGCCACCCAGCACGGCGGCGGAGAAAGCCTTCAGCCCGAGGAGGAAGCCCATCTGGTACTGGGCGATGCCGTAGTACGTGCCGACCATCACCCCTGCCACGGCCCCGAGTCCGGCGCCGATCACGAAGGTGAGCGAGATCACCTTGTTGATGTCGATGCCCATCAGGCCGGCGACCTGCTGGTTCTGCGCCGTCGCCCGCATGGCCACGCCGAGCTTGGTGCGATAGATGAGGGCCAGCAGGCCACCCATCATCGCCAGGGACGTGCCGATGATGACGATCTGGACGTTGGTGATGGCGGCGCCATTCGGCGTGCTGGTGAGGTGGAATAGGGTGGTCTTGATGATCTGCGGGTAGGCGAGGGGATTGCGGCTCCAGATGATCATCGCCAGGTGCTGCAGGATGATGGAAAGCCCGATCGCGGTGATGAGGGGCGCGAGACGGGGAGCACCGCGCAGGGGGCGATAGGCGACGCGCTCCAGGGTATAGCCCACGGCCATGCAGACGGGGATCGCCACCAGGGTGCCGATCAGCACGATCACCACCGGCGGGAGCGGTATGTCCGCGCCGGTCATGACCACGATGGTGGTGTAGGCCACCATCGCCCCGATCATCACCACCTCGCCATGGGCGAAGTTGATGAGCTGGATGATGCCGTAGACCATGGTGTAGCCCAGGGCCACGATGGCATACACACTGCCGAGCGTGAGGCCGTTGATCATCTGCTGCAGGAACGTGTCCACGCATCCTCCGTTGGCGATCGCGCTGCATTGTTGCCCGCCGCGCACGCTCACCGCAAGCGGACAACGCATCGCCGGGCCACCCGGGGAACCGCAAGGCACCGTGGGCACACCTTGTTCGGGTGGCCGGGGCCGAGACGGTGCGCGGCGGCGGCAGACTTCGCGCCGCGAGCCGGCCAAAAAAAACGGCGCCCGTTCCGGGGCGCCGTGGTGCCAGCAGGCCGCCGTATTATTTCTTGGCGGCATCCTTCTTCATGTCGTCCTTCTTCATCTCGCCGGCCTTGTCGTCCTTCTTCATGTCCCCGGCAGGAGCGGCAGGGGTGGTCGTGGACGAGGTTGCCATGTTCTTCATGAACTCGTCGAAGGCCACGCTCTTGCCGCCCTTGACCACCGCGACCGGATCGAGCTTGCCGTCCTTCATGGTGAAGATGGTGATTTCGGCATTTTTGCGGTCGCCCTTGTCGTCGAACTCGATGTGGCCGGTGGCGCCGTCGAAGCTGATCTTCTGCAGTTCCGGCAGGTACTTGGCCGGCTCCGTCGAGTCGGCCTTCTGCATGGCCGCGATCAGCAGGTTGGCGGCGTCGTACGTGAACGGGGCGTAGATGATCGGATCGACGTTGTACTTGGCCTTGTAAGCATCGAGGAAGGCCTTGCTCGCAGCTTGCACCGGCAGGCCGGCCTGCGAGCAGATGAAGCCCTGCGCGGCCTGGTCGCCCGCGAGTTCCTTCATTTTGTCCGTGCAGGCGCCGTCGCCGAAGGCGAACACCGCCTTGATGCCGAGTTCGCGCGCCTGCTTCAGCATCGGCCCGCCGGTGGCGTCCATGCCGCCGTAGAACACGGCGTCGGGGGACTTGCCCTTCATCTTGGTCAGGATCGCCTTGAAGTCGGTGGCCTTGTCGTTGGTCTTCTCGCGCGCGACGATGTTGACCCCGCCGGACTTGAGGGTCTTCTCGACCTCGTTGGCGAGGCCCTCGCCGTACGCCGTGGCGTCGTCGACGACGGCAACCTTCTTGATCTTCATCGACTCGAGGTACTGGGCAACGGCGGGGCCCTGCTGGTCGTCACGGCCGACCACGCGGAAGATGCCTTTGAATCCCTGCTCGGTGAGCTTGGGGTTGGTCGCCGAGCCGGAGATCATTGGCAGATTGCCCTGGCTGTACACCGCGGAGGCGGGGATCGTGACACCGGAGTTCAGGTGACCGACCACGCCGGCCGCCTTGGCGTCGACGAACTTCTGGGCGATCGTAGGCCCGAGCTTCGGATCGGCCTGATCGTCCTCTCCCATCAGCTCGAACTTGACCGTCTTGCCGCCGATCTTCATGTTCTTGGCGTTGGCCTGCTCGACCGCGAGGCGCGCGCCATTCTCGTTGTCCTTGCCGAGGTGGGCGATTCCGCCGGTGAGCGGGCCGGCATGGCCGATGATGACGGTCGTGGTGTCGGCCGCGGGCGCCGGTGCGGCGGTCGTTGCCGCCGGAGCCGGCGTTTCGGCCTTCTTGGGTTCTTCCTTGCCGCAGCCGTACATCGTCAGGATAACGGCGGTGAGCATCGTGAAGCCGAACTGGTGGGTCATTTTCATTCTTGGGTCTCCGAGGACTCTTGGGGGCGGGGGATGTAACGGAACATTATTGGGCTCGCTCGGAGGGCTGTCAATCGAGCGCCTCGGGGCAGCCGGCGGCCGGTCCGTCACCGCCGGCGGCGTTTCGTCGCGGCCACGCTTGAACTCCGCTATCCGGACGATTACAGTCGCGAATCCAAAAACGCCCGCCGCTGCATCCAAGGCAGGTGGCGGCAACCCGCGGCAGGGCCACGAGCCCGCGGCGTCGGCCGACGCGCTGCGTACGTGACGAGGGACGCCCACCGGCGTCGTCGAGGCAATCATGAGAACAGCAGGGAGGCGTCGGCGCCTGATCGCCGTCGCGATCGGCATGGTCCTGGTGGTGGCGATCGCCTCCGCCGCGGGCTACCGGGCATACCGGGCGGCGCATCTCCCCAAGACCGACGGCGTGGTGACCCTGGAGTTCACCCCGCAGGACATCGCACGCCTCGAGTCGCGCGCGCTCGCCCGCTGGCTGCCGCTGGCGGGCGCGCTGCAACCGCTCAACGCGGCGGTGGTGAAGGCGAAGGTGTCCGGCGACATCAGGGCGCTCGCCGTGCGCGAGGGACAGTCCGTCCGGGCCGGCGACACCCTCGCCAGGATCGACACGGCCGACCTCGAGGCCAAGCTCGTCGACCGCATGGGGGCGCTCGAGGCGGCGCGGGCCCAGCTCGCGCTCGCCGAGAAGACCCAGCAGATGAACCTGGCCCTCCTGTCCCGGAATTTCATCTCCCGCAACGCCTTCGACAACAGCGAGTCCGGCTACAACGTCGCCAAGGGCGGTGTGAAGTCGGCGGAAGCCCAGGTGCAGATCGCGCGCAATGCGCTTGCCGATGCCATGGTGGTCGCCCCGATCGCGGGCATCGTCGCCAGGCGGCACGTGCAGCCCGGGGAGAAGGTCGCGTTCGACAGTCCGGTCGTGACCATCGTCGACCTGACCCAGCTCGAGCTGCAGGCGATGGTGCCGGCCGGCGATGTGCCGGAGCTCGCCGTCGGCATGCCCGTGGAGCTCACCGTCGATGGCTTCGACCGACGCTTCGCCGGGCGGATCGAGCGCATCAATCCTGCGACGGAGGCCGGTACCCGGGCGATCGTCGTGTACGTGGGCATCGCCAATCGCGACCAGGCCCTCAAGGGGGGCATGTATGCCACGGGGCGTGTCGGACTTGCCGCGGCGGCGCCCCTGCCGACCTTGCCGCTCACGGCGCTGCGCGCCGAAGGTGGGCAGACCTACGTCTGGACGGTCCGCGCCGGACGCCTGGAGCGGCGCAGCGTGCTCGTGGGCCGGCGCGACGACGAGGCGGGGCTCGTGGAGATCCGTTCGGAGTTGCCGGCGGACCTCGATGTCCTCGCCTCGCGCTTCGACAACCTCCGCGAAGGTGCCCCGGCTATCGTGCGCGCCGGCGGCGCCTCCACCCGGTCGAGCTGACCCATGCCTCGGCGAGTCCAATGCGCCGGTGCCGGACCGCTGCGCAGTATGACGAGGGCCTAGCGCAACGCCATGTGGATCACCCGCGTTTCCATCCGCAATCCGGTTTTCGCCACGATGGTGATGGTCGGGTTGACCGTGCTCGGGCTGTTCGCGTACCAGCGTCTGCGCGTCGAGCAGATGCCCGATGTCAGCCTGCCGTTCGTGCTGGTGCTGACCCAGTACCCCGGCGCCGCGCCCGAGTCTGTCGAGACCGACGTGACCAAGCCGCTCGAGTACGCCATCAATACCGTTGCGGGCGTGAAGCTCATCCGGTCGAACTCCCTCGAGGGCCAGAGCCAGGTATTTGCCGAGTTCCGGTTGTCGACGGACATGGCGCGGGCGATGCAGGACGTGCGCGACAAGGTGGCGCAGGTGCGGCCCGCGTTCCCGCGCGACGTGAAGGATCCGATGGTGATCCGCGCCGACAACGAGAATACCCAGCCGGTGGCCACCGTGGCCGTGATGTCGCCCACGCTGTCGCCGCGCGAGCTCACCGCTCTCACCGACCAGACCATCGTCAAGGGCCTCGAGAACGTGCCGGGCGTGGCGCGCATCGACGTCAACGGCCGGGTGCCGCGGCAGATCCTGATCCAGATGAAGCCCGCGGCGCTCGCCGCGCTCGGTATCGGCATCGACCGGGTGATCGCCGCGATCAAGGCCGCGAACCAGGACATGCCGGCCGGGCGCATCTCGCACGGCGCTACCGACGCGCTGGTGCGGGTCGAGGGCCGCTTCCGCGAACCCGCCCAGTTTGCACGGGTGGTGGTGGCGCGGCAGGGCGGCGCACCGGTCTATCTCGGCGAGGTCGCGCGGGTCATCGACGGCGAGAAGGAGGAAACCTCCCTCGCCCGCATCAACGGCCGGCCCGCGATCACCCTCGACCTGCAAAAGGCGCAGGACGCCAACATCGTCGAAACCGGGGCCGGCATCCGCGAGGCCGTGCGGGAGCTCGCCAAGCGCCTGCCTGCCGACGTGGAGCTGCGGATCGCCTATTCCAGTGCGGACGCGGTGGAAGCGAGCGTCGACCGGGTCAAGCAGACCATCGTCGAAGGGGCGCTGCTCACAGTGCTGATCGTGTTCCTGTTCCTCGGCAGCTGGCGCAGCACCGTGATCACCGGACTCACCCTGCCCATCGCGGTCATCACGACGTTCATTGCCATCCAGGCCTTCGGCTTCAGCCTGAACTTCCTGACCTTGATGGCCCTGTCGCTGTGCATCGGCCTCCTGATCGACGATGCGATCGTGGTGCGCGAGAACATCGTGCGCCACCTTGCCATGG
>JBDTWB010000252.1:0-5332 GCA_040006895.1 Casimicrobiaceae bacterium | reverse complement strand
GACGGCGTCACTAGCGGGCCCACGCGACGACGCCGGCTCGCACGTCGACGCGCGCATGATCGCGGGACGCGCGCTCGACGTCGTGCCGCCTTCTACATATCGAGCTGCACCACGAAGGACTTTCGCCATGGACGATCACCACGGTTACCTCCGCCATCCGACCCTGCACGACGACGCCATCATCTTCGTCAGCGACGACGATCTCTGGCGGGTATCGGCTGAGGGCGGCACCGCTCGCCGCCTGACGGCAGCGGTTTCCGAGCTGTCCTTGCCGGCGTTCTCGCCTGACGGCACGCGCGTGGCGTTCGTCGGCCGCGACGAGCGCCATCCCGAGGTGTATCTCATGGATGCCGACGGCGGACCGGCCCGACGCATGACCTGGCTCGGCCCGGACGTGGCCGTGCGTGGCTGGACCCCGGACGGTCGTATCCTGTTCGTGACGACGTACGGCCAGCCGTTCTTCCGCAACTACCGCGCGTACACCCTGGACCCCGCGGGGGGCCTGCCGGAGCTCTTGCCGCTCGGTCAGGTCAACCACCTCGCCTACGGGCCGGGCACCGCGCGATTGATCGGCCGCAACACTGCCGATCCGGCGCGCTGGAAGCGATATCGCGGCGGCACCGCGGGGCACTTCTGGATCGACCCCGAGGGCACGGGGGATTTCCGGCGCCTGCACGATCTCGCGGGCAACCTCACCAGCCCGATGTGGATCGGCGCGCGCATCTACTACCTCTCCGACGCCGAAGGCGTGGGCAACCTGTACTCGTGTCGCCCCGACGGCAGCGATGTCCTGCGGCATACCGACCATGACACGTTCTACGCGCGCCATGCGCAGACCGACGGCAAGCGGATCGTCTACCAGTGCGGCGCCGAGCTGTGGCTGTTCGACCCGCAGTCGGACCAGGGCGACCGCCTCGACATCCGGCTGCCGTCGCACCGCAGCCAGGCGGCGCGCCGGTTCGTGTCCGCCGCCGAGCACCTCGACGGCGTGCACGTCCATCCGCAGGGTCATAGCGTCGCCATGGTGACGCGGGGCAAGCTGTTCAGCTTCGCCCTGTGGGAAGGCGCGGTGCTGCAACACGGCGATGCGACCGGCGTGCGCTATCGCCACGGCCAGTGGGCGAACGACGCGACCTGCCTGGTGGCGACTGCCGACGATTCGGGCGAGGAGCGGGTGGTGGTGCTCGAGGGCGGGCAGGCGCGCACCCTGCCCTGGGACATCGGCCGCGTGGTCGTCATGCAGAGTGCGCCGCGCGGACCGCGGGTCGCGCTTGCCAACCATCGCAATGAGGTGATGATCGGTGACCTCGCGACCGGCACGATGACCGTGATCGACCGCAGCGACGCCGGCCGCACCGAGGAAGTCGCGTGGTCCCCCGATGGACGCTGGCTCGCCTACCCCTTCTGGACGTCGGCGCGGCACTGTGCGATCAAGCTGCACGACGTGGCCCGCGGCACCAGCACCCTCGTGACCCAGCCCGAGTTCCGCGATTACGCACCGGCCTTCGATCCTGCCGGCCGCTATCTCTACTTCCTGTCGCTGCGCACGTTCGATCCCGTCTACGACAGCGTGCAGTTCGAGCTCTCCTTCCCTCGCGCGGCGCGGCCTTACCTCATCGCCCTGCAGCGTGGCGGACGTCCGCCGTTCGATCCCGCACCGCAGGGACTCAAGCCCGACGGGTCGCCGGCCGCCACGCCGGATCGGTCGCCTGCCGCGCCGGTACCCCCACCCGCGCCCGAACGACCCGCCATGGCGGCGGTGGAACTCGACGGTATTGCCCGGCGGATCGCCGCGTTCCCGGTCCCCGAGAACCGCTTCGGCCAGATTGCCGGGGTCGCCGGTGGCAAGGTGATCTGGACGGTGCTGCCCGTGGCGGGTGCCCATGGCCGCGGGGGTCACAAGGACACGCCGGGACGACTGGAGGTTTTCGACTTCGCCACGGCGCGCGCCGAGAAGCTGGTCGACAAGGCCGATGGGTTCACGCTCGCCGCCGACCACGTCACGCTGATCGTGCGTCACGGCAAGCGCCTGCGTGCGGTCGCCGCGAATCGGCCTCCCGACCCCGAGCATGATCGCGGCGGCGACGAGCCGTCGCGCAAGAGCGGCTGGCTCGATCTCGAGCGCGTGCGTGTCTCGATCGAGCCGCGTCGCGAGTGGCGCCAGATGTTGCGCGAGGTATTCCGGCTGCAGCGTGACCAGTTCTGGGTCGCCAACATGTCCGGCATCGACTGGGAGGCGGTGCATCGCCACTACGAGCCGCTGCTCGCGCGCGTCGCCACCCGCGCCGAACTGTCCGACCTGATCTGGGAGATGCAGGGGGAGCTCGGCACCTCGCATGCGTACGAGATGGGTGGCGACTATCGCCGGCCGCCGGACCTGGCGCTCGGCTATCTTGCCGCGGACGTGCGCTGCAGGGAGGACGGCACCTACGAGATCGTGCACATCGTCACCGGCGACCCGTGGGACGCTGGTGCCGACTCACCGCTCAATGCGATCGGGGTCGAGGCCGAGATCGGCGAGCGGATCGCGGCAGTCAATGGCCAGCGCACCTCGGCGACGCAACCTCCGCAGGCGCTGCTCGTGCACCAGGCCGCCACCAAGGTCGAGCTCACGCTCGAGCGCGGCGCACCGGACACAACGACCGCGCGCAAGGCGCTGGTGACGACGCTGACCGACGAAGTGCCGGCGCGCTACCGCGAGTGGGTCGAAACCAACCGCGCCTGGGTGCACGCGCAGTCCGGCGGTCGGGTGGGTTACCTGCACCTGCCCGACATGCTCTCGGCAGGCTTTGCCGAGTTCCATCGCTATTTCAGCGCTGAATGCGACCGCGATGCGCTCGTTGTGGACGTGCGCTACAACCGCGGCGGCCATGTGTCGCAGCTGTTGCTGGAGAAGGTCGCAAGGAAGCGCATCGGCTACAACATCTCGCGGTGGCACCTGCCGAGCTCGTATCCGAGCGAGGCGGTCGTGGGGCCGGTGGTGGCGCTCACCAACGAGCACTCGGGATCGGACGGCGACATCTTCTCGCACGCCTTCAAGCTGATGGGCATCGGCCCGCTGGTCGGTACGCGGACCTGGGGCGGGGTGATCGGCATCTGGCCGCGCCACCGGCTGGTCGACGGCACCGAGACCACCCAGCCCGAGTTCTCGTTCTGGTTCACCGACGTGGGCTGGGGCGTGGAAAACTTCGGGACGGAGCCGACCGTCGAGGTCGACAACACCCCACAGGACGCGCGGGCGGGGCGCGATCGCCAGCTCGAGACGGCGCTTGCCACGGCGCTGCAACTGGTCGAGACCGTCGGCAGCGCCTTGCCGAGCTTCGAGGATCGCCCCAACCTCGCGCTCCAGGCGTTGCCGCCGCGCGATCCCAGGACCTGATCCCTCGGCTCCGCAACAGCGCGCCGCGCGCCACGCACGACCCGAGGGCGCGGCGCTGCAGCGCCGGCCTCAACAGGGCACGCTCACCTGTTCCTCGAGGAGCACCTCGCCACCGCTCTGCGAGGATGCGATCGCCGCGACGCAGACCTCGAGATTGGCGAGACCCCAGCGACCGTCGTGCAGCGCCGGCCGGATACCGGTGACCGCGTCGTGGAACTCCGCCACCACGAGGTCGCGGGGGCTCGTGGAAACGGGCAGGGCGATTGCCTCGACCTTCGTGTCGCGATAGACCAGCAGGCCCTGCGGCGATTGGCGGATGTCGCCGCCTTCGCAGCTCACGAGGGTCAGTCCGAAAAACGGCTGGTAGGGCGCACTCGCCGGGATCGCCGTGCGGGCTCGCGCCTCCTTGGCGCGGAGCTCCGCTTCCACCGAGAGGCCGGGTTGCGGACGATTCGACGGACGTGCCGCCGGCGGCTGCAGGAAGCCCCACTCGGAAACATCGCCGGTCAAATCCATGGAGGAGAACCTGCCATAGCCGTTGTACACGGCGGTGGCCGCCGCGCCGTCGGCGAAGTCGACGAAGGCCACGTGCGCGCCGACCGTGCGCCGCCCCGGATCCCAATCGAAGGTGCGCGCCCGTACGCTGCGCGCCATGCCGCCGCACAGCAGGCGCAGGATGTCGAACTGGTGCGAGCCCTGGCGATAGGTGACACCGCCGCCGAGGGTGAGATCGAACTCCTCGATACGGCGCGGTCGATAGACCCAGTCGGTGTAGCACCAGGTGTTGACCATGCGCACCCGCCCGAGCGTGCCGCCGGCAATGATCTCGCGCATGCGCTGAATCGGCAGGTCATAGCTGTGCGAGTGCCCGACCATCAGCACGACGCCGGCTGCCGCCGCGGCCGCGACCATCGCGCGCGCATCCTCGAGGCTCGCTGCCATCGGCTTCTCGACCAGCACGTGCATTCCGGCCGCGCAGGCCAACGCCACGTGCTCGCGATGCCGGTCGGTGGGTGTGGCCACGTACACCGCGTCCAATGCCGCGTCGTCGAGCATGGCCGCAAGGCTTGGGTAGCCGACCAGGCCGTGCTCGGCGACGATGCGGGCGCGTATGTCGGCCGCGGGCTCCGCGATCGCGGCGAGCGCGATGCCCTGATGGCCGCGCAGCGCCGGAATGAATGCCCGGCCGGCGGCGCCGACGCCTGCAATGCCGACGCGTACCGGCGCTCGCACCGTCGCCGTCATTCGGCGATCTGCCCCAGCATCGTCGTCGAACCTCCCGGCGCCGTGGGCAGCGAGCCCGAACGCGCCGTACGCTGCTCGCCTGCCGCAATCGTGGTCATGTCCGCGTCCAGATGCTCGATCATGGCGAGGAGCACGCGCCGTGCGGCGGCAATGTCCTCCTGCGGCAGTCTGTCGAGGGCAATGCGATTCACCTCCTCGGCCGCCGCGACACTCACGGCGCGCAGCGACGCGCCCTTGGGAGTCACGAAGACGCGAATCTCCTTGCGGTTGTCGGGCATTTTCTGGCGCGTGACGTAGCCCAGGCTTGCCATCGCCTGGACCGCGGCGAACGTCGACGGCTCGGTGATGCCGGCGAGCTCCGCGAGCTGGCGCTGGGTCACGCCGTCGCCCTGCCACAGGATGCGCAGGAGCGTCCAATGGCTGTAGGACACGCCATGGCGCGCGAGCCGCGCCTGCAGCGCCCGCGAGGTGCCGCGAAATGCATCCTTGACGATGTGGGCCATGCGCTCGTTCGAGAGCGCCTCGCGCCATCGTGCGGCCTTGCGTGGCGCTTGTGGCGTCATGTGCGGTGCCTTTCTTCCGGGTCAACGTCGCCCGGCGATATCGTGAAGGTCCCGTCCGGGAACTGCCGGGTTGCCAACACGCGCGCGGCGGCGTCCACCCCAGCCCTGGAGCCTCCACGTTCCGGAGCCCCCGAGTTCGGGAGCC
>JBDTWB010000251.1:0-5340 GCA_040006895.1 Casimicrobiaceae bacterium | reverse complement strand
GCTGGGATCGCTCGAATCATGGTGCTTCCTTTGAGTGCTGTGGATTAGGGCCTAGAGGTCCGTAACCGCGCTTTGCAGGCCTTCGGCAAGCGTGGGATGGATGTGGATGGCATCGCGCATGACGCCGAAGGGGGCATCCGCGTTCATCAAGTCGACGAAGAGATGCACGAGCTCCGCGCCTTCGAGTGCGAACACGGCGGCGCCCAGGATGCGCCCGGAGCCGGCGTCGACCACCACCTTGACGAAGCCGCGAGTCTCGCCGAGCTCCCGCGCCTTGCCGTTGTTCTTCATCTCGAAGTGGCCGATCTTGACCTTCTTGCCCGCCTTGCGCGCCTCGGATTCGGTCATGCCGACGCGCCCGAGTTCGGGATCGGTGAACACTGCGTACGGCACGATGCGGCCTGCCGTAGTGCGCGTGCCGTCGCCCAGGAGCTGTGAGCGCAGCACCCGGTAGTCGTCCCACGAGGTATGGGTGAACATCGGTCCGCCGCGGATGTCCCCAGCGACCCAGATGCCTTCGGTGCTGGTGGCGAGCCGCTCGTCGACCTGCACGATGCCCTTGTCGTTCACCTTCACGCCGACCGTGTCGAGTCCGAGATCGTCGGTGTTGGGCTTGCGCCCCAGGGCGATGAAAACGTGCGAGCTATCGAGGTTCTCGTTGCCTCCCTTGCTCTCCTCGCCTTCGAGCGTGGTGCGAACGCCCTGGCCGGTGGGCGCGAACCGCACGGCACGCCGCTCCAGCACGAATCGAATGTCTTCCGCCTCGAGCATCTCGCGCATCGCCCGGGCGACGTCCTCGTCCTCGTGGCTCATGATCTGCTTCGAGGATTCGACCACGGTAACCTGCGCACCCATGCGGCGATAGAACTGCGCCATCTCCAGACCGACGTAGCTGCCGCCGACGATGAGAAGATCGCCGGGGAGTCGTTCGTGGTCCTTGTCGAGCCAGTGATCGGCGTCGATGAAGTCGATCGTGTCGAGACCCTCGATCGGCGGCACCAGACTGCGGGTGCCGGTATTGAGCACGACGGTCTTGGCGCGAACCACCTTGCGGTCGATCTCGATACGGAATGTTTCGCCGTCGCGGCCCGCAAGCCGGGCGTGACCGCGCAGCAGCGTGGGCGCATCGTCCCCGGTGAAGCCTTGTTGGAGGTGCTCGACCGATTCGGCGACAATGCGTCGGGCGCGCTCGAGCACGGCCTTGAAGTCGACGGTGACGGCGCCGACGCCGATGCCGTATTCGGCGGCACGCCGCGCGACATGCGCCACCCGTGCGGAGGCGACGACCGCCTTGGTCGGCGTACATCCGAAATTCACGCACGAGCCGCCCAGATGCTTGCGCTCGGCAACCGCGACCTTGCGACCGGCCTTGGCGAGATCGTGCGCAAGGGTCGGCCCAGCCTGCCCGGCGCCGATGATGAATACGTCGAAGTCAGCGGTCATGGTTGCCTCCGGATCACGGTGCGTAGCGTGCCAGCCTTAGCTCGCCGGGTGGTCGGTCGGGGGATTCCCGGCCGATGGCTGTTTCTTCCGATCGGACCACCACGCCAATGTCGGGCAGCGGGGCCTGCAGGAGTGCTGCCCGTTCAGTGCGTGCCCACTGCGTGACCGGTTCACGGCGCGCGGCCGAGGAGCTGGTGCACGACCTCGGGTAAGGACCGGGCCGTGACGTCGGGTGGCGCCATGACCCCGAGGTAGTGCTTGTCCTGGCGCTGGACCCACCCGGTCATGAAGCCGACCTGCTTCGCCCCGTGCAGGTCCCAGGCATGCGCGGCCACCATGGCCATCCGTCCCGGCTCCACCCCGCAGGTGGTGGCGGCGTGACGATACACCTCGGCGCGGGGCTTCCAGTGGTTCGCCTCGGCGACCGCGACGGACCTTTCCACGAACTCTGCGAGCCCCGCCCTGTTGAGGAGCTTCCGGGTGTTTTCGGCGCCGCCGTTGGTGAGGGTGATCATGCGAATGCCGGCATCGCGCACGGCCTCGAATGCGGGACGCACGTCGTCGTGTGCGGGCAGTTCGGCAAAGCCTGCCATGATCGACTCGATCTTCTCGTCCACTCCCGCGATGCCCTGCGTGGTCAGCGCCACTTCCAGGGTCGCGCGGGCGATATCGGCAAACGGCTTGGGGGTTCCTGCCGCATCCAGGGCGAAGGCATCGCGCAGCAGGGCCGCGAACACCTCGCGGAGGCTGCCGGCCGGCATGCCAGCCTCTCGCAGCCGAGTCTCGATGGGAATAAGGCTAAACAGGGTTTCGATGACATCGAACACGATCACGGCGGGCTTGGCTGGCATGGGTTCTCCTGAGGCCTCAGCGTCTGAGTCCGAGAGTCTGAGTGCCCAGGGCGGCGG
Source organism: Casimicrobiaceae bacterium (assembly GCA_040006895.1). Lineage (GTDB taxonomy): Bacteria > Pseudomonadota > Gammaproteobacteria > Burkholderiales > Casimicrobiaceae > CAIWHR01. The sequence continues at coordinate 2,989 of JBDTWB010000251.1, read as the reverse complement.
AAATTCCTTGGCCCCTCTCCGCGCGCCGATCGAAGGGACGCCGGCGGCGACGCCTCCCCTCTCTGACCCGGAATCGGTTAAAATGATGGGCTGTACTCGTCACCGACCCACCGGAGCCAACCATGGCCGAACGCACCCGCACCCGTCGCAACACGCTCGAGCGTCGTTGCCTCGGCAAGACCTACAAGCGCCTTTTCAACGGCTCGCAAAAGGGCATCTTCAAGATGCTCGAAAAGATCAAGAAGATCTGACGCCTGTCGATCGGACGTTTCAAGGGCCGCGCCGAGCGGCCTTTGTAATTTCGGCGTTTGTCGTTTTGGCCTTTGTCGTTTCTGATTGGCGTTTCTTACGGCGATCGAGACCGCGCCGCGCGTTCTCGACCCAACGGCCACCGACGCGTCTTGCCTTCCGCTACTACGGTCTTGCCTTTCGCCTACTACGACCGGCTGTCGGCCGCCCGCAAGCGCATCTACCGCCGCAGCGATGCGCTCGGCGCGCTCGGCCTGCCGCCGGACGTCGCCGCGGGATCTTTCGTGGCCACGATCCGCGCGGCGCTGGTCGCGGGCAATCGCCTTGCGGTCCAGAGCGCCGCCCGCGCGCTGATGGCCCTCCTGACGGCTGGCTACAAGGTGCCGCCGGTGCGTGTGCAGGTTCTCGCGCGGCGACCGTCCGACGACTACGGCGAGCTGCACGGCCTGTACGAGCCCGGGGAAGGCCGCTGTCGTGCGCTCATCACCGTGTGGATGCGCACCGCCCAGCGCCAGCAGGTCGTGGCGTTCAAGAGCTTTCTGCGCACCCTCACCCACGAGCTCGCCCATCACCTCGACTACGAGCTCTTCCGGCTTGAGGAGACCTTCCACACCGAAGGCTTCTATCAGCGCGAGTCGAGTCTCGCGAATGCGCTGCTGGCGCAGGAGGCGGGGAGCGGGGGGCAGTGACGCGTCCCCGATTCGAGGTGCCTTTGCGCCTGCGCAAGGGTCCTAGAACGTCGGAAGGACGCGTTGACACTTATGATTGCCGAGAGTCGCCCGGACGAAAGGGACGGGCTGGTGCGTCTCGTGATGCACCTGCTGGCCACCGGTGGATGAGAGTCACCACCCGCGCTGAGGGCGGCGCTCGGACAGTTGTTCCATTTGTGGGTGCCTTGCATCCGGACACGTCGCACAGTGTGATTGCATCGACCAAACGGTGCCCACGAGCATGACTTCCGGCCGCGTCGCCTGGAGCGGGCTGGTACTCGGCGTGCAGCCGCGCATCGACCTGATGCGCTCGTTCGACCAACGCTCGCACTCGTACCTGGGTTACGTGCTGTCGATCGAAGGCGCCGTCGAAGGCGCATCCGGCGAATTCACCGTTCGGATCGGCCCGGGAATGCTTGCCAAGCACACGTTCCGGGCGGGCGATCGCGTGTCCGGCATCGCCCATCGGGTGCTCGACCGGGACCGCGAGACGGCCGATCTCTATCGCGCCAGTGCGCTCGTCTTTGAAACGCGTGGTGTGGAACCGGTTGCCGCCCCGGGGCCCCCGTGGCGCGGGGTACCGCCGCCGCTGCCCGTGTACCGCGAGCGCGGCCACCGCCGGCTCGATGCGCGGACCTACGATGCCAAGTGCCGCACCTGCCAGTGGGGCTGTCGAATGCCCGTCGCGATGATCGTCGACCAGTGGCAGCCGACCCGGCGCGAGTACCGCTTCGAGACGTTCTGTTATGGCCCGAAATCGTGCGCTTATTACCGGCCCGGACCGACACGAAAGGTTCCGGGGCGACGCGGCATGAGTTGGGAGGAGGAGAACTGGGTCGACGAGGAAACCGTCGAGCACCGTGGTCCGGACGAGTGAAGGAACGGTCCTTCGACGCGCCGTGAACCCGTGCGTCTTGATAGCTCGAAAACGTTCACAGCCGGGACGCGGCTCCTTTTCGCGGCCGACCGCGCGGCGGATGGCCGCCACACCCCGTCGCCGCCGCGACCTCGGGCTCGTTGGCGTCCAGTGTGAACGGGCTCCGCACCACCACGCCGCCGTAGTCGGCACCTTCCTGCAGGTCCTCGGTGAGCAGGATCGTGCAGCGCTGTTCCTGCGCGGCCGCGACGATCAGGCTGTCCCACCAACTCAGGCGATGGCGCTCCTCGACCGCGCGTGCGCGCGAGAGCACCCTCGTGTCGATCGGCTGCGGATTCCACAGGGTCAGGGCCTGGACGTCGTCCCAGGCATCGTCGCGGGCGAGCGACGGCGCGAGCTTGCGCGTCACGACTGCGTAGTACTCCGACAACACCTGTGTGCTGACGCGGCCACTGCGCTCGTGCCACAGGTGGCGGAGCCACGCGGCAGCGCGCGCCTGGCGCTGCAGGTCGCGCGCGTCGCGCCAATGGACCAACACATTCGTATCGACGAAGACGCTCAACGCTTGTGGACCTCGTCGCGGGTGGGGTAGTGCCCGCCTGCCTTGCCCAGGAGCTTCGGCTGCTTAACGAGGAAACGCTGCATCGCGTCCTCGTACGCCGCATCGCGCAGCATCCGCCCGTGGAGCATCTCCCCCACCAGGCGCGACACGCTCGTGCCCTCCTCGGCGGCGCGCAGGCGCGCCCAGGCGGCGGTTGCCTCGTCGAGCGTGATCGTGATGTTTTTCATGCGCACAAATAATACACGAAATACGTGTATTTATATGCTCCGACGTTCGTCGTCGGCCGACAGGACGATTACCCCGCGAGCCGGATGCGCTCAGCATCCAACGATCGCGCCTGCTTCTCGCGCGACGCTTCTCGCGCAAGTTGACTCGTCGTTGCACAAGACCATGCATGCAAGGCCGGCTGCTGGCGCAACACCGTGCGCATCGTCGCCTGCCTGCGGCGGACGGGCCACGGCGCCGCGCACCCGCGGTCAGGCTTCACCGAGGAGGTCGTCGTGCTCGAACCTCAGGCCCTCGCCGGTCCCGACACAAGCCTGCGGCCCGAACCTCCGGACGCGAACGAGATCGCCGGTCTGATGCACTCCG
>JBDTWB010000250.1:0-5354 GCA_040006895.1 Casimicrobiaceae bacterium | reverse complement strand
GCGCGCTGCCGCCCGTCGATGACGCCTTCGGGCGACGCTTCGGCGGTCTCACGGCCTGAAGGATCGCGGCCTGAAGGATCGCGGCCTGAGCATCGCGGCCTGAGGAACACGGCCTGAGCACCGCGACGGATGGCGCACGGTGCCACGTCTCACGACCTTGCACCAGGAACCGAGGCATGGGCGCCGGCAAGACGTCCGCGTCAATCGCGGCTGCCTCGGCGCCGCTCGCCGGCCCCGGCAGAATCGCCGGGCGCCGACGCGTTGCCGGCCGGGGCTAGCCGCGCCGGCGTGCGCCGCTACTTTGCCAAGGACCGCCATCACGGGTCGGTGCGCCCCAGCGCTCGTTGCCCCCGGCGTGCGGCCGCGCACCGTTGCCGGCCGGACGCGGCGTGCGCCACGGCTCGTGCCGATCGCCGGCACGGGCATCGCGACGCGCCGGTGGTCGCTTGTCCGCGCCACGCGGCTCGAGGCCGGCGATGACATGTGGAGCGATGGTGATGCCGGTGAAACGCTCGATCGCCCGCAGCGTGCCGCGCTCGGTGTGATTGGCGAGCGACACCGCGGTGCCGGCGGCGCCGGCCCGGCCGGTGCGACCGATGCGGTGCACGTAGGCATCGACCTGGCGCGGCAGGTCGAAGTTGATCACGTGGGTGACACCCGCGACGTCGATGCCACGGGCCGCGACGTCGGTCGCGACCAGGGTACGCAGACCGCCCCGGCGCATGTCCTGCAGCGTCCGGGTGCGCTCGCGCTGGGTCATGTCGCCATGCAGCGCCGCGGCCGAGTGGCCCTGTTCCTGCAGGCGCAACGCCAGCGCCTCGGCGTCGCGCTTGGTGGCCATGAACACGATGCTCTGGCCCACGCTCACGTCGGCGAGCAGGTGATCGAGCAGCCGCTGCTTGTGCGCGAAGTTGTCGGCGAAGTGCACGCGCTGGTCGATGGCGAGCGGCGGCGTCTCCGACGTGGTCGCATCGATGCGCTCGGGGTCACGCAGCAGCCGCGTCGCCAGGCGGGCGATGGCGGGATCGAAGGTCGCCGAGAACATCACCGTCTGGCGACCCGCGGGGGTGGCCGCGGTGATGCGGTCGACATCGTCGGCGAAGCCCAGGTCGAGCATGCGATCGGCCTCGTCGAGCACCAGGAGCTCGACGGCGGAAAGGTCCACCCGGCCGCGCTCGACGTGATCGAGCAACCGTCCGGGTGTTGCCACCAGCACGTCCACCTGCCGCGAGAGCTGCCGGTTCTGCACCGGATAGGGCGCTCCGCCGTACAGGCAGACGGTGTTAAGGCGCGACGAGCGGGCATAGCTCACGGCCTGGTCGGCGACCTGCTGGGCGAGCTCGCGGGTCGGCGCCAGTACCAGCACGCGAGGGGTGCCGGGACGACGGCGGCCGGCGACCGGCTGGGTGATGAGGCGATGCAGGGCCGGCAGCACGAAGGCCGCGGTCTTGCCGGTCCCGGTCTGGGCCGAGGCGATGACGTCGCGCCCGGCCAGAAGCGACGGAATGGCTTGCGCCTGGATGGCGGTCGGCTCGGTGTAGCCGCACGCGGCCACGGCCTCGAGCAGTGCCGGGGCAAGAGCGAGTTCAGAGAAATTCATGGTGTTCCAATGCGTTGTCGCACGCCGCAACGGCGCGCGAAGTGGACCGGCCCGTGCGCGGGAGCGCACCGGCAAGCCGGAATCCGGAAAGGCGGGACGTGAAGTGCGCCGCGCGGTGCCCGCGCGGGCGATGCCCGGGCGTGCTACCGAAGCGTGACGCGAATGGCCGCTACCGGGTCGACAAACTGCAATGCCATCGTCGCTAACCGGAACAGCAGCTCACACTCGAATCGCGAGGGGAACGGGGATTAGGAACCGATGAACGGCTGCCTTGCTGGGTATTGCGCGGTGGGGCAGCCTGAAACGCCAGTTCGCAGGACCACCGCAGCCAATGATTATAGCAGCTTGTCGACCGGGCTGCATGTCTTACCGGAGCGACGCGGTGCGGACGTGCCCGGATGCCTCGTCATCGAACGCGTCCGCCTCCTCGTCGTCGTCTTCATCCTCGTCGTCGTCATCTTCCTCATCCCCTCCGTGGCTCCAGCTGTCGCCGTCCTCGTCGTCGTCGTCGAAAGGCGACTTGGGAGCGGCGAGGCGCAGGGGCACTCCCCAATGTCGTACGCGCACCACGCATCCCGGCGCCAGGAGACCAGGCCCAGCCGCTTCAGGGTCCGGGGCGCGGCGCCCCTCCAAGCCATCCTTCGAGGCGGCGAGGGTCATGGCTTCTCCTCACGTGGTCACTGGGGGATGCGCAGCTTCTGACCCGGATAGATCTTGTTCGGATCCTTGAGCATGGGCTTGTTCGCTTCGAAGATCTTCATGTACTGGTTGGCGTCGCCATACTGCGCCTTGGAGATCTTGGACAGGGTGTCGCCGGACTCGACGGTGTAGAACTTCGCCTCCGGCGCGCTGCGGTCGACCGACATCATGTCGTTCACCTTCTCGACCCCGGCGACGTTCCCGCAGCACAGGACGATCTTCTCCCGCGTCTCCTGGTCCGGCGCCACGCCGTACACGGAAGCCGTGGACGATGCACCGTCATAGGTCACGGTAAGGCCCGTCGCCTGCAGATTCTGGGACTTGATATAGGCGAGGATCGCATCGCCCGCGGTCGCGTCGGTGGCTTTCGCAGCAGCTGCGGCCTCCGTCGCCTTGGCGTCCGCCGCGCCGGAGTCCGCCGGCCTGGCGGCGCTGGCGCGGGCGTGACCGAATAACTTTTCCCCTGCTTCCTTGACAAAATCGAGCATACCCATCGTTGTTTCCCTCCTTGGATGAACTGTGTTGGCTCAGGCGCGGTGCGCTGGCGGGTCGGCAACTGTGCGCTGGCGGGCAATCAGCAGGAACCGACCAACCTGGCCGAACCGACCAACCTGGCCGAACCGACCAACCGCGGCGAACACGCCCACCGAGCAGATACACACCGCCGGCGGAACCTGCCCGGAGCGTGGGCGCGGACCCGGACATGACTTCGTCCACGGACGCGCCATTAGGCTGCACGCGCTCCCGTTAGTTCCGGGCCGGCGTGCGCCGCATGCACGCGCGAGACCTCATCACGGCGCCGTCTGCGCCTGCTCGCTGCGATCCTCGGCCGGACCCTTGATGGCCCCGATGTTGAGCGCGGTGTTCACCAGTGACACGTGCGAGAACGCCTGGGGAAAATTGCCGAGCAATCGCTTGGCCACAGGGTCGTATTCCTCGGAGAGCAGACCGACATCATTGACGAGACCGAGCAATCGTTCGAAGAGGGCGCGCGCCTTCTCGGCGCGGCCTTGCAGCGCGTAGCAGTCGGCGAGCCAGAACGTGCAGGCGAGAAACACACCCTCGCCTGCCGGAAGCCCGTCGACGTCCTGCTCGGACCGGTAGCGCAGCAGGAAGCCCTGGTGCAGGAGGTCGTGCTCGACCGCGGCGATGGTCCCGACGATGCGCGGATCGTCGATGGGCAGGAAGCCGACCAGCGGCAGCAGCAGCAGGCTTGCGTCGACCTGGTCGGTGCCGTAGTACTGGGTGAAGGTGTTGCGTCCGGAATGGAAGCCGCACCGGCACACTTCCTCGTGGATCGCTGCACGGGTCTGCCGCCAACGCTCGACCGGGCCCTCGAAGTGGCCTTCCTTGACGATCGACAGGGCGCGATCGAATGCCACCCACGCCATCACCTTGGAATGGGTGAAATGGCGGCGCGGCCCGCGCATCTCCCAGATGCCCTCGTCCGCCTCCTGCCAGATGGTCTCGAGGTGGTTGACCAGGGACTTCTCCAGCGACCAGGCATCGGCATCGGCACGAACACCGGCACGCGCGGCCACCGCCATGGCGTCGAGCAGCTCGCCATAGACGTCGAGCTGAAGCTGCTGCACGGCGGCGTTGCCGATCCGCACCGGTTTCGAATTCTCGTAGCCCGCCAGCCACGGAAGCTCGAGCTCGGTCAGCCGGCGCTCCCCCGCGGGACCATACATGATCTGCAGGTCCGAAGGGTCGCCCGCCACCGAGCGCAGCAGCCAGCCGCGCCACTCGGCGGCTTCGGTCGTGAAGCCGTTGGAGAGAAGCGAATACAGCGTGAAGGTCGCGTCGCGGACCCAGCAGAACCGGTAGTCCCAGTTGCGCACGCCGCCGATGTGCTCCGGCAGCGAGGTGGTGACCGCGGCCACGATGCCACCTGTCGGGCGATAGGTGAGCGCCTTCAGCGCGATCAGCGAGCGCATCACCTGGTCCTTCCACGGCCCCGCGTACGTGCACTGCGCGGCCCAGTGCTCCCACCAGCGACATGTGTCGGCGACCGCCTCGAGAGCGTCGATCGCCGGCGGCGACGGCTCATGGGAGCGATGCCAGGCGAGCACGAACGGCAGGCGCTCGCCCGCCTTGACCGTGAAGGACGCCCGGTGGGTGAAGTCCACGCCATGGAGCGGGACCGGCGACCAGAGCGACAGCGCATCGGGTCCGGCGATGGCCCGCAGCACGCCGTCGACGGTGTGCACCCACGGCACGATCGAACCGTAGTCGAACCGGATGACGAGCTCCATCTCGAACGTGACTTCGCCTTCGACGCCCTCGACTACCCGCACCACGTCCGGGGTTGGCCCACGAGGCGGCATGCAGTCGACCACGCGGGCGACGCCGCCTTCGGTGGTGACCAGTGTGTCGAGCACCAGGGAGTTGCCGCGATAACGCCGTTCGGTGCGCGCCTGCGGATCTGCCGGGCCGATTTGCCAGCGGCCATTGCTCTTGTCGCCTAGCAACGCCGCGAAGCACGCGGCCGAGTCGAAGCGCGGGAAGCAGAGCCAGTCGATGGAGCCGTCCCTGCCGACCAGCGCGGCGGTCTCGGTGTCGCCGAGCAAGGCGTAGTCTTCGATGGGTAGCGGCATGAGGTCGGGGACGATAAGTGGATGAAGGGCAATCGGCACGACCGCGAGGCCCGCCGGCAACGACCACGGTGCGACGGTGACGGCCTCCTCGACACCCAGCGTGAACGCACCGGCGGATCAGCCAGCCACCAACCTTCTCGACGACCCACGCCGTCTGCGGGCTCGTGCCTGCCCGGTGACCCGAGCGCTCCGGCGTTCGGGATGGCGAGATGGACCGGGGCGCCGGTCCAAATGTTCCGTGCGGCGACGGAGCGCACCGCGCCCTGGGCAGGCGGCGGGGTCCGACGAGACGCTTACGCGCCCGGCGCGAACGCCAGCGCTCCCATCCCGCGCTCAGCGCCCGACCATGGCAAGCACCTCGGGCTTCAGGAAGCGCTCGACCAGCAGCATGAACCCGATCGAGGGCAGGAGCAGCAACAGCGCCGTGATCGAGGCGATCTGGTAGTTGCCGCCCATGC
>JBDTWB010000249.1:0-5423 GCA_040006895.1 Casimicrobiaceae bacterium | reverse complement strand
CCGCACTTGGGACAATTGCCCGGGTGGTCCTGGCGGATTTCCGGGTGCATCGGGCAGGTATAGATGGCGCCCGGCAGGGTCTCGGTTGCCGATGGCGCCGCCGGATCTTCCGTGTCCGTGTACTTCTCAGGCGATGCCTCAAACTTCGACTTGCACTTGGTGCTGCAGAAGTAGAAGGGACGGCCGTCGTACTCCAGGCGGTGCTGCGATGCCGTCGTCACGGTCATACCGCACACGGGGTCCTTCAAGGGTCTTGTCGTGCCTGGCCCGGCGTTACCTCCATCGTGTCCGTCGTGGGTGTGACCCTTGTGGCGGTGCTCCGAAGCCATGTCCATCGTATCGCTCCTAGTCTGGTTCGGCGAACCGTTATGAGCAGGGTCGGTGCAGACCCTGTTGGCCTTGCCGATGCGGGCCCTGCGGCTGGCCGCGGGTTTGGCACCGTCCAGTTAGCTGAACATTGGCCTTGCCCGCTTGTGAAGGGCAAGGTGAGCGACCGGCACAAGCGCGGGTCGTAGGTCTCAGGGCTTGGCGCCGTCCCGATCGACCAGCGCCTTGCGCTTCTCGTACTCCTCGGGCGAAACCTCACCGTTGGCCAGTCGACGCCGCAGAACTTCCAGCGGCGTCTCGCGCGGCCGCCGTCGCCCCTCGCCCGGACGGCCCCTTCCGTACAACACCACGAGGCCGATCAATACGACCCAGAAGATCCACCACAGACCGTGCATGCCGCCCATGTAGTAACTGCCGTCGTGAAACATGTGCATCTCCGTCAACCTTGGGCGTTGTCCGGCATGGCCAGCAGCGAAGCCCTGACGCGTTGCAGCCGGTCGTACACCTCCTGCGCGACGTGGGCCACCGCCGCGTTGTCCGTCATCTGCAGCACGGCCATCGGATCCATGAATCCGACGACCAGCCGGCCGTCGGCTTCCTCCCGCACGACCACATTGCACGGCAGCAGCAGGCCGATGTCCGGTTCGGCCTGCAATGCCTGATGGGCCAGCGGCGGGTTACAGGCACCGAGGATGCGGTAAGGTCGCCCGTCGATGCCGAGCTTGACTTTCATCGTGGCCTGCACGTCGATGTCGGTCAGGACACCGAAACCTTCGGCCTTCAGTGCCTCGGTGACACGCGTGATGGCGACGGGGAAGTCCCGGCCCTTCAGTTCGCAGCTGAATCCATAGGCGGTGCCCTTGGCGGGTTCGGGGGTTCGGTGTGTTTCACTCATGTTGTGCCTCATGTCTTCGCCGGTTCCGGCGGCAGCCGGTCGACCATCAACTGCATCATGGACTGCATCATCTCCATGCGCTTTTCCATCCACTGCTGCCGGGCGGCCCAGTCCGCGGGCGCGCCGGCGTTGCCGTGCATGGCCCCGGGGCTAGCGCCGCCGGGACCCATTCCAGCGCCCATTCCGGCGCCCATGCCGGGCCCCATGCCGGCCATGCCGTGCGTTCCGACACCCGGACCCATGCCACCCATCATCTGCATGCCGTTTTGCATCAGGGCCCGGTGCGCTGCCATCGACGCATTGCGCTCCTCCGGCGTCTTGGCGTTCACCATCTGTTCATGCAGGCTGCGCATCGCCGTCATCTGCTGGTCCATGCGCGTCGCCCATTCTGATGGAGTGATCGCCGGCGTCTGTGCGTTGGCAGACATTGCGGCGCCGAAAGCGGTGGCGATGGCGAGTTTGCGAAGGTCGATCATGGTGAACTCCTGTGATGGAAACGTGGTTCGCAAGCGTGGAAGGCGCCTCTTCGCACGATTCGGACAGCGCGAAGCGGACGATGGGCATCCTCCGCGCACAAACAGCGTCCATACCCGGGCGACACGACAGGGCTAAATGGTCAGCCGCAGGAAGCGGAGGGCCGCCGGAGGATCCGGTGGCGGCTCGCGATAGGCTGCGAGCGATACCCGAGGCTTGGCCCGGGTCGATGGCGCCGACCGGAGATCCGCCTGCAGCAGTGCGCCGCACCGACGTCCAACCCGAAGGACGCACACGACCCGAGGACTGTGCCCTGTTCGAGGTCGCAAAAGCCCTTGCACGCCGCCTTGGCCGGCCCGGATTCGTGACCCCGATCGGACCCAACGCCGACGGTCCGGGCGTCGGTTTCGTGTCCTGCGCGTGCAGGTGTCAAGCGCGCCCCTGATTCCCATCATAGTCCTCGCGCCGGCAGATTTCCTTGATCGATGTCAATGCAAGGCAAAACGCCGGGCGGGCGGCGTGAGCGCCTGCTCCGGGGCCGACTCCGCGGTCCTGGGGTTTGCGCGAGCGCGACAGGTACCAGCCCGGCAGCGCTCGCGTATGGCAGTCGATGACCAGGTCCAGCGTGGTTCCATGGGTCGCGCCCGGCCAGACTCGGCACAGGTCCGTTGCCCGGCGCTCGTCTCGGGCCTGCGCCAACGCGTCGTAGAGCAAGCGTTCGGGATCGGGTTCGCGCGGTTCTACAGGGCGAAGGGCGGCCGGGTGCAGTAGCGCGACAGGTGCTCGTGCTCCGCAGGGTCGGCGGCCTGGGTGCGCACCGACGTGTCGACAGAACCTTTCGCCGTGTTGCCAGGCTTGCATCGTGCGCGCGGCGAATCCTCAGCGCAGCGAGAGGCCATGGAGCCGTTCCTGCACCGCTGGAATTGCCAGAGGCCACACTCCGCCCTGCACCACCAGTCGCCCATGAGCGACATCCCGGCCGCGAACACTATGGGAAATCAACATGTTGTCCTGGTTCTCTGGCCGTGACCGTGCGCGGGCGCGCCTGGGACAACACGAGTTCGGGCGCGGACGGCGTTAAGCTAGCCGTCCCTGGTGATCCCGCGAGACTAAGCCATGTCCGACTACCCCCGCAAAGATGCCGACGCGACAACCCGTTCCACCCTGCGGGGCGACCCCTTGCGGGTCCTGTTCCGCGAGGAACTCCTGAGAGACGCAGCAGCTCACGACAAGCTCGCCCGCGCGTACGTCAAGCAATACGCCAAGCTGCTGCCGAAGAAGGACCTGCGGCTCATGGCGAAGATCGCGGGGGAGGTGCTGGGCGAATGGCGGGAAGATATCCTGCACCGCGACGGCGATTCCGCTCGCATCGCGAAGACCAAGGCCGCCGCGCGGCGGAAACTCGATCGAGCGGTGGGCCGCGCGCTGCCCAATGTAGCGAAAGCCCGGGCGATGCGTCGGATGCAACTGCGCGAGCACGCCAAGCTATCGGCCGGCGCGCCTGCCGCCTTTCACGGTGCCGCTCACCACGTCGACCTCGGCGACCTCGTTGCGACCCTGACCGATTGTGCGGAGTTCGTGCCGCCGTTCACGTCGTTCGACGTCGGGTCCTCGGCAGGCCCGGGCGAATACATCGTGCGTGACGATTCGTTCGTCAAGCCGGGAATCGGGCACCTCGTGAACAATTTCGACTACGACCAGAACGAGAATACGTCGTTCAGCGATGGGCTTTGGGGGCTTCTTACCCGCGCCTTCGGGTCGAACTGGGCGGCGTGTGGCGTGCCGTTCACGACGAACCGGGAGGGCCGCCTCGAGATACATGCCGTGATGCGCAACTTCTACAACAAGGTGATGTTCTCGGTCACTGATAAATTCGGCTTCTCTGATGCCGAGGTCGACATCTTTCTGCAGCTGTTCATCATGGTCGTGCGCGGTTCGAAGGTAATTTTCATGCCGACAACGCTGCGGCACACCGGTCTCGTGTCGCATGGCAGCGATTTGAGCTACCACGAATCGGACATCGACAACTCGATGCCGCTGACGATCAGTGCCACGACGGACCAGCGCTTGAACGCCAACGAATCGGTGCTCGTGCTCGCGGGCTCGCGGGTACTGGTGCAGACCGTAATCGACGACATGCACTGCAAGGTGGATGCCGTTCTCTGGTGGCAGCTGCAGAAGCTCTGCATCAAGACTGCCGAGGACGTGTTCACTTGACCGACCGGGCGCGTGGCGCCAGCCGCAAAAAGTAGGGTCACAGAAAGTAGGGTCAGACTCGACTTCCGGAGATGACGCGAGGTGGCGGCCAGACGTAGCTCGCGGTGCGCGGGTTCGTACGAAGCTCCCCGGAGACGGCGCGGAGCGCATTCCGATGGGTCGGACCAGGCGCCCAGGGACCGCGGCCCGCTGCATAACTCGCGTTGACGTTTTCTTTCTTTCATAAGCTGCGACGCCCTGGCCACACCCAGATACTTACACCCTTGCCGTCTTCGGGCGAGCCTTCCGGGACTTTGGCCTGCCAAGGCGATCCGCACCGATAACGGCCTGCGTTTCACCAACCCGCACGCCCTTTTTGCCCTGAGCAGGTTCGCCGTCTGGTGGCGTCGCCCCTGCACCGAGCCCGACCCCCGCAGGCACCCGGTTGTCGCGCATACGCCAAAGCCGCGACTGCCGGACCGCCTTCGCCACCTCACCTTGTGTATGCTGGCGTTCGCCCGTCACCAGGAGTCCCCCCACGATGGAACGCCTCGATTTCGCCGCGCAACTCGCCCGGAAGGCAGGTGCGCTTGCGCACACGACGTTCGGCACGGCGGCGAGCACGGCCAAGGGGCACCAGGACGTAGTCACCGCCATGGATCTCGAAGTCGAGCGGTTCATCCGCGCGGCGATCGCAGAGCGCTTTCCCGATGACGCGATGATCGGGGAAGAGGATGGCGGCGGCGGCGGCGACCGTGTCTGGATCGTCGATCCGATCGACGGCACCGCGAACTACGCGCGCGGCATTCCGCGCTACTGTGTCTCGATCGGCTACATGGAAAACGCCAACCCGACTGTCGGCGTGTTGTTCAATCCCTGCACCCAGGAGCTCTACAGTGCAGCGCGGGGAGAGGGCGCCTGGCTCAATGGCAGGCGCATGGCCGTCAGTGGGTGCCCGCGGTTCGATACCGCGCTCGTCGAGTGCGGCTGGTCGACGCGCCGTCCCACCGCGGACTATCTTGCGCTCCTCGATCGGGTGCTGGCGGCTGGCGGCTCGATCCGTCGCGCTGGCTCGGGGGCGCTCGGCCTGGCAGACGTCGCGGCCGGACGCATCGAGGGCTACTGCGAGCTCCACATCAACTCCTGGGATTGCGCCGCGGGCCTGCTGCTGGTCACCGAGGCCGGAGGGCACGTCAGCGACTTCTTCGCCGGCGACGGCCTGGCCGCCGGCAATCCCCTGCTTGCGACCAATGCCGAACTTTGCGCTACACTCGCCGAGGTTGTCGGCATACCCATTAAAAGATGATGAAGCGAGGAGGATCCATGCGGATTTTGAAGCTGCTACGTTGTCTGGTGCCTGCGGCATTGTTTGCGATGCCGGTCGTCGCCGCGGCGCAGGGCGAGCTGGTGGTGTACTGCACGGTGCAGGAGGAGTGGTGCCGCCCGATGGTGGCGGCGTTCGAGAAGACCACCGGGATCAAGGTGCTGATGACGCGCAAAAGCTCGGGCGAGTTCTACGCCCAGATCAAGG
>JBDTWB010000248.1:0-5437 GCA_040006895.1 Casimicrobiaceae bacterium | reverse complement strand
CCGGCGGCGCTCCGGGCAACCTCCCCCAGGCTTGCCCACTGCGTGGGCTGCGCACATGCCTCGTCTCCTGCCGTACCGACTGGCATCTACGACGCATCCATCGCGGTGCGCACTTTCTTGGGGAGCTTGGCGAGCACCAGCGACCGCGAGCGCTCCACCAGGGACTCGGCAACGGCATCGGGCAAGGCGTGCACGTCCTTCACCTGCACCCAGTGGGCCCGGGCGAGATACGGCGCGGGGATCACCCCGGGGACGTCGGTGAGCTCCAGAAAGCGCCCGGGCTCGCACTTGAACGACACACTGCGCGCCTTGCCCTTGTCGATCCAGAACACCGCGAACATCTTGCCGCCGACCGAGAACACCTCGTCGGCGCCCCACTTGATATCGCGAACCGTTCCGGGGAGCGATCCGCAATGCTTGCGCAGCGCTTCGAAATTCATGGCATTCGCCTCGTGTTGCAGCCATCGCGGCCGGGAGGATCTTCTCGTCCGCGCACGCACGCGTCCGCTACGCGAGCCAGCGTTTGCGGCGCTTGTAGAACTTCGCCTGCCGGAAGCTCTTTCTGCCCGTCCGCGAGACCCCAAGATAGAACTCCTTGACGTCCTCGTTCTCGCGAAGGTCCGGGGCATATCCATCCATCACCACGCGGCCATTCTCGAGGATGTAGCCATAGCGGGCGTAGCGCAGCGCGATATTCGTGTTCTGCTCGGCGAGCAGGAACGACACCTTCTCCCGGACGTTCAGGTCGCGGACGATCTCGAAGATCTCCTCGACGATCTGCGGCGCCAGGCCCATCGACGGCTCGTCCAGCAGGATCATCGCCGGTCGCGCCATCAGGGCCCGGCCGATGGCGGTCATCTGCTGCTCGCCGCCTGACGTGTAACCGCTCTGGCTCTCGCGCCGCTCCTTCAGGCGCGGGAAGTAACCGTAGACCTTTTCCAGGTCGGCCTGCATCTCGGCCTTGGAAGCCCCGCGCGCATAGGCACCGGCAAGGAGGTTCTCCTCGACGGTGAGATGCGCGAAGCAGCGCCGGCCCTCCATCACCTGGACGACGCCGCGCTTGACGAGTGCGTACGCGGAAAGCCCGTGGATGCGCTCGCCGCGATATTCGATGTAGCCCTTCGTAACCTCGCCGCGCTCGCCCTGCAGGAGGTTCGAGATGGCACGCAGGGTGGTGGTCTTGCCGGCGCCGTTGGCACCGAGCAAGGCCACGATCCCGCCATCCGGTACGGCCAGGGACACGCCCTTCAGCACCAGGATGACGTGGTTATAGATCACTTCGATGCCGTTGACGTTGAGCAGCGGCGCGGCATCCGCGGTCGCTGCCGCGTCCCCGGTCGAAGTGGATGAATCGGTCATGGTCACGATCGGGAAAGGGGGTGGCGCATCGCCGCCCCCCTTCGCCCCTTACGTGCAGGTGCGCGGCGTGATCTTCTTCTCGGCAGCGTACTTCTGTGCCGAATCCTTGATGAGCGGCTCGATGACCTTCATGTTGGACTCGTACCAGTCCGAACTGAAGCTCCACTTGTTCCCGTCCCAGGTCTGGATCCGCGCGCTATGCGCGCCCTCGTGGTCGCGGCAGCTCGTGGCAAGCGGACGCATGACGCCGGTCAGACCGAGCTCGCCTATGCGCTTGTCGTCGATCTTGAGGCTTTCGAGACCGTCGCGCACCTGCTCGCCCGTGAGCGCCTTCTGCCCGTGCTTGGTCTGGGCCTGCCGCACCGCTTCCACCGCCAGCAGCGCGCTGATCATCCCGCGGGTGTAGAGCACCTGGCCCACCTCGTCGGCCGGACCTGTCCCCTGCCCCGCGCCATGCACGAGCTTGAGGATGTCCTCGTGCACCTTGGCGCGACCGGCCCCATGTTGCAGCGCCAAGCCGTGGTAGCCCTTGGCGTCGGCGCCTACCGGGGTCACGTCCGGCTCCGCGGCCGCCCACCACACGCCGTACATCTTGTCGCGGGGATAGCCGGTCGCCACCGCTTCGCGGATCGCCGTCGAGTTCATCACGCCCCAGCCCCACAGGAATACGTAGTCGGGACGAGTCTGCCGGATCTGCAGCCACGTCGCCTTCTGCTCGACGCCCGGGTGCGTGACCGGAAGAGTCATGAGCTCGAAGCCGTGCATCTTGGCGCGTTCCTGCAAGAGCGGAATGGGCTCCTTGCCGTAGGGCGAGTCGTGGTAGACCAGGGCGATCTTCTTGCCCTTCAGCTTGTCGAGTCCGCCATTGAGCTTGCCGACGTGCTGCACCAGGATGTCGGCCGCGTCCCAGTACGTGCCGAGTAGCGGGAAGTTCCAGGCGAACACCTCGCCGTCGACCGAGTCGGCCCGGCCGTAGCCGGCAGTAATCAGCGGCACCTTGTCGTTCGGCGCCTTGTCGGTCAGCGCGAAGGTGATGCCGGTCGACAGCGGCTGCACCACCGTCGCGTTCTTCTTGAGCCGCTCGTAGCATTCCACGCCGCGATCGGTGGCGTAACCGGTTTCGCACTCCTCGTAGGTGATCTTCACGCCGTTGATGCCGCCCTGCGCATTCACCAGCTTGAGGTAGTCGACGTACCCATTCGCCCACGGCACCCCGTTGGGCGCGTACGCACCGGTGCGGTAAACGAGCACCGGGAAGAATTGCTCGCCCTTGCCGCCCGCCGCAGTCTGGCCGATGGCGTTCGACGCGGGTACCGCCCAGAGTGCGGCGGAGATGCCTGCAATGGCCAGCGCGCTCGCGCCTGCCTTGATAACTTGCCAACTTGCCATGGTGCCTCTCCTTGCGGTGTGTTTGGGTTCGGCGATCGCTGAAATTACATACCCGCTCCGAACCCCGGTCAATGCGGGAATGGCCATAGTCGCAGCTTTTCCTTGCCGATGGCCCAAAGCCGGGCAAGGCCATGCGGCTCGACGATCAGGAAAAAGATGATCAGGCTGCCGAAGATCATGAACTCGAGGTGCGACGCGAGCGCCGTCGAGATCGGCACGCCGAACGAGATCGGCACCTGATTCAGGAGCACCGGCAGCACCAAGATGAACGCCGCCCCGAAGTACGCCCCGAGGAGCGACCCCATGCCGCCGATGATGATCATGAACAGCAGGTTCAGCGACAGATTGATGTTGAACGCCAGCGGTTCCCATGCGCCGAGGTGCACGAAGCCCCACAGAGCCCCCGCCACACCCGCATAAAACGAGCTGACGGCAAAGGCGGTCAGCTTGGCATAGAGCGGCCGGATGCCGATCACCTCGGCGGCCACGTCCATGTCGCGGGTGGCCATCCAGGCCCGGCCCATATGGCCGCGTACCAGGTTCTTGGCCACGAGGGTCAGGATCACGGCGATGGAGAGGACGAAAAAGTACTTGTCGAGCGCGGTCGTGATCCGCCAGCCGAACATCTCGATCGGTGCCGTCGACACCGATCCGGAGGACGAGTAGTTGGTGAACCACTTCACCCGCGCGAACAGCCAGTCCATGAAGAACTGCGCGGCCAGGGTCGCGACCGCGAGATACAGGCCCTTGATGCGCAGGCTCGGCACTCCGAACAGCACGCCGACCGCGGCGGACACCAGTCCCGCCAGGGCGAGCACCAGCACGAAGTTCAACGCCGGCACCCGGATCGCAAAATTGTAGGCGGCGTAGGCCCCGACCGCCATGAACGCCGCGGTGCCGAGCGAGATCTGCCCGCAATACCCCACCAGGATGTTGAGCCCGATGGCCGCGATCGCCAGGATCAGGAATGGCACGATCAGGGCGCGGAACATGTAGCCGCTGGCGATGAACGGCATCACCCCGTACGCGAACACCAGGACACCGAGCATGAACCAGCGGTCCTGCGCGATCGGCAGGATCTGCTGGTCCTTGCGGTAGTTGGTCTTGAACTGGCCGTTTTCGCGGTAGAGCATCGTGGGTGGACGGCGTCGTCAGACGCGGTCGATCCTCTTCTCGCCAAAGAGCCCCTCGGGCCGCACGAGGAGGAAGACCAGCGCCAGCATGTACGCGAACCAGTTCTCGATGCCGCCGCCCGCGAGGTCGAATTCCTTCACCAGGACCGGGGCGAGGAATACCTCGGAGAACTTCTCGCCCACGCCGATGATGAGGCCGCCGATGATGGCGCCCGGCACGGAGGTGAAGCCGCCGAGGATCACCACCGGCAGGGCCTTGAGGGCCACGAGCGAAATCGAAAACTGCACGCCGAGCTTCGAGCCCCAGATCACGCCGGCGACCAGCGCCACGAAACCGGCGACGGTCCAGACGATCACCCAGATGCGGTTCAATGGGATGCCGATCGACTGCGCGGCCTGGTGGTCGTCGGCGACGGCACGCAACGCCCGGCCGGTGGCCGTGCGCTGGAAGAAGATGGCCAGCGCCAGCACCAGCAGGCCCGCGACGAACGCGGCAACCAGGTCCTCGCTGTTGAGCAGGATGCCGCCGTCGAACACGTTCTGCAGTGCCAGGATCGGCGTCTTGGGAAGCCCGGTGTCGATCCGGTACACGTCGCTGCCCCACACCGTCTGCCCGAAGCCGTCGAGGAAGTAGGTCACGCCGAGAGTCGCCATCAGCAGCACCACGGGATCCTGGTTGACCAGCGGCCGCAGCACCAGGCGCTCGATCACCCATGCCAGCACCGCCATGAGCCCGAAGGCGAGCGCGAAGGCGATGGGCAGCGGCATGACCTCGCCCATCCGCGCCACGGCCAGGGCCGCGAACAGCACCATCGCTCCTTGCGCGAAATTGAACACGCCCGATGCCTTGAAGATCAGCACGAAACCGAGCGCCACCAGGGAATACAGCACTCCCGACATCAGCCCGCCCAGCAGCACTTCGACGTAGAAGCCCGGTGCAGTCAGCCCGGCGGCGAGCGGCGCCACCATGCCCACCACCAAAGCGATCACCAAGGCGACCACCGCCCAGTTCTTCTGCAGCTGCCGGGTGACGGCTGCCATCAGCTCGCGACCCCGAGATAGGCATCGATGACGTGCTGGTTGCTGCGGATGGCGTCGGGCGTGCCATCGCCGATCTTCTTGCCGTAGTCGAGCACGATGATCCGGTCGGAGATGTCCATCACCACGCCCATGTCGTGCTCGATCAGCACGATGGTGGTGCCGAACTGCTCGTTGACGTCGAGCACGAACCGGCACATGTCGGCCTTTTCCTCGAGGTTCATGCCTGCCATCGGCTCGTCGAGCAGCAGCAGCGAAGGTTCCATGGCCAGCGCGCGACCGAGGTCGACGCGTTTTTGCAATCCGTAGGGCAGCTGGCCGACGGGGGTCTTGCGATAGGCCTGGATCTCCAGGAAGTCGATGATGTGCTCGACGTGCTCGCGATGGGCGAGCTCCTCGCGGCGCGCCGGACCGAGGTAGACCGCCTGGGCGAAAACCCCCGAGTGCATGCGCAGGTTGCGCCCGGTCAT
The DNA here is from genome assembly GCA_040006895.1 of Casimicrobiaceae bacterium. Taxonomy (GTDB): domain Bacteria; phylum Pseudomonadota; class Gammaproteobacteria; order Burkholderiales; family Casimicrobiaceae; genus CAIWHR01. The sequence goes on along the minus strand of JBDTWB010000248.1, from coordinate 48 downwards.
GATGTTGTCCAGCACCGACATGCCCTTGAACAGCGCGATGTTCTGGAA
>JBDTWB010000247.1:0-5446 GCA_040006895.1 Casimicrobiaceae bacterium | reverse complement strand
CTCGCCGGCCACGTCGCCCTCGTCACCGGCGGTGCCCGCAACATCGGCCGGGCGATCGCGCTCGAGCTCGCCGCGGCCGGCGCCGCCGTGGTCGTCAATGCACGCACCTCGCAGGCAGAGGCCGAGGCGGTCGTCGCCGAGATCGAGGCGCACGGTGGTGCGGCGCTGGCGCAGCTTGCCGACGTCACCGATGTCGCGGCCGTCGACGCATTGATCGCCGCCACCCTCGCGCGCTTCGGCCGCCTGGACATCCTGGTCAACAACGCCGCAGTGCGCAACGAAGCACCGTTCGAATCGCTGGCGCTCGCCGACTGGCGGCGCACGCTTGCGATCGTGCTCGACGGCGCCTTCATCTGCGCCCAGGCGTGCCTCGCACCGATGCGCGACGCCGGTGGCGGCGCCATCGTCAACATCGGTGGGCTCACCGGGCACACCGGCGCGCGCCACCGGGCCCACGTCGTGACGGCCAAGGCCGGTCTCGCGGGCCTCACCAAGGCGCTGGCCTTCGACCTGGCCGAGCATCACATCACGGTGAACTGCGTCTCGCCGGGGCTCATCGACACCAAGCGCGAAGGCGCCGCACCACGGCATCATGCCGAGCACGCCACGGTCGTGGGTCGGCTGGGTCGGCCGGACGACATCGCCGGGGTCGTGCGCATGCTCTGCGGGCCGCGGGGTACCTACCTCACCGGCCAGACGATCCACGTCAACGGCGGCGTTTTCATGCCATGAGCGCGCGCCCCGCAAACCACGTCCGCCCAGGCTTGGCGGGCGGGTCCGTGGCCGCGGTGATATTGCCCACATCCTGACGTGTACGCCTTACCCGAATCGCACCTCTTTTCCGATCAGGAGCCCCTATCGTGTACCTACCCCGAATGCACCCTCCTCGACGCTCGACGCTCAAAGGCCTCGCTGCCGCCTTGCTGCTGGCCATCCCGATGCTCGCGCTGGCGCAGTCCTATCCCACCAAGGCCATCAAGATTATCGCCCCGGTGCAGCCGGGCGGCGGGGTCGACATGGTGGCCCGAACCATCGGCGATCGTCTGTCCAGGGTCCTTGGACAACCGGTCGTGGTGGACAACCAGAGCGGCGGCGGCGGCATCGTCGGCTCCCAGGCAACGGCGCGGGCGACCCCGGACGGCTATACCCTGATGGTGGGTTACGTTGGCACGCACGGCACCAACCCGGCCGTGCGCAAGCTGCCATACGACGCCGTGAAGGACTTCACGCCCATCGCCATGGTCGGCGGCACGCCGAACGTGCTGGTCGTACCCGCGTCGCTGCCGGTCAAGTCGCTTGCCGAATTCGTGCAGTACGTGAAAGCCAACCCGGGCAAGCTGTCGTACGGGTCGTCGGGTCCGGGCACCCTTACCCATCTCGGCATGGAGCAACTCAAGGTGGGTGCCGACATCGACATGGTGCACATCCCCTACCGCGGTATCGGTCCGGCGTTCACTGACATCCTGGGCGGCCAGACGCAGGCGATGCTGCCCGGCCTTGCCGCGGCGCTGCCCCACATCAAGGCCGGCAAGATGAAGGCGCTCGCGGTCACCGGCCAGAAGCGCCATCGCCTGCTACCCGACGTGCCGACCTTCGAGGAACTGGGCTATAAGGGCTTCGACGGCGTGCAGTGGTACGGCATCGTCGGCCCTGCCAACCTGCCGCCCGCGGTCGTCACGCGGCTGCACGACGAGATCAACAAGCTGCTGGCGGACCCGGAATTGCGCGAACGCCTCTCCGGCGAAGCCCTCGATCCGATGCCCATGAGCTCCGACCAGTTCGGCCAGTACATGCGCGACGACATCGCCCGCTGGTCGCGGGTGGCCAAGCAACGCAACATCCAGATCATCGACTGATCGCGGCATAGTGCACGGCACCGGGCGGTGCCGCGTCGCAAGCGCCCAAAGGAACTCATGGCTCACAACACCAAGGTCGTGGCGGATTTCAACGCGCCACCGGTCACCGCCACCCTCGCCGACTTCGTGACCCGCCATGCCTCGCGCGGCTGGGACGACGGCGTCGATCGGGAGGCGCATCGCACTTTCATGAACTGGCTCGGCTGCGCCATCGGCGCCTCCCGCCACCCGACCGCCGAGGCTGTCCTCGGCGCGGTGCAGGCCTTGAGCCCGGCGCCGCAGGCCGCCGTGCTCGGTCGCCGCGAGCGGGTCGACATGGCCAATGCCGCGCTCGTCAACGGCATCACCTCGCATACCTTCGATTTCGATGACACCCATCTCAAGACGATCATCCATCCCGCCGGGCCGGTCGCGTCGGCGGCACTTGCCCTGGCCGAGCACCGCGGCGCCAGCGGACGCGACGTCATCGATGCCCTGGTGCTCGGTATTGACGTCGCCTGCCGCATCGGCAACATGCTCTATCCGGAACATTACGATCGTGGCTGGCACATCACCGGCTCGACCGGCATGTTCGGCAGCGCCGCCGCGTGCGCACGGCTGCTCGGTCTAGACGTCGCCCAGACCACGATGGCGCTCGGCATCGCCGCGTCGCAGCCGATCGGCTTTCGCGAGCAGTTCGGCTCGATGACCAAGCCCTTCCATCCGGGCGGGGCTGCCCGCGCCGGGCTCATGGCCGCGCTGATGGCGAGCCACGGCTATACCGCCTCGCCGCGCGCCATCGAGGCCGGCCGCGGCATGGCCCAGACCACCTCCACCAAGTGCGCGTGGAACGAGATCACCGACGCACTGGGTGAGCGCTTCGAGATCTCGTTCAACACCTACAAGCCGTTCGCCTGCGGCATCGTCATCCATCCGAGCATCGACGGCTGCGCGCAACTGGCCCGTGCCCACAAACTCTCTGCCGAGGCGATCGAGCGCATCGATCTCGCGGTCCACCCCCTGGTGCTGGAACTGACCGGCAAGCGCACCCCGCAAACCGGGCTGGAAGGCAAGTTCAGCGTCTACCATGCCGCCGCCGCGGGCATCATCTTCGGCGCCGCCGGCGAGGCCGAGTTCGGCGACGCCATCGTCACCCGGCCCGATGTCATCGCCCTGCGCGATCGGATCCACGCCACCGTAGACGCCGGCATCCACGAGGACCAGGCCGACGTCACCGTCACCTGCCGTGACGGTCGCCGCCTGCAGCTGTTCGTCGAGCACGCCATCGGCAGCATGGAGCGGCCGATGACGGATGACGATCTCGCCCGCAAGTTCCACGGGCTGGTCGACCCGATATTGGGCGCCGAGCGTGCCGATACCCTGATCAGCCGCAGCATGGCGCTTGGCACCGCGACCGACGTGCGCGAGCTGGTCGGGCTCGCCTGCAACTGAAAGGCGGCCATTCCGGAATGGCTCCAGACGCGCGCGAGCCCGGCGCGATAGGCAGCTCGTCGGGACCGGCGCCGACCACAACGAGGCCGTATTCTTTCCATCGGAGGTTCGTCATGCTGTCTATTGGATGTTTCTTTCGCGCGGCACTGCGACCGGCGACTGTCACCGCGGTCGTAGCCGCCGCTGCAATGTCGCTGCCGGTCGTGGCGCAGGAGTACCCCAATCGCCCGGTCAAGGTGGTCGTACCGTTCTCGCCGGGCGGTGCGGTCGACGGGCCGATGCGGGTCATCGCCCAGGAGCTCTCCAAGCGCCTCGGCCAGCAGGTCGTCGTCGAGAACAAGCCGGGTGCAGGGGCCACCATCGGCACCGAGATGGTCGCCAAGGCGGCGCCCGACGGCTATACCCTGCTGCTCGCCTCGCAGACCAACGCCATCAGCGCTGCGCTGTACAAGAACCTGAGCTACGATCCCATCGAGGATTTCGCGCCCATCTCCCTCATCGGCCGCGAGCCGGGGGTGCTGGTGGTGAACCCGGCCCTTCCGGCGAAGACCTTTGCCGAGTTCGTGACCTACGTGAAGGCCAATCCCGGCAAGGTCGACTACGCCTCGTCGGGAAACGGCTCGGGCCAGCACCTGTTCGCGGCGCTGCTCGGCTCACGCGCGGGGCTCAACATGAACCACGTCCCCTATCGCGGCAGCGGCCAGGCGACGGCGGATCTGCTCGGCGGGCAGGTGATGGTGGCCATTCCGGGTACCGCCGGCATGGTCGGGCACATCAAGAATGGCAAGCTCCGACCCCTCGCCGTGACCGGTGCCAAGCGCTCGCCGCAGCTTCCCGAGGTCCCGACGATGATCGAGCTTGGACTGCCGAACTTCGAAGCCTATGTGTGGATGGGGTTGCTCGCGCCGAAGGGCACGCCGCAACCGATCATCGACAAGCTCAACCGCGAGGTGAAGGAAGTCCTCGCCACCAACGAAGTCCGCAACTACATGAACACGGCCGGGATCGAGATCGTCGGGTCGACTCCCGCAGAGTTCGCCGCCTATTTCAAGGCCGAGCGCGACCTCTGGGGCAAGGTGGTGCGCGATACTGGCGCCAAGATCGATTGACCTATCGGAGCACGTGATGAATCAAGCAGTCACTCAACCCCAGGCGGGTGTCACCGGCGTCGAGCACTGGACCCGGAAAGGCGACGTGCGTCTCTTCCTCTGGGAAAAGTTCGTCGGCTCGCCCGACGGCAAGCCGGCCGTGCTGTTCGTGCATGGCTCGTCCATGGCATCGCAGCCCACCTTCGACCTGACCGTGCCCGGACGGCCAGACTCGTCGGTGATGGACTGGTTCGCGCACCGTGGCTTCGTGTGCTGGACGGTCGACATGGAGGGCTACGGGCGCTCGGACAAGACGCGCGACATCTTCTGCGACATCAGCAATGGCGCCGACGACCTCGCTGCCGCCACCGACTACATCGCCAGCACGCGCGGGGTGAAAAGCTTCCTGGCCTACGGCATCTCGTCGGGCGCGCTGCGCGCCGCGCTCTTTGCCGAACGCCATCCTGAGCGGGTCGCGCGGCTGGCGCTCGACGCCTACGTGTGGACCGGCGAAGGCGCGCCGACCCTCGAGCAGCGGCGCAAGAAACTGCCCGAGTTCAGCGCCAAGAAGCGCCGGCCCATCGACCGCGCGTTCGTGGGCTCGATTTTCGCGCGCGACCATCCGGACTGCGCCGACCAGCGCACCGTCGATGCGTTCGCCGATGCCATCCTCGCGCTCGACGATTCGATGCCCAACGGCACCTATATCGACATGTGCTCGAAGCTGCCGGTCAACGATCCTGCCCGGATCACCATGCCGACGCTGCTACTGCGCGGGCAATACGACGGCATTGCCGCGTTCGACGACCTCGTCGAGTTCTTCAAGCGCTTGCCCAATCCGGACAAACAGTTCACGGTGTTGGCGGGGATCTCGCACGCGAGCTTCCAGCAGAAGAACTACATGATGGTCTATCACATCCTCCACGCGTACTTCACCCGCCCCGATCCGGTGTACACCGGCGAGGCACACTAATGGGGTCAGATCCAATTACCGGCTAGAACGATGCGCGGCGGCCTTCCATCGGTGTGGACATTGCGTAATGGGGTCAGATCCAATTACCGCCGACGCCA
>JBDTWB010000246.1:0-5452 GCA_040006895.1 Casimicrobiaceae bacterium | reverse complement strand
AGTTGCATGCCGCCGGCATCCGCGCACCATCCGCACGACATCCGCACGACATCCGGAGGGACGGTCCCGCGCGGCGAAGATTTTTTGCGGCGCAGATGTAGAAAATGCCGGCATTGGTGCCGGTCGCTCGCGTGAATGCGGTGCAAGGCACCGTGCAATGGAACGGAACATGCTCCGGACGGATCGTTGCTCGGTTGAGACCGCTTGGACCACCGATGAGCCCGGCTGCTACCCGATCGAACCTCCCCTTCGTGCCTTCGTCCGTGGAGCACGGTTGGCGCGCATTACGCGGGCATTTCTGCGGGCGCGACGAATGCGGGGTGCGGGAGGGGCGAACAGGCCCTGCGTCGCAGCGGCTGCCCGCGGCGGGGTGGAGGCCATGACCGCCGTGGTGCTTCCGTCTGTCCCGGGGGCGTCCCACGGGGTGCGCCACCCTGCCCGCCCGCGCGCAAAGGGCCGCGGGGCGGGACGAACCGGTACGGCCGCGGCGTTCGTCCCCCCCGAGTCGCTCACCTCGGCGCGGGCAGCCGGCCTGGTGTACGTCAGCGATGAACGCCCCGGCATTCACCGGGTGCGCGCGGGCAAGGGGTTCCGCTACGTCGACCCGAGCGGTGCAGCGGTGCGGGACGCCGAGACTCTGACCAGGATCCGGGCGCTGGTGATTCCTCCCGCGTGGACGGACGTGTGGATTTGCACATCGCGGAGCGGCCATCTGCAGGCTACCGGCAGGGACGTCCGCGGGCGAAAGCAGTACCGCTACCACGAACGCTGGCGTAGCGTGCGCGACGAGAACAAGTTCGGGCGCGTAGTCGAGTTCGCCCGCGCCTTGCCGGCGATCCGTCGCAAGGTCGCTGCGGACCTGCGACTGCCCGGGCTGCCGCGCGCCAAAGTGCTGGCAGCCGTGGTGCACCTCCTGGAAACGACGTTCATCCGCGTGGGTAACGAGCGCTACGCGAAGGAGAACGGTTCCTACGGCCTTACCACCATGCGTAACCGGCACGTACGCGTGCGCGGCGAACGCATTGCCTTCGACTTTCGCGGCAAGAGCGGGCGAGCGCATCACGTCGAGCTCGAGGACGGGCGGCTCGCGCGTCTGATCCGTCGGTGCCGCGACCTCCCGGGCTACGACCTCTTCCAGTACCTCGACAGCGACGGCGAACCGCGGGCGATCGGATCTGCCGATGTCAACGAGTACTTGCAGGCGATCAGCGGTGAGGATTACTCGGCCAAGGATTTCCGCACGTGGGCCGGCACCGTCCTCGCCGTGCTCGCTCTCCGCGCGTGCGAAGCGCCCCGCTCGCAAACGCATGCCCGCAAAGTGCTCAACAACGCCATCGCCACCGTCGCGGATCATCTCGGCAACACCGCGGCGGTGTGCCGCAAATGCTACATCCACCCCCGGGTGCTGGACGTGTACATGGAGGGCCTGAGCGGGGCACCCTCCGCCTTGCTCGCCGATGTCGCCCCCGTGCCCTCGGCAAGACATCGCGCGATCGAGAAGGCCGTCATCCGCCTCCTGACCGGCAAGATGCGCCGCACCTCGGCCGCCACGAGAAAGGTCGGCGATCGTTCGACCCTGGATGGGTCCGCGACGCCGGCACCAGGACGTGTGGTCGGACGCAGGCCATCGATGCCGGTCGTCGCTCGCACCCGCCACCGGATCGCGGCTGGTCGCGGTGCCGGACGTAGTCTCGCGCGCCGTACCCCGGCGAGCTGACGCACTTTAGCTGCTGCCCTCATGTCGCTCTGGCTGCGAGCAGTTCGTTGCCAGGCAGTCGGTTCCCGGGCACTGGGCCGCAGTCGATGCGGCGCGCCGCTGCGCATGCAGTCACTAATTTTCAGGTCGCGGTCCGCGGTGGCCGCCGTCAATTGCGGCTGCGATCGCTGCTCGGGCTTCCGCCGATGGCTTGCACGTCCTTGCCGAATCCGGCGAGGACGCCACATCCGCTGAGAATCATGACGTTACCGAGCACGAAAATGGCGATGACCAGACGACGGACCATGAAGCTCTCCAGTTTGAGCGCCGCGATGGGCGGGCGTGGGGGTGCGTGGGGGTGCGGCGAAAACGGCGGTCTGCAGCTTTGCCGCCGACGAGCGGCCGTAAAAGCACAGCTCGCCGACGATTCTGGCGCGCTGGCAGCAAGAATACCCGCGCAGGCCGGTATACCACGCGCCGCTGGCTCAGCAGGCGCGTGGCATACGGGTTGCATGGGGGGTCGCATTGGGGGTTGCATCGGGATCGCATGCAACCGGATCGTGTGCCCCGGAGCCCGGACGGCCGCTGCTCCGCCAGCCTCGTCGTCCCCGGTCTTCACGGTCCGTACCCGGCGGTCCATCCTTGAAGGAATCGATATGAAGCGCAAGCTGTCTCACCTCATGGTTGCCGCATTCTTCGCCTGTGCAGCTACGGGCGTTGCCGCACAGGCCACCACTGGCGCGACCTCGAGTACCCCCAACCGCAGCCCCGCGGGTGCCGCCACCGGCCCCGCACCGGGCGCGGCCGGAACCGGAGCGAGCGGTGCACCTGCAGCAGCCGGGATGGACAAGGGAGGCGCTCAGGGATCGGCGTCGGCTGCGGCAACGGACAGCGATCGCAACGCTGCAGCGTCGAAAGCCGACGGCACCGGTTCGGCAAAGCGCGCAGCGACGGAGGTCAAGACCAATAAGAACAAACAGTCCAAAAAGAAATCCCAGGCACAAGCCAGCAAGGGCAGTTCAGCGAGCAAGCACAGTACCGCTCGAAGTAAATCCGCGGCCGCGTCGGCCGGGTCGACTACATCCGGCAACGCGGTGAAAGCTGGTTCGGTCAAGGCGGGCGTGGGTAGAACAGCTGGAAGTCGCGCCGGAACCGCGGGCACGGGCGCCGCGACCGGCAACTCCACGGCGTCCGGTAACACCACGGCTGCACCCGGTGGCACGGGAACCGCTGCGGTGGCTCCGTCCGCGGGGTCGCGTGCAGGCGGCGCAAGCAGCGGCGCACCGGCGTACGGAGGCGCACCATCCAACGCTGGCGCAATGGGCTCCACCAGCCCAACATCGGCAGCAACGGATCCGGCCGCCGCAGCCGCGTGTGCGAGCCTTGCCGGGGTCGAGCAACGTCGGTGCATGGAGCGCATGCGCGCGAAATAGCAGCAGCCGATCTTCGCGGCGTTCAATGCCGGCGATCGCACGCAAACCCGTCGCGGTCAGCCAGATCGGCCCGCTCGCGGTGCGCAAATGTTGCACACGGCGGCCGCGATTTTTCAGGGGTTCGCAGTCTTTTTGACACATATGGGGTGACGACCTGGGGCTTCTGGATGCCACGGGACGGTCGCACCACGAGTTGGGGACGGGCCCGTGTGCCCGTGACATGGGCGAGGGCTCCTATTCCTCCGGGCCCTCGTCCATTTTTTCCGTTGGCATCGGAATCCGGCAACGCAAGGACCGGCACTGTCAGGCGAACGATGGCATGCGGATTGCTGACTCTCAAGCGGCAGGGCGCAGTGTCCTTCCAACCAACCGAATACGGGAGAGAACAATGTTGAACAAAATTTTTGGCGTCGTCGTCGCGGCGGCAGTGCTTGCGCTTTATGGGTGCAACACCGTCGAAGGCATGGGCAAGGACGTTGAACGCGGCGGCGAGAAAATCCAGTCGGGCGCGGAAAAAACCAAGGCGAAGATGTAAGAACGCGCACGCTTCGCAATATCGCGGTAAAGCCGCCGGCGGGCGTCCGGCGGTTTTTTTTTGGGGGTGTGAGCGTCGCGCGCAGCGGCGCGGCCGCGGGCCGGGAACGTCCGCCGCGTTACGACGGCACGCGTCGCGCCCTGGGCCGCGACGCAAGGCCATGGCGGGTTCGCGCGAAGTGGCGCGTCACTCGCGGATGGGAGCGGAGGGCCTATCCGTCCCTCGCCCGGCTTCGATGCCACGCGTGGACCATCGGGTCGCAACGGAGGTGGTGCCCGAGCGTTCGCGTCGAATCCTCGAGGGCCAATGTTGCGTGAGGCGAGAGGGCGAGCGTCGAGAGCTCACATGGTCGTACGCCGACAGCGTGGCGTCACGCGACGTCGGAAGATCGGACGGTTGCCGTGATCCTGGGGCGCGAATGCTTCAGAAGCGCACCACGCCCTTCCTTTCTTCAAAACGACGCAACCGGCGTTTCCCGTCGCTCGGTGACGCGCTGCCCCTTTTCGACTGCTGATCCTCGTGGTGGATATCACCACCCGATCCTCGGGCCGATGCGCAATGGCGCCGCAGCAAATTGAAGGTGATTGCATCCAGGTGGAAGAGTGGGCGCATTAGCACTCCGAGCAAAAAATACACGTTGCCCGGTGGCAAATTTGCGCGGCCGATGGTCTTTCGGCGCTCGGTCGCGTGCCATGACACGGCATGGATTTCGCTTGGATTGTGCGAATGGCGGCGCCGAGTGCGGGCCGTCACACCAGTACGCCGGAACCCTTCGGCGCTGGATGACAACGGAAGGGCAGCTATGCAGCGACTACGAAGTCCGTTTCGATTGCGTCCAGGGCCGGGTGCGGATCACCGCAAAGCCAAGGCGGGACGGGGTACGCCCGATCTCCCCAGCACCGGTGACGCCGCCGACCCGCGGTCGGCGCTGCCCGAGGACGAACAAACCAGTGGGTCGGCCGTCGAGCGCGGCACCGACGATCGCGATCCCACGGCGAAGGGCGCTGGGCGGGCGAAATGAGGGGGGTGGAACGCGATGTGCTCTAGTCTCAGAAGGGCTGTGGCGAAGCGGTCGTAACGAAGTTAGCAAAAGGTGGTAGCCGTGATCGGGTCGAGCGGCTGCCGACTGTTTCAAGACCCAGGGCAATGTGCAAATCGGAGGAAGGTATGAACTTCATCATCTGGCTGGTAGTAGGTGGCATCATCGGTTGGCTTGCGAGCATGGTCATGCGTACCGATGCGCAACAAGGCGTCTTGCTGAACGTCGTCGTCGGCATCATTGGCGCATTCCTGGGTGGGTGGTTGATCTCCCCGCTCATCGGCGCCGGCACCATCAATGCGAACGACTTCAGCCTGTCGGGGTTGATCGTGTCGTTCCTCGGAGCCGTGATCCTGCTTGCGATCGTCAATCTCTTCCGCCGCGGACGCGTGCGCTAAACGCGCTCGACACCGTGAACCGAATGGCCCACGTCTGCGCACTCCCGAAAACGCGTCGCATGGCGCGACTGCGCAGCGGCTAGTCCCCGTTGGGCGGGGCCGGCGCCATCCTTCCTCAGGCGTCGGCTTTGGCGGCCCGCGAGCCTTCGCGGGCCGTTTTTTTGTGCGCCTCGTCGCAGCTTGTTGCACGCTTCTGCGCGGCCAGGGAGGTCGGTTTAGGTGAACGCTCGCCTGCTGCGCATCCGGGCACCGACCCGCGGTGCTTCGATGGAGAGGGTGGGCCAGGTTGGTATCGAACCAACGACCAACGGATTATGAGTCCGCTGCTCTAACCATCTGAGCTACTGGCCC
>JBDTWB010000245.1:0-5459 GCA_040006895.1 Casimicrobiaceae bacterium | reverse complement strand
TCTGGTAGAAGAACTTCGGATCCTTGGCCGCCAGGAAGGCGGCGGTCGGCACACCTGCGGCGTCGACCTTGGAATAGGCCAGCGACAGGGCGATGTTCGGCGGGTTGTTGTTGTTCATGCCCGTCGGGACCCACGGGTAGGTGTAGTCGCCGTCGGCGGCGGCGGCTCCCTGCGATGCGGGTGCGACCAGACCGTTGGTGCGACAGAACGCGGGATCGGCGACGAACGGCAGGCCGGTGACGGGATTGACGCCCTGCGTCCAGTCGGAATTGCACCACTGTCCTACCGTCACCTGGCTGGTGAGGTCGACGGTCACCTGCGTGGTCGCCCACGGATCCGCCGGCACCTTGGTCCAGGTCGCGGTGTTGGTGACGTTCATGCTCTGGAAGCTCGTGCCGTCGGCGGCGACCGGCGCCAGGTAGGTCAGGGTCGGGTTGTAGTACAGCCGGTTGAACGCGCTGCTGTGCACCGGCGCCGGCCACAGGCTGGTGTATTCGTAGAGCTTGCCGCCTTTGGGGGACGTGGCCGGGTAACGCTCGATGCCCATGGGCGCGCTATTGCCAGCCGTGGGGTCGACACCACCGGAGCAGCGCGGTGGGAACACCGACAGGTCGCATCCTGCCCCCGGGCCGCTGTTGTCATAGCCCGTCGCGTAGGTGCTGTAGGGAAACTTGAACTGCTGGGCGATGTAGCCCGGCGAGAGGAACTTGCCGTAGCCGGCGCCGGAAAAATCGTTCGCCTGGCCGGCCTCGCCGCAGACCGCCGCCATCCGGCCGGTGCCGTCGCGGCAATAGGCGTTGATCACGTAGTCGGGCAGGAAGTCGAACAGCATCGACGTCGAATCGTCGACGGTGAGCACGATGTTAGGTTTCGACGCGTTGCGGACGTTGAGTGGTTCGTCGGCGAGTTGGGTGATGCCGAAGGCGGCCGCGTAGGCGGGAGTTGCGAGCGGCCCGAGACCGATGAACGCGGCGAGCCAGGCGGCGAGCAGGCGGCGGAGACGGTCGGAGCGATGGTCGCGGTTCATGTTGTTGTCCCGGGCGGTGCGTCAGCGCAGCATCGCCTGAAGAAAGGCCGTTGTGTTTTGCGGGCCGTCCACGCGGACGGTGAGACGGAAAAACGGAATCTGCGGCAATGCCGGTGGCGCACCTTCCCCGACGGTGGTGCCCGGCACTTGCTTGGGTGGCATCATGTCGCAGTTGCCGGGCGTGGCGACCCCTGCGCCGACACAGGAGCGCTCGATCACGTAACGCACCTCGAAGTATTGGTCCTTGTCGGCATACAGGACGCGCGGCAGGGTGAAATTCTGCTTTTTCTGGAGTTGCAGCGGCACGCCCCGGGTGTCCTCACCCGCCTGGCGCGATGCGTAGTAGTTCTGCGCCGGCAGGTCGACGGTCCGGTCGACGATCAGGGCCGCGCCACCTTTTGCCACGTCCTTGAAGAGCGCCGCACTCGCCTCCTCGACTGCGAGGTTGGCCGGGAGCAGGGCGGCCTGACGAAAGGCGAGGTTGCCCACCACGGCGGTGGTCGTGTCGACCGAGCGCACCAGCGCCACGCCGGCCAGCGACAGGGCCACCATGACGATCAGCGCGACGATCAGGACGATCCCGTGCTGACCGCGCACTGCCGGGACTGGTCGATGCAGGCGACGGGTCCTCATAGCTGCTTGTTCCACAGTTGGTTGCGAAGCGGCACGACCGTCTCGTAGGTGCGATAGCGAAAGCCGCCGCCGCCGACGTCGGCGGCAATCGTTCCCGTGAGCCGTCCCGGGCAGGCGTTATCGTGGGTCTCGCAATCGAACAGCACCCAATTGAAGTCGGTGGTGATCGCGCGGTCGTACTGCGCGCCCCGGACGATGAAGCCGATGCGTACGGCCTTGACCTGGTTGAGCGCGGGCAGGGTGGCGTCGAGGAGATCGGCCGGGCGCCACGGCGCGTTGGCCGCGTTCACCCAGGTGTCCAGAATGCCGTCGGCGTTGTTGTCGATGCCGTACTGCACCTTCATGTTGACGATGTTGGAGGCGATCGGGACCGGTGCATTCGCCGGAACCTCGCCCGGGTTGGCGGGTACCAGGTCGGTGCTGCGCAGGACCCCGTTGACCACGTCGTACTGCACCCGCTGCACGCGATTCCACGGCCCCACGTTGAAGAGCAGGGCCGAAGTCGGAAAGGCCTTGGTTGCGCCGCCCCCGCCGGCGCCGGCGTGGGTGATGGTCACGACTCCATTGGGATCCGGCGCGCTGACGGCGGTGACCCGGGTCGCCTCGCAGGCGCCGCCCTGGCTGATCGCGACGATCATGTCGCCGACCTTGTAGCCGCCGGGGCTCTGGACCTGGTACGCCGCGCCGGCCGCGGAGCCTGCGATGAACAGCGACGGATACACGAGGGTGTTGGAGACGCTGTAGCTGACGATGAACGAATCCGGCGTGGCCGCGTTGCCGCCGTCGGTGATGAACACCGGGACCGGCCGCAGCGTGTTGGCGGGCGTGACCAACGGATCGTCCACATTGCGCGGACACGTGGCGAGCTCGACGGCCGAGGTCGCGATGCCGTTACCGGCATTGGCGAGCTCCAGGGCGAGGGTGAACGTCGAAAACAGGCCGTTCTGCTGCGCGTCGCCGGCGCTGGTGGTGTTGCGCTTGAATCCCTCCGAGACGGCGAATGTCTGGAAGATGATGACGGTGGCGATGAGCCCGATCACCATCCCGATCATGATCTCGATCAGGCTCATCCCGCGATGGCGGCGAAGGGCGCGGGGGAGGGGGCGGGGTGCGCGGCGAGGCAGGATCATGGATTGAGGCCCACCACGGCCATGGTGGTGTAGTTGTGGCGGTTGGCAATCGGCTCGCCGGGCGCCTGCCAGTAGATGGTCACGGTCACGAGGCTGCTGCCGATGCCGGGGCCGGCGTCGACGAGCACCTCGGGCGCATTGGCCGGATCGCTGGCCCCCGGCAGGGTCTTCACCATCTCGAGCAAGGTGTTGTAACCCGCGCCTCCGGCCTGGTATTTCGCGGCGAGGTTGGCCGGATTGTCGGACCACATCCGCGCCACCAGGGCATTCGCCAGGTACACGGCCTCGCCGCGGTACTGGGCGTCGGCAACGTGGCGCATGGACTGGGCCTGCAGCCCGACCAGCCCCAGCACGCCGAAGGAGAAAATGAGGATGCCGATCAGCGCCTCGAGAATGAAGCTGCCGCCCTGGGTGCGGTGACCGGAAGGGGGCGCGCTGCGAAGCGGCGAGCGTCGGGCGGTCATGGGCAGCCCGCCGGTTCGGTGTTCGCCACTGCGGGGTCGCACGCCTTGATGCCGTAGGCGTCGCCGCCTGCGCCGATGACCAGCCGTAGGTTGCGGGGGCTGGAGACGCTCGTGTTCGTGGTCACGTCCACCTGCCTGAGCGGGGCGCTGCCGTCCACCGGGCTCGGGGCCACGATCCGTCCCAGCCCATTGAACGTGATGCGACTCGCGGCGCCGGCCGCGGTGATCGCGGTCTTTTCGGAACCTTCCTTGAAGCTGCGTCCGGAAATGAGTGTCGTGACGTTGCCTTCGACGTTGTTCACCGTCCACCCGGTCGCAGGATCGAGCAGGAACTCGACCGTGCCATTGCGTCGTACCGCCTCGGTCTGGGCGAGCCGCACGCCGGCCAGCATCGACTCGGTGGCGGTGCGGATCTGGGTGTTGGCGATGAACGTGCCGTACATCGGAATCGCAGTCACGACCAGGATCCCGAAGATCGCGATCGCCGTCATCAGCTCGATGAGCGAGAAGCCTAGCGCGACGCCGGGCATGGTCGGCACGAGGGCGATCACACGCACGAACCATCCTTGCGGACGACCCAGCAGCCGGCCGTGGAGGTCCACGTCCCGGGCAGGCTGGTCGTCGCCTTGGTGCCGGTCTGGTTGATCGTGTAGGCGAACGCCTGCATGTTGCCGACGGCCGTGCCCGTCGCCGTCGCCGTGTAGGTATTGTTGGCGCCCGGCGCGCACGTCACCGCGAATGAGTCCGCCGCGTTGACGGCGGGATCGGGCACGCCACAGGCCGCGCCGTTCGCGTAGGTGCGGTTGTCGAGGAAAAATTGCTCCATCCGTACCCGGAAATCGGCGAGGCGCGTCGTGGCTTCGGTGATCCGGCTGCGCTGGATGTAGTCGGAGTACGCCGGGAACGCGATGGTCGCGAGGATGCCGATGATCGCCACCACGACCATCACTTCGATGAGCGTGAAGCCACGTTCGGAGCGGATGGAAAAATGTTTCGAAATCATGGTGATCCCTTGTGGTTGCAACGGATGGTACGGGTGCGTGCCAGCTCGCCGCAAAGGGTGCCCGACCAGTGGCGGCGGGGGTGGAACGGACGGTGCCGCAACTGCGTGGGGGCGTTTCGTCGCCCGGTAGCGCGGTGTTGCCTGGCGCGGGTGCGCCGCGCTGTTCACGGGCAAGCATCGACCATGCGCTCGATGCGCACGCGCCCGGAATTGGCGAGCACCACCCGATGGCCGCGGTACCCTGGACGACAGACGGTGAATGTTCCCATCTGCAATGCGCCGGAGAGGAGCCGGGCGTGACCGAGGGCCGTGAACGAGACGTAGTTCGCGAGGGGCGCATTGGCACGGGCGGTGATGCCCCTCGCCGCGGCCGGCTGGGTGCGGGTGACGAACTCGTCGGGGTCGGCCTGGCCATTGCGATTGTCGTCGAGGTAGACGAGCCAACCGGCTTCCCAGCCACCGGCGGTGGCGCAGTGCGCGCCATCGGCGGACTTGCAGACATTGGCCCGACCGCCGTGCTTGATTGCCTCCGCACGGGCCACGTCGATCGCGTCGGCCAGGGCCTGCGCGACGTTAGCAAGCTCGGTTTCCGCGATCCACCGGCCGTACGAGGGCGCGGCGGCCAAGGTCAGCAGGGCCAGAACGGCGAGGCCGATCAAAACCTCGACCAGGCTGAAGCCGGTGCCGCCACGCGCGCGGGCGTGTCCGCCCTTCGCGCTGCGAAGCCCAAGTCCGGAGAGACAACGGCGTGATTGCCCGGACTGGGCGGCGCAGGCAGGGGACATGGATGGCGCTCCCGAAAGGACGAACGAGCCATGCTGCAGCGCGCCATCCCGCCCGCCAATCGGCCGCATGGTCGAAGCGCAGGGTCGGGGGGGGACGAGCGCCGATCCTGCGCCCGGCGTGGCAGGCCCGAATGGCGGTGCAGGATCAACGGATCACGACGAATTGGCTGCAGGACGGAGTTGGCTGCGGCACGAGTTGGGTGCGGCACGAGTTGGGTGCGGGCGCCGGTCTCGCAGGCCCCGGTCGGGCGCCAGAACCGATGGCCATGCGCCTGCCGAGTCACCTGGACCCGGGATGGTCGCGGGGGCGCGCGGTGGCGCGCCGCATCGGCCCGCAGCGGTCCCTTACGCGCGGGGATGACCCTTCGGGCGAGATGACCCTTCGGGCGAGATGACCCTTCGGGCGAGATGACCCTT
>JBDTWB010000244.1:0-5464 GCA_040006895.1 Casimicrobiaceae bacterium | reverse complement strand
CGGGCGAGGCCTTGACGAAGGCGCAGCCGATGATCGAGGCGATGATCGAGACGCCGCCCAGCAGGAGCGGGTAGACGACGGCGTTGATCGTCGCGCCGCCCACCATGAGCGCGGCGAGCGCCATCGTGGCGATCAGCGTGACCGCGTAGGTCTCGAACAGGTCGGCGGCCATGCCGGCGCAGTCGCCGACGTTGTCGCCGACGTTGTCGGCGATCACCGCCGGGTTGCGCGGGTCGTCTTCCGGGATGCCGGCCTCGACCTTGCCGACCAGGTCGGCGCCGACGTCCGCGCCCTTGGTGAAGATGCCGCCGCCCAACCGCGCGAAGATGGAGATGAGCGAGCCGCCGAAGGCGAGTCCGACCAGCGGCTCGATGGTGGCATGCAGGCCCTCGGCCATCGGGCCCGGGCCGTGGGTCGCGGCGCCCACCAGGAACCAGTAGAAGCCGGCGACCCCGAGCAGGCCGAGGCCGACCACCAGCATGCCGGTGATCGCACCACCGCGGAAGGCCACTGCCAGTGCCTCGTTGAGGCCGTGTCGCGCCGCCTCCGCGGTGCGCACGTTGGCACGGACCGACACGTTCATGCCGATGTAGCCGGCGAGACCGGACAGGATCGCGCCCACGGCGAAGCCGCCTGCCGTGGTCCACGAAAGGAACACGCCGATGATCACGAACAGGATCACGCCCACCACACCGATGGTCGCGTACTGGCGGTTGAGATAGGCCTGGGCACCCTGCTGGATTGCAAGCGCGATCTCCTGCATGCGCGGGTTGCCCGCGTCCTTTTTCATGATCCAGCCGATCGAGACGACGCCATAGACGATCGCCGCTAGCGCGCAGATGAGCGCGAAGATGAGCCCTGCTGACATGTAATCTCCCTAAACCCTGTGATGAAGCGAAAAGGCGCAATGCGGACCGCGGGCCTGTGGTCAGCCCTTCGGTCGCCGGCTCGGGCCGAGGCCAAGGCCAAGGCGCGGCTGGCCGGCTCTGTGTTCCTCGCCGCGGAACGATCCTGGAAGTCGCCCCGGGCAAACGCGCTATTGTGCCAGTGCGCGGTCCAAAAAGTCGAGGCGATCCTGTCCCCAGAAGAGCTCGTCGCGATAGACGTACGTGGGCGCGCCGAAGACCTGCTTGTCGATCGCCTCCTTGGTTATGGCCCCGAAGCGCTCGCTCGTGGCAGGATCTTCGGCGCGCGCGGCAAGCGCCACCGGCTCGAGGCCGGCGCCACGGGCGAGGTCGGCGAGCACGGCGGGGTCGCCGGTGTCGCGTTCCTCGGCCCAGCGCGCCCGCATGATGGCTCCGGCGAGTTCCATCGCCGGCTCGCTGCCCTCCTCGGCTGCGGCCAGGATCCACCGGCAGCCGAGATCGGCAGGCGCGCTCGCAAAGCGCGGCTGCAACGTGAGCGGCATACCGAGGTGTTCGCGCCACCGCCGCAGCTCGACCAAACGGTAGGCCTGTCGCTGCGGGGCCCGCTTCGGCAGCGGCAAGCCACCCGACACCGGAAAGATCTGCCCGAGATCCATGGGCTTCACCTCGATTCCGGCGTCGTGTTGCGCGCAGATGACGCGCAGCCGCTCGTGGCCGAGATAAGCCCAGGGGGAGCCCGGGGTGAAGTAGTACGCGACGGTCTTGCGCATGGGAGACCCTCCGGCAGAGTGATCAGACGGCAAAGGTGGTCGAGAGCTTCTTCTCGACCGGAATGTTCTTCAGGCGAACGTAGCGCGGCAGGCCATTGCGAAACGGTGGATAGTCCTCGCCGCGGATGAGCGGCTGGAGGTAGGTGCGCGCCTTGGCGGTGATACCGAATCCGTCGGCCGAGATGAAATTGCGGGGCAGCATCTTCTCGACGTTGGCGACCTTGTCGAGCGGCGCCACCGTGATCTTCCAGCGATAGGGATTGTCGCCGGTGCGGGTAATGGCGGGCATCACGGCGTTGCGGCCCTGCAGGGCGAGTTCCACGGCAGCCTTGCCGACGGCATAGGCCTGGAGCACGTCCGTCTTCGAGGCAAGGTGCCGCGCGGCCCGCTGCAGGTAGTCGGCCACCGCCCAGTGATATTTGTACTTGAGCCGGTCCTTGACCAGGCCGGCGATGAGCGGCCCGACGCCACCCAGCTGGGCATGGCCGAACGCATCGCGGGTGCCCGCCTCGGCCATGAGCTTGCCTTCGGCATTCTTGAGCCCTTCGGACACGCCCACGCAGCAATAGCCGAAGCGCTCCACCCGTGTCTGCACGGCCGCGATGAACTTCGCCTCGTCGAAGGGAATCTCGGGGAACAGGAGCAGCAGCGGGATCGGCGTGTCGGCGTCGTCGGCCAGGCCGACCGCGGCCGTGATCCAGCCGGCGTGCCGTCCCATCACCTCGAGCACGAACACCTTGGTCGAGGTCTTGGCCATCGAGGCGACGTCGAACGCCGCCTCGCGCATCGAGGTCGCGACGTATTTCGCCACTGAGCCGAAACCCGGGCAGTTGTCGGTGATCGGCAGGTCGTTGTCGACGGTCTTGGGCACGTGCACGGCGGTCAACGGATAGCCGAGCTCCGCCGAGATCTGCGCGACCTTGAGGCAGGTGTCGGCCGAGTCGTTGCCGCCGTTGTAGAAGAAATAGCCGATGTCGTGGGCGCGGAACACCTCGAGCAGCCGCTCGTAGTGGGCACGGTTTTCGGCGAGGCCCTTGAGCTTGTAGCGGCACGAGCCGAACGCGCCCGCAGGCGTGGTGCGCAGCGCGGCGATCGCCGCTGCCGACTCGCGGCTGGTGTCGATGA
Source organism: Casimicrobiaceae bacterium (assembly GCA_040006895.1). Lineage (GTDB taxonomy): Bacteria > Pseudomonadota > Gammaproteobacteria > Burkholderiales > Casimicrobiaceae > CAIWHR01. Next base: position 2,703 of record JBDTWB010000244.1, on the reverse strand, counting down.
GATCCTCGGTAAGGGCGCCGATGATGCCGTTGGACCCGGCGTAGACCTTGCCGATCCGGGCCTTGTGCTTGCGCGCGGTCTCGATGACTCCTGCCGCGCTGGCATTGATGACGGCGGTCACACCGCCGGACTGCGCATAGAAGGCGTTGCGTTTGGGCATGACGGTCCTTGTAATGTCGTAAGCCGGTTCAGATTGGTGCAAGGGCGCGGTGCGTGGCTTCCAGGAACGCGCTGCCATGGCGGAGATCGGGCTCGAGGTGGCAGCCTTCGGCCCATTCGTTCCAGGCGTTGACGAACACCAGGCGCTCGTCGCCGGCATGCCACGCGCGGGTGATCGCGACGCTGCCACGCAACCACCGCTCGTAGTTCGCGGGCTCGGCGTTGACGAAAGCGTTGGCGGTGTCCTGGCCGCGGGCGGTATTGTCCCAGCCGGGCATCACGCCGCGCAACAGCGTGTAGTCGGGACGCGCGCGGGCGAGGCCGTACCGCGCACTGGCAATATAGTCGAGGATCGCCCCCCGGAACCCGGGACGCGCCCCGGTCACGCCGGCGGTGAGCTCGTCCATTGCAAAAAGATGCGGCGGGAACTCGACGGCCGCATCGAAGCCGATTGGCCGCGGGTCGCCGCCGGTCTCGTTCACGCTTTGTACGAGGGCGAGGTAGAGATCCGGATGCCCGGCCTGCTGCGCCGCCCGCCGCCAGGTATCGGACCATCGGCGCGGTTCGGGCAAGGCGGAGGCACAATAGACGAGCACGACCGGACGGCCGTTGACGCGCAGGTAGCGCGGATCGGCCAGTACAGGCAGCAAGTCGCGGATGAACGCCGCCGCATCGTCGGGCCGGTAGTCCTGCCCGACCAGGATCTCGTGATCGAGGCCATCCCAGCGCCGCGTCCAGTTCTCGTTCGCCCAGCACACGCAGAACGGGAAGTCCGGCTTGCCGGAGGCCACAACCTCATCGAGTGGTCGCTCGAGCAGGCGCCGGCCCGAAAACCAGTAGTGGTAGTAGCAGAATGCGCTGACGCCGTAGGCCCGGGCAAGCGCCGCCTGCGCCTCGCGCGTCTCGCTCAACCGCAGATCGTAGAAGCCGAGATCGGCAGGCAGTTGCGGCTGGTAATGCCCGGGAAAGTTGGGACGGGCGCGCACGACGTTGCGCCACTCGGTGAAGCCCTTGCCCCACCACCGGTCGTTCTCGGGAATGGGATGGAACTGGGGGAGATAAAACGCGACGGCGCGAACATCCCCGGTCGCGGCGGTCATCGCCTGCCCGCGGCCGGGGCTGAGCGACGTCGACGCTCAGCGAGCGAGCGCCGCCAGGACCACATCACGAATCGCCTCGACCGCACCCGTGCCGGCAACCTTGCGGTACTTGGGCGCACGCGGATCACCGCTCGCCGTCCATTGCGCGAAATACGCGACCAGCGGCTCGGTCTGGTCGTGATAGACCGCCAGACGTTTCAACACGGTGTCCTCGCGATCGTCGTCGCGCTGGATGAGCGGCTCACCGGTGATGTCGTCGCGATCCGGCACGCGAGGCGGGTTGAAGCGAACATGATAGGTGCGCCCGGACGCGACGTGAACCCGGCGCCCGCTCATCCGCTCCACGATCGCCGAATCGGGTACGTCGAGCTCCAGCACGTAGTCGAGGGGCACGTTCGCGTCGCGCATCGCCTGCGCCTGCGGAATGGTGCGGGGAAATCCGTCGAACAGGTAGCCCTTCGCGCAGTCCGGCTCCTCGAGCCGCGCCCGCACCAGCCCGATGATGATCACGTCGGACACGAGCCGACCCGAGTCCATGACCTTCTTCGCGGCGAGGCCCACCGGCGTGCCCGCCTTGACCGCAGCGCGCAGCATGTCGCCGGTCGAGATCTGCGGGATGCCGAAGGCGTCCTTGATGAACGTGGCTTGCGTACCTTTGCCCGCACCGGGCGGGCCAAGGAGGATCAATCGCATGGTGGTGGCTCGTTGCGGAAGGGACGAGACGGGTGCGCGGCGGCCAAGCCATTCTGCGGGCACATGCCCACGTGGTCAATCGAAAGCGCCGGCAGGCCGCTCACCGCGCGACGCTCCGCCCGGAGGCACTTGCCGCTGCGTCCGCGGCGAACACCGCCCGCACCCGCTCGAGATCCTCGGGGGTATCGACCCCAGGCGCGGGCGTACCGTCGGTGATCTCCACGACGATGCGGTAGCCATGCCACAGTGCCCGCAACTGCTCGAGCGCCTCGCAGGTCTCGATCGGTGCGGGCGGCAGCGCGGCATACGCGCGCAGGAACGACGCGCGGTACGCATAGAGGCCGTAGTGCCGGTAGATCGGCAGCTGCGGCGGCAGGATCGTACGCTCGTGGGCGAAGGCATCGCGGGCCCAGGGAATGGTGGCGCGACTGAAGTACAACGCGGCGCCCTGCCGGTCGAGCACGACCTTCACCACATTGGGATTGAACGCTTCGGCGACGTCGGTGATGGGGTGACATGCGGTCGCGATCGCGGCGCCGGGATCTGCGGCGAGGCGCTCCGCCACCGCGGCGATGAGCGCCGGCGCGAGCAACGGCTCGTCGCCCTGGACGTTCACCACGATGGTGTCGTCCGCAAGCGCGAGTTGCTGCGCTGCGTCCGCGAGCCGGTCGGTGCCGCTGACATGGTCACTGCGGGTCATGCAGGCGCGCACCCCATGGCGGACGACGGCGTCGCGAATGCGGGCGTCGTC
>JBDTWB010000243.1:0-5468 GCA_040006895.1 Casimicrobiaceae bacterium | reverse complement strand
TTCGCCGGGGGCAACTTTGTACTGCTTGCCGCCGGTTTTTATGACCGCGTACATGGATGGACTCCTGAAGTAACGTTGTTGCGACGACGTCGCCATCGCCTTGCCAGCACCTGCGCGCGCCGTGGCTGCGTGCCTTGGCACGTTCCCGGCGCGCATGTGGTCGCCACGACCCGTTGCGATGGCCCACGGGAACGCGCGGTCCCCCGCCGTCATATGCGGGCAGCTCGCAGCGCCCGCAATTGCTTCGCAGCAACTCTTTGCGGCCGGGCCGGAGCCGAAACAGGCGACGGAAAGCCTTGTATTGTAACGCCTTACGAGGGTGGCTGTCAAAATGCCGCGTGACCCCGGATTGCCGGGCCAGCGCGGCCCCGATGGCCTCGTCCGAACGGGCCTCGAGCGCGGCCGGTTACAATTGCGCGCGCTCGGGCCGCCATCCATCGGCCGACCGCCCGTTCTCGCCCGTGAACCCCTCGTACCCCGTTTCAGGCCCCGCCGTGCCCCTCCAGTTGGTCTTCGACTCCGTCGCACCGGACATGCGGGAAGTCGACCGCGTATTGCGCGAAAGCCTCGATTCCGACGTGGTGCTGGTACGCCAGGTCGCCGACTACATCCTCGCCGGTGGCGGCAAGCGCCTGCGCCCCGCCCTCCTCCTCCTCGCCGCGAAGGCTTGCGGCTACGAGGGCCGCGATCATCACACCCTGGCAGCCGTGGTCGAGATGATCCATACCGCGACCCTGCTGCACGACGACGTGGTCGACGAGTCGGATCTGCGCCGCGGCAATGCCACCGCCAATGCGCGTTTCGGCAATGCGGCGAGTGTGCTGGTCGGCGACTTCCTGTACTCCCGGGCGTTCCAGCTGATGGTCAAAGTGGGCTCGATGCGCGTCCTGGAGGTGCTGTCCAACACCACCAATACCATCGCCGCCGGCGAGGTGCTCCAACTCATGAACTCGGGAAATCCGGATCTCGGCGAGTCGGCGTACTTCGAGGTCATCGAGCGCAAGACCGCCAAGCTGTTCGAAGCGGCCGCCCGGTTGGGCGCAGTCGTTGCCGCGGCTCCGCCCGATCGCGAGGATGCGCTCGCCCGCTTTGGAACCCATCTCGGCACGGCGTTCCAGCTGGTCGACGACGTTCTCGACTATTCGGGCGATCGCGCGGAAATCGGCAAGAGCCTCGGCGACGATCTCGCCGAAGGCAAGATGACCCTGCCATTGATCCGCGCCCTTGCGATCGGCTCGCCTGCCGACGTGGCAACCGTACGAAGGGCCATCGGCGGTGGCGGCATCACCGATTTCGAGCCCGTGCTGGCGGTGCTGGAACGCACGGGCGCCCTGGCCTATGCCCGCGAGCGTGCGGAGCGTGAGAGCAACGCCGCCATCGCGTGCGTGGCTACCCTGCCCGATTCTCCGCAGCGCCAAACTCTGCTAGAATTAGCGTCCTTCGCGGCGCGCCGATCTTACTGAATTTACGGGCAAAGGCGGTGCGCAGGCGACTCGCAACGGGTCGCGAGCCGAGGTCCCGCGGAAGCGATGCATTCCCGCCGCGGGCGAATCCAAGCAGCACTGCTCGGCCGTCGGGGTGTAGCTTAGCCTGGTAGAGCGCTACGTTCGGGACGTAGAGGCCGGAGGTTCGAATCCTCTCACCCCGACCATCCAAAGCGGCCGCCTGGCACCCTTCCCCGATGTCGCTCGCCTTTGACATCAGTCAAATCCGGATTCGTCCTGCTCGGTCGGCTGACCCTACCGCGCATCGTCCGAGGCGATTGAACTGTACGGCTGAGCACGGTGACTTCGCAATTGACACCACCGCCCCTCTGGTTGGCCTCTGCGGCCGCAAGCTGCCGAAGATCCCCATTGAAGGCTGCTCGAGCGAGTTGCTTCCTCACAACACCAGGCAGGGACGAGCACGACAGGTGGACGCCGAGTCGCGTCGCCGGGGGCCGGCATGTCGCGCTACACGCGGCGGTCGGCGGGCCGCAGCAGGCGGGTGCGAAACGGGGTACCTTCCGGGGACCTTCGGCTCGAACAATCCAAGATCAGAGCCGGCGCTCACCTTTCACCTTTCAGGGCCGCGTCGCCGTGCCATCGGCGGTGACGACGCCATTAAACGATGCAACCGACGGCATTGGAGGCCGCATGACCCACGAGATTGCGTTCGAGATGCGCGACGAAATCATTACACTCGGTGACCTCATCAAGGCCACGGGTCTGGCGCCGAGCGGTGGGGGCGCGAAGGCATTGATTGTCAGCGGCCAGGTACGGGTCGACGGCCAGGTCGAGTTGCGCCGCGGATGCAAGCTACGCGCCGGGCAGGTCGCAACGCTGGCCGGCACGCGGATTCGCCTCGTTGCCAACGCGGCCGGGAACCCGGAGGACTCCGGCCGTTGAACCGGCGGCGCACGCGCCATTGCAGTCGGGCCGACGCGCGTCGCGCTTGACGCTTCCTCTCGATGGATCACGCACGTACGGTGGATCATGCACGTCCGATGGATCACGCACGTCCGATGGATCACGCACGTCCGATGGATCACGCACGTCCGATGGACCATGCACGTCCGATGGATCACGCACGTCCGATGAAGCCTCGGCGTGCGCGCACGGTCCAATAACTCGCGGCCGCTATAATCGTCTCGATGTCGAGCACCATGCCCTCGCGCACGTCGCCAATGCAATCCGCCGCAACGCCTCCCGTCGGCCATACGCCGATGATGCAGCAATACCTTGGGCTGAAGGGCGAGCATCCGGACAAGCTGCTCTTCTACCGCATGGGCGACTTCTACGAGCTTTTCTACGCGGATGCGGAACGCGCGTCGCGCCTGCTCGACATCACCTTGACCACGCGTGGTCAATCCGCGGGTGCGCCGATCCCGATGGCCGGGGTGCCCTACCACGCGGTCGAGCAATATCTCGCCCGTTTGATGAAGCTCGGGGAGGCGGTTGCGATCTGCGAACAGATCGGCGATCCGGCGACGAGCAAAGGACCGGTGGAGCGCCGGGTGACCCGTATCGTGACGCCCGGCACCGTCACCGATGCGGGTCTGCTCGACGCCACCCGCAACAGCCTGCTCGTGGCGGTCAACGTCGGCCGGCAACGTAGCGGCATTGCCTGGCTCAATGTCGCCTCGGGACGTTTCGTGGTGCAGGAAGTGGCGGCGGCCGACACCCGTGCCGCGCTCGACCGGCTCGACGTGGCGGAGTTGCTGGTGCCGGAAGGCACGACCGGGCTGCTCGAAGGCGTGCCCACGCGCCCCCTGCCGGCGTGGCATTTCGATTCGAAGGCAGCGGTCCAGGCCCTTACGCGCCAATTCGCGACGCGCGACCTCGCCGGCTTTGGCGTGGATGGCCTCGACCTCGCCCTGGGGGCGGCCGGCGCACTCCTCGGCTACGCCGCGACGGCGCAACAGGCAACCCTGTGCCATGTCCGCGCGCTGCTGCACGAGGATCCGGGCGACGAGTTGCGCCTCGATGCCGCGACGCGGCGCAACCTGGAGATCACGAGCACCTTGCGCGGCGACCCCGCGCCGACCTTGCTCTCGCTCTTCGATGCATGCGCCACCGCGGCGGGCAGCAGGTTGCTGCGCGAATGGCTGACCCATCCGTTACGCCAACAGGCCGCCGCGGCAGGGCGCCACGCCGTCGTCGGGTGGTTGGGCGGTGCGGTCGGTGCACGTCGCGAGATTGCAACCGTGCTGCGCCGTACCGCCGACGTGGAACGCATCGCCGCGCGCATCGCTTTGAAGACCGCGCGTCCGCGCGACCTCGCGGCATTGCGTGAAACCCTGGCGCGCCTGCCCGAGGTGGACGCGCTGCTCGGTCGCGTCGAGCCCGGGAGCGATCTGCCATCCCTCGTCACCGGGATCGCCGCGGCCTGCCGCATGGACCCCGCATGGCACGCGCAGCTCTGCGCGGCGATCGCTACCGAGCCCGCCGCGCTGGTGCGCGATGGCGGGATCATTGCCCCGGGCTACGACGCCGAGCTCGACGAGCTTCGTGCCATGGACACGCAATGCGGCGAATTCCTGCTCGAGCTCGAGCAACGCGAGCGGGAACGCACCGGCATCGCCAATCTCAGGGTCGAGTTCAACCGGGTGCATGGTTTTTACATCGAGGTGAGCAACACCCAATCCGGCAAGGTCCCGATCGATTACCGCCGTCGCCAGACGCTGAAGAATGCCGAGCGCTACATCACGCCGGAGCTCAAATCGTTCGAGGACAAGGCACTCTCCGCCCAGGAACGCGCGCTGGCCCGGGAGCGCGTGCTATTCGAGGCCGTGCTGGACGACCTGCTACCCGCAATACCGGCGCTGCAATCGCTCGCGGCAGCCTTGGCACGCCTCGACGTGCTGGCGAACTTCGCGGAACGCGCGGAAGCGCTCGACCTGGTTGCGCCATCGTTCGTCGACGACGCGTGCCTGGCGATCCGCGCCGGGCGACATCCGGTGGTCGAACGCCAGGTCGAGACGTTCATCGCCAACGACGTCGACCTGCGTCCCGACCGGCGGCTGGTGATCGTGACCGGTCCGAACATGGGCGGCAAGTCCACGTACATGCGCCAGACCGCGGTCATCGCGTTGCTCGCGTACTGCGGCGCGTTCGTGCCTGCGGCGTCCGCCACCATCGGTGCGCTGGACGCGATCTACACCCGCATCGGGGCGGCTGACGACCTCGCCGGCGGGCGCTCGACGTTCATGGTGGAGATGACCGAGGCGGCGGCCATCCTGCATCGCGCCACCCCCCACAGCCTGGTGCTGATCGACGAGATCGGGCGCGGCACCTCGACGTTCGACGGCTTGGCGCTCGCGTGGGCGATCGCGCGGGATCTCGCCGAGCGCAATCGCTGCCTGGCGCTGTTTGCCACGCACTATTTCGAGCTGACCGCACTGCCCGCCGAGACGGACGGCTGCGCGAACCTGCACTTCGATGCGGTCGAGCATGGCCACGGCATCGTGTTCCTGCACGAGGCCGCCGAAGGCCCCGCCAATCAAAGCTACGGCCTGCAGGTGGCGAGGCTGGCCGGAGTTCCTGCCGATACAGTACGCCGCGCCCGCGGCTATCTCGCCCGCATCGATCGATTCACGGTGCGCGATGCGGCCCAGTCGGACCTGTTCGCCGCCTCGGCCACGGAGGGGGTAGCGGAAGCGGGGACCGGCGGCGCGGCAACGATGCTCGTCGATGCTCTGTCCAAGCTCGATCCCGATGCCCTCGCACCCCGCGACGCGCTCGCTGCACTCTACGAGCTGAAACGCCTCGCCGCAAACTGATGGACGGCGGCGCATCGCAATGGATGCAATGTGCTGCGATGGAAGTCGAGATTGCCCTGTGACGAAGCATGCGCGCAGCGTCCGCGTGCAGCGGCGCGGGGGAATGCACACACCGCCACCGCTGGAGATGGGAGTCGCCGAACGCGCTTGTGTTCCGACATTTAGCCAGCCGGTACAAAGGCACGGTCAGGTTGGGCGGCACTTCGTT
>JBDTWB010000242.1:0-5527 GCA_040006895.1 Casimicrobiaceae bacterium | reverse complement strand
GACCAACCACGCGACCAACCACGCGACCAACCACGCGACCAACCACGCGACCAACCACGCGACGAACGAACAAGACGCCCGCGACGGGGAACTCGACGACACCGTCGCACCATCGAGCCCCCAAGCGGGGCAGTCAACACTAGGAGGCAACGTGGAAATCACCACCCTCGAGCGCCTGCCGCTGTGGATCGGCGGCGAGGCCACGCCGGCGCAGACGCAGCGCTACGGCGAAGTCACCAACCCTGCGACCGGCGAGGTCATCCGCCACGTACCGCTCGCCAACCACGAGGATGTCGATGCGGCAGTGGCCGCCGCGCGCGCTGCGCTGCCGGCGTGGCGTGCCGCGCCGCCCCTGCGCCGGGCTCGCGTGCTCATGCGTTTCCGCGAACTCGTCGAGGCGAACAAGAAAGACCTGCGGCGCATCATCACCCAGGAGCACGGCAAGACCCTGGACGACGCCGAGGGCGAGATCACCCGCGGCCTCGAGGTCGTGGAGTTTGCGATGGGCATCCCGCACCTCCTCAAGGGCGAGCACAGCGAGAACGTCGGCACCGGTGTCGATGCCTACTCGATCCGCCAGCCGGTGGGGGTGTGCGCCGGCATCACGCCGTTCAATTTCCCGGCGATGGTCCCGATGTGGATGTTCCCGGTGGCACTCGCCTGCGGCAACACGTTCGTGCTGAAGCCTTCCGAGCGCGATCCATCGATGGCCATGCGCCTCGCGGAGCTCCTTACGGAGGCGGGCCTGCCCGATGGCGTGTTCAACGTCGTGCACGGCGACCGCGAGGCGGTCGACGCGCTGCTCAATCACCCGGACGTGGGCGCGATCTCGTTCGTCGGATCCACGCCGATCGCGCGGTACATCTATGAGACCGGCACCCGCAATGGCAAGCGCGTGCAGGCGCTCGGCGGGGCGAAGAACCACGCCGTCGTCATGCCCGACGCCGACCTGGGGTTCACGGTGGAAGCCCTGATCGGCGCGGGCTACGGCTCAGCCGGTGAGCGCTGCATGGCGATTTCGGCGATCGTCGCCGTGGGCGATGTCGCGGACAAGCTCGTCGCGGGTCTTGCGACGCGGGCACGGAAGGTGACCACCGGCTGCGGCGAGGCGAGCGTCGAGATGGGGCCTGTGGTCACCAAGGCGGCTCGCGATCGTATCCGTGGATTGATCGACAAGGGCTGCGCGGAAGGCGCCGACATCCTCGTCGACGGGCGGGAGATCTCCGTGCCCGGCTACGAGAACGGTTTTTTCGTCGGGCCGACGCTGTTCGATCATGTCACGCCCGACCACGTCATCTACCAGGAGGAGATCTTCGGTCCGGTCCTGGGGGTGATGCGGGTCGAATCGCTCGAGGACGCCATCGCCCTGGTGAACCGCAACCCCTACGCCAACGGGGTCGCGTTGTTCACGCGGTCGGGCTACGCGGCGCGGCGCTTCCAGGAAACCGTCGAGGTGGGCATGGTGGGGATCAACGTGCCGATCCCGGTGCCGATGGCGTTCTATTCCTTCGGGGGCTGGCGCAACTCGCTGTTCGGCGACCTGCACGTGCATGGCATGGACGGCGTGCGCTTCTACACCCGCGCCAAGGCAGTGACGGCGCGCTGGACCGACGACGGCAGCGCGGCCCCGGGTTTCCACATGCCGCTGATGGGCTGAGGCCGACCCCACCCCGACCCCGGCGCGACCGGGGCGGACGCTGCAGCGGTCACGGAAGGGGGACGGTGGCCTTTGCGGCGCCGTGTTCAGTTCTGGGTCGCCGTCGCGGCGGCCGAGGCCAGGCCGCCACCATCAGCAGACGGCGGCGGGCCCTCGGCGCTGGCGACGGGCGAGCCGGGCGCGATCGCGAACACGAATTCGACGATCGCCCAGTAGGACACCGGATTGGTGGCGAGCTCCGCCGGGGCGAACCGTGCCTCCTTCAACGCTTCGGTGACGGCGGGCCCGAACCACGCATGCTCCGGCACCAGGGCGAGGTGGGTGATCTTGCCCCGCTCGTCGACATCCAGGATCGCGGCAATGCGCGCGCTGGCGTGCGCCTGACGGGCGGCGGCCGGGTAGGGCACGACCATGCTGCCGATCAGGCGGGGAAGCTTGTCGACACGCCCGGGGTAGCGGTCGGCCAATCGGGTCGCAAATCCTGGTCCGAGCAGGGCGGGTGTTTCCAGCATGCCCATGGTCACGCTGCCGTTGGCATCGGTCGAAGTGATCGGACCGCGAGCCGGCGCGGGCAGGGCGCGGGCGGGGGCCGGCGCGACGGGAGGTGGTGCCGCGGCCATGGGCGAGGGCACTGGTACGGCCATGGGCCTGGGCGGCTCGCGAACGGGCTCGGGCGCCACTGACGGCGTGGCGACTTCGACCTCGGGCGTCGGCTGCACCGTCTGCAGCACTGCGATGAGCGCAGGACGGTCGCTGGCCGCGGGCGGCTGAGTCGGCGGCAGCAGGGTCAGAATGGCCGTGGCTACCACGGCGATCGCGGCATGCATCGCCCCCGAAAACGCCAGGGCGAGGGTGAACCGGCGCTCGTACGGGCGGGCGCCGGCGAAAGAGCCCAGCGGCGCAGCGGAAGCGAAGGAGGCCATTACATCAAGGACACGGTGGGACGCCGGAGGTTGCCGATCGCGTGCAACCTCCGGAATCGTTCAGGCGGGCAGGTCGATCATTCTCCCAGCAATCGCCACGACATGCGATGCGCCGTGACGAAGGCCGGCGGATTGAGCTTGATCAGCTTGAGCTTGCCGGTCGTGCCCAGTGTGACCCCGACGTACAGGGTCGGCACGTCGCCCTTGAAGGTGGAGGGATCGCCCGCCAGCACTTCGAGGCCCACGCTGCCCGCCGCGGAATACACGCTCTCGACCACCGCGCCGTTGTCGTCGGTGAGCAGCGACGCCGCCTTGGAGTACTCGCGGGCGTAGATGTTCGCCGGCTGCCCCGTCAGGCACGGATCGTTCTGCGGGAGCGTGCCCGAGTACACCACAGTGGAGAGGGTCGCCTGCGGTGGGACTACGATGCGCTCGCCGGGCGGCAGGTCGTCATACCAGCCGGTGTCCGGCTTGACCGCAAGTCCTGTGGCATTCGACACCACCGCCAGGTCGGAGCGGGCCAGCACCTTGCCGTAGTTTTTCGGCTGGGTCGCGCTGCCGTCGCGGATCGCGTACAGCGACTGCACCTGGGTGTCGGCAAGGTCCGACTGGTGATAGAGCTTGCCGGTCCCGACGAACACCCAGCGGTCCACGCCGTTCTGTACGTCGATCTCGATCTGCGGCGGCGTCGTCACCGGCTGCGGCGTGCCGCCCGGGTCGGCGAGTTGCGCGAGTTTCACCACCTTCCAATTGGTGGAATCGCTGTCGGAAATGTCGAAGCGCCAGAAGTTGCCATAGAGGTCGCCACCGTAGATCTGTTCGGTCAGCTGGTTGCGGTAATCCATGGTGTAGCCGGAAATGTGGGCGAGGCCGGCAGGGTTCGCGGCACTGCCGACACCCGTGGACATTTCCATCAGCTTGGCGCCGGTTGCCACGTCGACGAAAAAGATCTTGCCGATGCCGCTGGCATTGTTGTAACCGACCGGCACGATCGCAACCCACTTGCTGCCCCACTTGCTGTTGTGGGTCTTGGTGATGATCGGCTTCCCATAGGTGTAGCCCATGTCGGGGTCGCTGAACTCCCACACGATCCGTTTCGCGACCTCGGTCTCGCTCGTGAAGGCGCTGGGGTCGGTGATGTCGACGCCGACGTACGAGCGCCCGCCCTTGCCGAGGCCTTCGACCAGCAGCGTGCGCCAGTCGCCGGATCCGGCGCCGAAGTCGACATCGACGATCCGCGGTGTTGAATTGACGTAGTAGTGGTGGCGGAACGCCGGCAGCGCGCCATCCTGGTAGGACAGCGCACCCAGGCCGGTGGCACCTGACCGGTACACGCCCAGGGGAACGTAGGCCCAGGTCTCGTCGCCCGTGGCGTCGTCGAACGCGTGCAGCATGCCGTCGTTGGCGCCCACGTAGACCCGCGCGGCCCGGCTTGCATACTTGTTCTTGAACGCCGTGTACCCCGGGTCGTTGGCGTCGAGGTAGGAGGCGACCGGTGCTCCGACATATGCGACCTGTGACGCCACGATGTCGCCCAGCGGGCTGGTGCGAGCGCGGAACTGGCCAAGCTCGATCCCTTCGTTGGAGCGATCGCCGCGCAGGAACTCGAGGATTGCCTGGCCGCGCAACGGCTTGCCCGGGGCCAACGAGTTCTTTTGCGAGGCCGAGAGATTGCCCCAAAGGAACGGTACCGGCTTGCCACTCGAGTCCATGGTCACGATCTTGCGATCGGTGAACCACGGGGTCGGCTTGCCGACGGACGGCGTGACGATGTTGGTGAGCTGGGTCGACGCCTCCCAGGCGATGCTGATTTCCTTCGGATCGCCGACGGCCGTGCATCCGGCGACGGCGTTGGTCACGTCGCTCTGGGTGCAGCCCGGATCCTTGGGATCGACCTCGACCTTGGTGACGCTGCCGCCCCATCCGGGCTCGAAGTTCACCCGGTAGATGTACTTGTTGGCGCCCGAGAGGTTGACGTTCTGGAACGCCACCCCGGCGCGCGAGCCGGCCTGGTTGGTGATGTCGGCGAGGATCTGCCCCATGCCGAGCTTGAGCTCGTCCGAGGACTTGGCGTTCACGAACCGACCGCGGCCATTGATGGCGGCATGCCAGAGGTCGTCGACTCCCGATTCGTCCGGCTTGTAGACATTCGGATACGGCTGCGGCCAGGTCATCACACCCGTGGCGAGCTGGCTTTCCGTGGTCTTCTGGCTACCCGCGGGCAGCTTGCCTTCGGTCCCGAGCGACATGGCCGCGAAGTTCACGTGCTGCCAGGTCGCCGGATCGACGTTCGAAGACGGCACGTTATCGGTGCCGACCGCGCCGTTGGTGCGCAGGTCCGTGACCCAGTAGAAGGTCGTGTAGTCCGAGGCCGAATCATTGCTCGCCGTGAGATTCTCGCGGTAGAGCGGCGGCCAGGGCTGGCCGGTGGTGAGGCCTGCGACCGCGTGCGGCAACGCGGGCACGGTCTTGTCGACGTTGCCGACGCTGGTGGTGGGCAGCTTGGGCTGGTTGGTGAGACCGTCCGTGAACAGCATGTGCCAGTTCTTCTGGCAGGACAGGATGATCGGATCGGTCGACCCGGAAAGCTGCGGACTGCCGCCGTTGAGGTAGTAGTCGCCGACGCGGGTGATGGCATCGAGGTTCGGCGTCTCCTGGTTGAGCTTGATGGCGATGCCGAACAGTTGAGCCCACCAGGCCGTCTTCTGGCCCGGGGTGAAGTCGGCGATGTCGACGAACGACGTTGCCGGATTGTTCGACAGGGTATGGAAGCCGACCCGATAGGTATCGTCGAGCTCGTTGAACACCAGCGAGGTGACCGACTTCACGGCCTGGATCCGCGTGCGGTAGTAGGCGAACCAGTTGGCGTAGTTCTCCATTTCCTCGTCGAACGTGCGGGTCACCGTCTGCGCGGTCCCGGTCGCGTCCTTCCAGGTATGGGTGTACG
>JBDTWB010000241.1:0-5538 GCA_040006895.1 Casimicrobiaceae bacterium | reverse complement strand
GGCCACTCAACGATGATCGGCCACCCAAAAGCGATAAGCCCCCTACCGGCGACAGGGCACGATCGCCGCCAGCGCCGTGGATTCAGGCCACGGCCGCCTTGCGCCGATTGCGCTCCACCCAGCTGTCCACCACGCGCACGATCGCATCCACCATATCGGAGCGCATGTCCTTCTGCGCCGCCGCGGCCTGCACCAGCCGGTCGACACGCTCGATGTTGGGGGCCCCGGCCGCAAGGGCCCGCGCTGCGGAGGATGGCTTCGCCAGGCCCTCGGCGGCGGCAGCGTACTTATCGAAAGGCACGAGATCGGCATCGGTTGCCCCGTGCGCCCTGCAGACCTGGCCGACCCATTCGTAGACTGCCCGCGATGCCACGACATCGGTATGCACCGCGTCGCGAATGGCACGCATGCCCTCCTCCTGGACGCAGCGGTAGTTGCCGGTCAGCAGCATGCTCCATTTGGCCAGGGGCACGAAGACCGAGTCGTGCACCTTGAGCTTCACCGGCAGCGCCACGGGGCCGCCGGGCGTGGTGAAGCGCGCGGCCTCGATGTCCTCGGCAAGGGCGCGCAGCAGCGCCGTATGCTGGTCCGACACGAAGCGTGCAGCCTTGAAGTTGGTGGGCAGGCTGACCTGCAGGACGTTGACCTTCTCCTCGGGCGGACGGAACGCCTGGGGATCGGGACTGCACAGGGTCATGCAGGTCGGATCGAAGACATCCCAGACGGTGGGGTCCGCGTAGCAATGCCGGGCCGCCTTGCTGTCGAATCCCGGAATCCGCGCGAGATAGGGCAGCGGCGGCATATTCATGATCGACATGCAAGGCACGCGTGCCTTGGCAACCTTCTGCAGCAGGGCGCGTAGGGCATCGGCGCGGTATTGCGGTTCCTGCATGGCCAGCACGACGAGATCGTGTTCGCCCGGCTCGACCGAATCCGGCCCGCCCGCCGACAGCTTCCCGGACAGCTTGCCAGAATCGACCTCCACCAGTTCCTTCTGGCCACGTACCGGTATGCGGACGCGGAATCCCTCGGCATTGATGAGCTCGGCCTCGGCGGGCAGACAGACGAGCTTCACCGTATGACCCGCCAGCAGCAGCTTCATGCCGAGCAGCGAGCCATACGATGCGCCGAGGATCACGATTTTGGTTGGTGCACGCATCGACTTTCATCCTCCGTTGGGGGCGCACGCGCCGTGGCCCGGATGGCGACCCGGCGACGCAATGCATGTGAATCGAACAGGATAGCCTGCGGCGTGGGACCGGGCACGCCGCAGCGCAGCGAAGACGCCGTCGCAGCCGCAGGCCGCATCCCGGTTCGATCGCTTGCTTGCCGAGTCGTTCGCGACGTCGACCGCGGCTGTAGTGGTGCAGCGCAATCGCTGCGCGAAGACGAGGCCGAGCACGAACGAGACGATGGCCGGGATCACGCTGAAACTCCGAGCAGGTGCCGCACGACGAATAGGGTTGCAAGCCCTGCAGCCATGAACGTCGCCGTGGCCGCCGGGAGCGCACCGAGCGACGGAGAGACCGCAGGCGCCAGCCGCTCGGGCATCCAGCGCTGGAGCGCGTGGCGACGCCGACCAGGAGGCCGGCCACGATCAGCCCCGGGCAGGAAACCGTGATGCGGATTTCCGGCAGCGCCGTCACCCGCACATCGATGGAAGAGGCGAGAAAGCATGCCGGCGATGAAGGCGATCCGCGCCCCCCGTAACACCCCCACTCCCACCCCCACCCCGACCCGCACCCCTACGCCGTCGCAGCACGCCGCCGACGATGCCGCTGACGTCCGCAACGCGCCCGAGCAGCAGTACGAACGCGACCGCGGCGAGTCCAATCAGCAAGCCGCCAACTCGGCGCTGGTCGGTGTGACATGATTCCGAACGACATGCATGCCATTCTTCCGGCAACTGCGCGGACCGCCGAACGTGCGACACCATCGGCGGCCGGGCGCGCGAGCCCGCGGCTATCGACCGCGCGCGCGGTCGTCCGTTCCCAAGGCACCTCGAGGGGTTCGCCTTGCCCGTGTTGACCATCGGTCCGTTCGCGCTGGCCTGGGAACGTCTCGCCATCGTGGCGGCGTTGCTGGTGGTGTTCGTCGTCGTGGGTATCGTTCCGTCCACGCGGCGGGCCATGATCGAGCGCGCGCTGGCGCTCACCCTGCTCGCGGCGTTGATCGGTGGCCGGGTGACGTACGTGTTGCTCCATGCCACGGCCTATCTCGGCTCGCCGCTCGACGCGCTGGCCATCTGGGATGGCGGAATCTCCTGGTTTGCCGCCGCCGCGTCGGCGCTGATCGTCGCCACCGACCTGGCGCGGCGCCATGCCCTCGCGATCCGCGACCTGATGCGTCCCCTGCTCGCGGGGTCGCTGGTATGGCTCGCCTTCGGGGTCGCGCAGGCGTGGCACGACACGGGCAAGAGTGCCGAGTGGCCCGAGGCGAGCCTGGACACGGTCGGGGGCCAGACGGTAGGACTTGCCACCTTTCGCGGCCAGCCGATCGTGGTCAACCTCTGGGCCACGTGGTGCGCCCCCTGCCGGAACGAGATGCCGCTGCTCGCGAACGCTGCGCAAAAACACCGGGACATCACATTCCTGTTCCTGGACCAGCGCGAGCCGGCACCGGTGGTGGCGCGATTCCTGGCGTCGGAATCGCTCGTGCTGCGCAACGTGCTGCTCGATCAGGACGCAGTTTTCCGGGGATTCGGCGACGGCGTGCTGCCGACCACGCTTTTTTTCGATGCCACCGGCAAACTCGCGGCGCGTCATGTCGGCGCACTCTCGACCGCCCGCCTCGAAGCCTATCTCGACGCGCTGCGCTGACCGATGTCGGCGGTAGTCGATCCGCTCTGCACCGGGGGGCCGCGCCATGCGCACCCGGCATTGGCGCTGACGGCCCGGCACGCCTGTGATACCCGCACGCGTTGGCCCGTACCGCCGTTCGCCCTACGTCCGAAGGCGATTCTGGCTGATGGCCGATCCAGGCGCTGTCCCGTCATCCTCGCGCACGATCCACACGCCGGGAGCCTCATCATGACCACCAGGACCTTCGCCGCGGGCATGCTCGCCGCGATCGCGCACGCCGTGCTGCTGCATGTCTCGGCCGCTAACGCTGCCGATGTCTCGGTGACCATACGCATGGGTGACCCGCGTTTCTACGGGCCGCTCGACATGGTGGGCATGCCGCCACCGCAACTCGTGTACGTCGAGCCGGTCGTGGTCGTTCCTGCGCCGCAGGTCGTCCGCGAGCCCATCTACGTGCGGGTGCCACCCGGCCATGCGAAGCAATGGAGCAAGCATTGCCGCCGCTACCATGCCTGCGACCGGCCGGTGTACTTCGTGGATGATCGCTGGTACAAGGACGTGTACGCGACACGGTACGATCGTGACCACGGCAAGCACGGCAAGAAGGATAAGAAAGACAAGCAGGGCAAGCAGGACAAGCACGACTACAAGGGCAAGCAGGACAAGCATGGCGACAAGCACGCGGGGCACGACAAGCACGACGACTGAAACCGTCCGGCACGCCACGCGTCGCCGGGCGCGCTGCTAGCGAGGCATCGGCGTGGTCACGACATTGTTGTGGGTCGCCGTCGCGCTGCTGATCGTGGTGGGTGTCGCCGGCACCATCCTCCCAGCCCTGCCCGGTGTGCTCCTGGTGTTCGCGGGCATCGCGCTCGCTGCCTGGATCGACGCGTTCACGCGCATTCCGGTCTGGGTCGTGGTGCTGGTCGGAGTGCTCACCGGAATCGCGATCATTGCCGATTTCATCGCCGGCGTGCTCGGGGCCAAGCGCGCCGGGGCGAGCAAGCACGCCATCATCGGAGCGGCAATCGGCACGGTAGCCGGCGTATTCACCGGTCTGTGGGGCCTGCTGTTCATGCCCCTGGTCGGCGCCGCCGCAGGCGAGCTGATGGCCCGACGCGACCTGCGCCGGGCGGGCACGGTGGGTGTCGCCACGTGGATCGGGTTGCTGCTCGGCACTGCGGTGAAGGTCGCCATCGTGTTTGCGATGATCGGCATCTTCCTGTTCAGCCTCGTGGTCTAGAGCTTTGCCGCGGCGGCTTCGCGAACGTCGCGCATGCCTCGGACGTCACCGCGACCGCGCGACACCGACACACTTCGACAGGCTTGGTACTGATCCGCGGCGGTCGATGCCGCCGCCGCGGTTGTGTCAGGCCAGCGTTCGCACCTTGCTTTCCCGCGCCCACTGCCGGGTCTTGGCAGCGGCGATGAATGCGCCCTGATCCGAAGCGTCGACCACACCGGCATCACGCTGCACGCCAGCCTTGTCCAGCAAGGGCTGCGCGCCCTTGTCGGCGGCGATCGCCTTCAGGTGCCCGAACGCGTCGCGAACGAAGTCGACCGCCGCGCTCTCCATCGTCAGCATCTTTGCACCTTCGCTGGACAGGACGAGCGCCACGGCGTCGAACAGCACCGACGGCGTCCCCGCGAGTTGGCCATCTGCGGCCAGCATGCTGCCATCGGCGAGTTTCGCGCCTCCTACCTTGGGGGCAACGATCTTGACCGTCGCGCCTGCGGACTGGGCCGCCTTGCGGAGCTTCGCCACTGCGGCGCCATCCGAGCCGTCGGCGACCAGGATGCCGATCGCGCGTCCCGCGAGCGTGTCCTTCATCTTGCCGATGATCTGCACGGCCGGCGAAGGTGCGAAATCCTGCACCGGCGACGCCGGCTTCGCGGTCGCAGGAAGCTTTGCCATGCCAAGCCCGGTTGCGACTCGCGTGCCGAGGTCCTGATCGATGACCAGCAGATGGCCGACCATTTTTTCGCGCACGTGCGGATGCTCGACCTTGGAGAGCTCGAACACGAGCGCCGACGCGATGTGGGCCTGCTCGTGCGCCGTCTGGCTGCGATAGAACTGCCGCGCCTGGCTGTAGTGATCGGCGAAGCTCTCGGCACGGATGCGCCCCTTCTCCCCGCTCTCCTCCACGGCGGCACTGCGGAATCCCTGGGGTGGCGCCTCGCGCGGCGAAGCGTCCGAGAGCGAGTTGGGCTCGTAGGCGACGCGCCCCTTCGGCTGCGCCATCTGCATGTGCCCGTCGCGCTGCAGATTGGCGAACGGGCATTTGGGCGCGTTCACCGGAATCTGGTGGAAGTTGGTCGAGCCGAGTCGCGAGAGCTGCGTGTCGAGATAGGAGAAGAGCCGTCCCTGCAGGAGGGGATCGTTGGAGAAGTCGATGCCCGGCACGACGTTGGATGGGCAATACGCGACCTGCTCGGTCTCCGCGAAGAAATTGTCCGGCCACCGATCGAGCACCATGCGGCCGATCACCTTGAGCGGCACCGTCTCCTCGGGAATGATCTTGGTGGAATCGAGATGATCGAACGGCAACGCGTCGGCTTCCTCCTGGGTGAAGAGCTGCACGGCGAGCTCCCACTCCGGGAAGTCGCCGGCCTGGATGGCGTCGAACATGTCGCGCCGATGGAAATCCTGGTCGGCGCCGGCGATCTTGACGGTCTCGTCCCACACCGTCGACTGCAGGCCGAGCTTGGGCCGCCAGTGGAACTTGACGAAGGTCGA
>JBDTWB010000240.1:0-5570 GCA_040006895.1 Casimicrobiaceae bacterium | reverse complement strand
CGCTCCGGCCGCGGCTCGAGGTTCCCGGGGCGTTGCTGGTCGAGCTTCCCGACGAGGCCTGGGCACGGCGCGCAATCGGCGTGCTGGCCAACATGCTGGCGCAGCGCCATCCACGTTCGGCGATCGCCATTGCCGTTCCCGGCAAACAGGACGGCTACACGGTGAGCGTCCGGGTGCCGCCCACGGCAGCCCTTCCCGCCGATGAATTCTGCCGGCGCTTTCCCGGTGGCAATGGCCGGAAGCGCGCTGCGGGCATCAACCATCTTCCGGCCAGCGAGCTGCAACGATTCGCCGGGCAGTTCGAGGCGTCGTTCCGCGTGCCTGCGGAATGAACCTCGTCGATCCGCTCGCCGGGTTCCTGGTCGGCACCCTGGTCGGGTTGACCGAGGTCGGCGGCGGCGTGCTGATGACACCGCTGCTCGTGCTGGGATTCGGCGTCGCGCCGCAGACCGCCATCGGCACCGACCTGCTGTTTGCGGGCCTGACCAAATCCGCTGGCGTCCTGGTGCATGGCGCGCGGGGGGCCATCGACTGGCTCGTGCAGCGGCGGCTCGCGTCGGGCAGCAATGCCCACGTCCGTTTTGACGCTGGTGCGTGCTGGGCGCGCTGCTCAGCACGCGCCTGAACGGCAAGTACGTTCGCGGTGCCATCGCCGTGACGCTGGCGCTGGTGGGAACGAGGCTGCTGTTCCAGCGGTGATGACCGATGAGGCTCGTGCGGTTACATCCGTGCGTTGGTCCCATCCCCATCGAGGACGCCGGCGACCATCTTCAGGATAGCGCACGGTTCGTGCTGAACAGTGATGGCGTCGTGCCGTTGTGGCATACGACATCGCGCGTTTTCAGCACGGCGTAAGCGGTCCGCGCAACTCTACCGCGAGAGACGCCGTACCAAATTGACCTTCTGTTGGGAGGGGACGACGCGACACGTTCGAGCCCGGCGACGAATGCCCGCGCGAAGCGCTCGTGAGAAGGCAGCCGGATGACGTCGCAGCGGCCACGGATTTGCGGTAAGGTTCCCCCGTTCAACGGCAACGCGCCGATCCTTTCGCGGGCCAATGGACGCCGGTGGGCAATCGCCGGCACCGCTTCAGGAGAGAAGCACGCATGGCAGGTACGCGCAACGTGCAAGGCGACACCGACCGGCGGTCCTGCGCACACGCCGCGTCCCGGCTCGCGTGTGCGGTGCTGCGTTGGCTCGTCACGGCCGTGTTCGGTGCGAGTCTCGCGGCGCTCGCCGTACCGGTGCTTGCGGCGGAAACCGTCGTCGACACGATCACCGTCAAGTGGCGCGACAGCGTCCTTGCAGGCGCTGCCTCGATCCCGGCGTCCACCCGGACGGCGATGTTCTCCGCGCTGCAGACCGAGGTCAGCGACGTTGCCCGGACCCGCGATGGCGGCTTCGTCTATCGATTCGTAACGCCGTTTCCGCTCGACCAGGCGCGCGCCGCCATCAATCGGCTGCGGCTGGACCCGAACGTTCTCTACGCCCGCGTCAACGAGCCCCCGTCCGCACGCGTCGCCCGGCTGGATACCCCGGCCAAGGCCGACCCGCAGGCACCGTCGGTGCGGCGGATGATCGTCAAGTTCAAGGATGCCGCCGTGTCGGGTGGTGCCCAACGCAACGAGCCGCTGCCCCAGGTCCTGCTCGACCGCCTCGCGGTGCTTCTCGGCCAGCCCGTCACGCGCGAACGCGCGATGTCGGGAGGCGCATTCGTCGTTCGGCTCTTCCAAATCCTGCCACCCGGCCAGGCGCGGCTGCTCGCGCGCCTCCTCGAGAGCGATCCCACCATCGAGATCGCCGAGCCCGACGCATTGCGCTTCCCGGTGATGGTCCCGAACGATCCGCTGTACGGCAGCCAGTGGCACTACCAGAGTCCGCCCGCAGAAGTGGGCGGGATCAACCTGCCGCCGGCGTGGGATCTCACCACCGGATCCACCAGCATCGTCGTTTCGGTCATCGACACGGGCGTGCTGCCCGGGCATCCGGATCTCACCGGTCGTTTTGCGCCAGGATACGACTTCATCGGCGACCCGCTGGTCGCCAACGACGGCGACGGCCGCGATGCCGACGCTTCGGATCCCGGAGACTGGATCACGTCCGCCGAGAACGCCTCGGGTTATTTCAAGGGTTGCGGTGCGTCGAACAGTTCCTTCCACGGCACCCATGTCGCGGGCACGATCGGCGCGGCCACCAACAACGGTGCGGGTGTCGCCGGGGTCAACCCGGTGAGCGCGATCCTGCCCGCCCGGGTCCTGGGCAAATGCGGGGGGTACATCTCCGACATCGCCGATGCAATCCGCTGGTCGGTCGGCATCCCCGTCCCCGGGATTCCGAACAATCCCAATCCCGCGCGCGTGCTCAACCTCAGCATGGGCGGCTACGCGTGCGACGCCAATGGCCAGAACTGCGGCTGCGACGCCACGTCGCAAGCGGCCATCAACGACGCGCTGGCGACGAATGCCGTCGTGGTGGTGGCCGCGGGGAACAGCAATCGGCCGGCCGTCGAATCCGCACCGGGCAACTGCAATGGCGTCATCACGGTGGGCGCCACCGGCCGCGCCGGGCAACGTGCGTCTTACAGCAATTATGGTGCACTGGTCGAGATCTCGGCACCTGGGGGCGCTGATGGTCAATATGTCCTGTCGACCCTCAACAACGGCACGACGTCGCCCAATCCGAATGGTTATGTGTACGCGGGCTACCAGGGGACGAGCATGGCGACGCCGCACGTCGCCGGCGTCGCATCCCTGATGCTTTCGGTCAATCCGTCCCTGACGCCGTCGCAACTCATCGCCAAGGTGCAGAGCACCGCACGCACCTTTCCGACCGGTACGGCACGCGACTGCACGACCGCGCTATGCGGTGCGGGAATCATCGATGCAGGCGCCGCCGTCATGGCGGCCCTGCCCGGCGCCGTCGCGTCGACCACGAGCCTGGCAACGTCCGGCAGCCCCGCACCTGCCGGGTCCAGCGTGACGTTTACCGCGACCGTGACCGGTGCGGCGCCGACGGGTGCGGTGAATTTCAGCGAAAGCGGCAGTTCGCTGCCGGGCTGCAGTGCCGTCACCGTCATCGGCACGGGCAATAGCAGGACGGCGTCATGCACCATCAGCTCGCTCGCCGTCGGCGTGCACAGCATTCGCGCCGATTATGGCGGGGATGCCGGCAATCTGCCCTCGAGCAGCAGCGCGCTGTCGCAGGTGATCAATGCCAATGCGACCAGCACGGCCCTCGCGAGCTCGAGCAATCCTGCGGTGGTCGGCGCCAATGTGACGTTCACGGCGACCGTGACCGGAGCGGCGCCGACCGGAAACGTGAGCTTCAGCGATGGCCCGAATGCGATCGCCAACTGCGCCACGGTACCGATCACCGGCAGCGGCAACAGCAGAGCCGCAGCGTGTTCGACCAACGCACTCGCGGTCGGCACCCACAGCATCGTCGCAAACTATAGTGGCGATTCCACGAATGCAGGATCGGTCAGCGCGGCGCTTGCGCAATCCATCACCCCCGCGACAGTCAGCACCGTCTGGGTCGACGATGCGGTGCCGGCGGGGGCCACGCAGGTCGGCGATGGTGGCGGCTGGAACTGGGTCAGCAGCAACCCGGCGCCCTACGCCGGCAGCCTCGCCCACCAGTCGGCCCTGGCCAGCGGCACGCACCAGCATTACTTCTACAACGCCACTACCACCCTCAACATCGCCACCGGCGACACCCTGTTCGCCTACGTCTATCTCGACCCGACCAACCCACCCAGCGAGGTCATGCTGCAGTGGAACGACGGCACCTGGGAACATCGCGCCTACTGGGGCGCCAATCTCCTCCCCTGGGGAATCGACGGCAGCATCAGCCGCCGCGCCATGGGTCCGCTGCCACCCACCGGCCAGTGGGTCCGCCTGGAAGTCCCCGCCGCCCAGGTCGGCCTCGAAGGCCGCACCCTCAACGGCATGGCCTTCACCCTCTACAACGGCCGCGCGACATGGGACTACGCCGGCAAGGCCTCGCCACCACCACTGCCAACCTTCCAGCTCAGCGGCACGGTGACCCTGAGCGGCGGCGGCGCGCTCGCCAACGTCAACTTCACCGCCAGCGGCGCGACCTGCACCACCAGCAATGCCGCTGGCAGCTACACCTGCACCGTGCCGCAGGGCTGGTCCGGCACGATCACTCCGGCGCTGAGCGGCTACAGCTTCAATCCGCTCAGCGCGAGCTACAGCAATGTCACCGCCAGCGTGTCCGGCCAGAACTACGCCGCCTCAGTGCTACCCACCTATCAGGTCAGCGGCACCGTGACCCTGAGCGGCGGCGGCGCGCTCGCCAACGTCGGCTTCACCGCCAGCGGCGCGAGCTGCACCACCAGCAATGCCGCCGGCAGCTACGCCTGCACCGTGCCCCAGGGCTGGTCCGGCAGCATCACCCCGGCAGCGAGCGGCTACAGCTTCAACCCACCGTCGCGCGCCTACAGCAATGTCACCGCGAGTCAATCGGCCCAGGACTTCACCGCCGTGGTGTTCACCGCCACCATCTGGGTCGACGATGCGGTGCCGGCGGGGGCCACGCAGGTCGGCGATGGTGGCGGCTGGAACTGGGTCAGCAGCAACCCGGCGCCCTACGCCGGCAGCCTCGCCCACCAGTCGGCCCTGGCCAGCGGCACGCACCAGCATTACTTCTACAACGCCACTACCACCCTCAACATCGCCACCGGCGACACCCTGTTCGCCTACGTCTATCTCGACCCGACCAACCCACCCAGCGAGGTCATGCTGCAGTGGAACGACGGCACCTGGGAACATCGCGCCTACTGGGGCGCCAATCTCCTCCCCTGGGGAATCGACGGCAGCATCAGCCGCCGCGCCATGGGTCCGCTGCCACCCACCGGCCAGTGGGTCCGCCTGGAAGTCCCCGCCGCCCAGGTCGGCCTCGAAGGCCGCACCCTCAACGGCATGGCCTTCACCCTCTACAACGGCCGCGCGACATGGGACTACGCCGGCAAGGCCTCGCCACCACCACTGCCAACCTTCCAGCTCAGCGGCACGGTGACCCTGAGCGGCGGCGGCGCGCTCGCCAACGTCAACTTCACCGCCAGCGGCGCGACCTGCACCACCAGCAATGCCGCTGGCAGCTACACCTGCACCGTGCCGCAGGGCTGGTCCGGCACGATCACTCCGGCGCTGAGCGGCTACAGCTTCAATCCGCTCAGCGCGAGCTACAGCAATGTCACCGCCAGCGTGTCCGGCCAGAACTACGCCGCCTCAGTGCTACCCACCTATCAGGTCAGCGGCACCGTGACCCTGAGCGGCGGCGGCGCGCTCGCCAACGTCGGCTTCACCGCCAGCGGCGCGAGCTGCACCACCAGCAATGCCGCCGGCAGCTTCGCCTGCACCGTGCCGCAGGGCTGGTCCGGCAGCATCACCCCGGCCGCGAGCGGCTACAGCTTCAACCCACCGTCGCGCGCCTACAGCAATGTCACCGCAAGCCAATCAGCCCAGGACTTCATCGCCGTGGTGTTCACCGCCACCGTCTGGGTCGACGATGCGGTGCCGGCGGGGGCCACGCAGGTCGGCGATGGT
>JBDTWB010000239.1:0-5631 GCA_040006895.1 Casimicrobiaceae bacterium | reverse complement strand
TGCCTTGCGCCAGCCCTCCTGCGCCTTGCCGATCGCGCCGAACAGCACGTCGAGATCGGTCTTCGGATAGCGAACACCGAGCGCGAAGCCGTACGGTGAGCGCTCGCTACCCACGGTGCCGACGCCGCCCGGCTGGTCAAGCTCGAACGGCTTGTCGAGCAGCGCGTCGAACGCAGCCTTGCCCGCCTCCACCGCGCCTTCACCGTAATTGCGCGGGCTCGGCGACTCCGGATACGGCGTCCAGTAACCGCGTTCGGCGATTGCGGTGAGCGCACGGTCGAGCATGGCGCGGTGCTTCTCGAACAGGGGAAAGGACACGGGCAACTCCTGCGGAAAATGCGTGCGGCCAAATCGAAATCAGACGGCAAACTTTAGCACGCCGCGCGCGACCGCCCGGACGGCCGCGAGTGTCCCGAATCGGTAGTTCGTTGAATAACCTTGCCATGGCTGCGGCGGTGCGAATTCCGCTTCGGGACGCTAGGCCGTTTGATCGTAATCGACGGTCACGGCATCGGTGACCGCGTAGCTCTGGCAGGTGAGCACGAAACCGCGCGCGACCTCGTAGTCTTCCAGGGCGAAGTTCGCATCCATGTCGACCTCGCCAGTCACGAGCTTGGCGCGGCACGTCGAGCACACGCCCGACTGGCACGAGTACGGCAGCTCGATGCCGGCCCTGAGCCCGGCCTCGAGGATGCTTTCCGAGGATTTCTCGAGGGGAAAGCTCCGCGTCATGCCGTCGAGCACCACCGTCACCTCGCATCGCGTGTGCCCCGGCGTGGGCGCGGCATGGGCGGTGTGGGTCTGTTTCGGCACGCTGGTGGCGAAGCGCTCCATGCGGATTTTTGCGTCGGGGAATCCCGCTGCGACCAGCGCCGCGCGCACGTCGCTCATCATGCCTTCCGGACCGCAGACGAACACGGCGTCGACGTCGTCGATGCGGATCCACTGGGCGACGAGCGCGGCCACTTTCTCCCGATCGATGCGGCCGTGGAAAAGCGGAATGTCCTGCGCCTCGCGCGACAGCACGTGCACGAGGTTGAAGCGTTCGAGGTAAATGTCCTTCAGAGCGGCGAGCTCCTCGCGAAACATCACGGTGGCGGATGCGCGGTTGCCGTAGACCAGTGTGAAGCGGCTGTGCGGTTCCGCAGCGAGGGTGGTGGCGATGATCGACAGCACCGGGGTGATGCCGCTGCCTGCGGCGAAGGCGAGGTAGTGCAGGCGATGCGCGGCATCGAGCGGCAGGTGGAAATGGCCGAGCGGCGGCAGCACCTCGAGCGTCGCGCCCGGCCGCAGCGTGTCGTTGGCCCAGTTCGAGAACACGCCCCCGGGATTGCGCTTGATGGCGATGCGCAGCCGTCCGTCGTGGACCGGTGCGCACAGGGAATAGGACCGCCGCACCTCCTCGTCGCCGATCCGGGTTCGCAACGTGAGGTGCTGGCCCGGAGCGAAGCGGAAGTTCTGCTCGAGTTCGGCGGGCACTTCGAAGGTCACAGCCACCGCATCGCGGGTTTCGCGATCGACGCGGCCGATCTTGAGAGGATGGAAGCGGCTCATCCGGTGCTAGATCGGCTTGAAGAAGTCGAACGGCTCGAGGCACGCGCGGCAGCGATACTGCGCCTTGCAGGCGGTCGAGCCGAACTGGGCGACGAGCGCAGTGTCCTCCGACCCGCAGCGTGGACAGGACACCGCGATGCCGGCACGGCGCAGCGGGCTGATGCCCGCGACATCCACCCGGGCATGCGAGGCCGGCCTGGCCGCTCCCGGCGGGGCTATACCGTAGGCCAGGAGCTGCCGCTGGCCGGTCGGCGTCAGGCACGCCGTCGTCCATGGCGGGCTCAGCACCATGTCGATCCGCACGTCGGCGACCCCGATCGCCGCGAGCGCGGCGCGGATCTCGGCGTTGATGAGGTCGGTCGCCGGACAACCCGAGTACGTCGGCGTGACCTGCACCACCAGGCGTGCGGCCGCATCCGGGTCCCAACCGACCCTGCGCACGATGCCGAGGTCGACCACGGACACGACCGGAATCTCGGGATCGGCGACCCCCGCGAGCGCCGACCAGATCGCGCCCATCGAGGGATGCCGGGATGCCGGAGCGCGATCCTGTCCGCTGGCGAGCGCGGCCGGCGCGAGGCTCACCACTGCGCTCCCGGATAGGTGCGCTGCAGGATCTGCATTTCCGGCAGGAGGTGGCCCAGATGCTCGGTGTGCACCCCTTGCTTGCCACCGCGGCCGCGGCTGCCCTGCATGAACGTCGCGGCCGGGATCGCCAGCGTCGCCTCGCCGAGCACCGGCTCGACCGCACTGCGCCATGGCTGCTGCAGCGCCTCGAGGTCGATGCCGACGCCAGCGTCGAGCAGGGCGTGATCGACCGCATCGACCATGAACATCTCGCCGGTGTAGGGCCACAACGCATCGAGCGCCGCCTGCGCCTTGGCGTGCGACACGTCGGTGCCGTCGCCGAGGCGGATCACCCAGTCGCCCGAGCGCTCGACGTGATAGGTGACTTCCTTCACGGCCTTGGCGGCAATCGCGGCGATGCCCGCGTCGGCCGATCGCGCGAGTCCGCCCAGGGCGAGCGCGTGCCAGGCGTCGAAGAGGTACTGGCGCACGATCGTGTCGGCAAAGTTGCCGTTGGGCAGCTCGACGATCAACAGGTTGCGAAAGTCGCTGGCGTCGCGCAGGAACGCGAGCTGGTCCTCGTCGCGACCCGGGGTGTCGTCCTGGGTATCGACCTCGCCGGCACGGCCGAGCCACAACCGCGCCTGGCCGAGCAGGTCGAGGCCGACGTTGGCGAGCGCCATGTCTTCCTCGAGAATCGGACCCCGGCCCACCCACTCGCCGAGACGCTGAGCGAGGATCAGCGGCGAATCGGCGAGCCGGAGGAGATAGTCGAACAGCAAGGCATCGCGCGCCACGCCCGCTCTCCGCTAGAGGTGCTTCACTTCATCGGGCATCGGGAAAAACGTGGGATGCCGATAGACCTTGCTCCGGGCCGGCTCAAACAGGGCTTCCTTGTCCCCCGGGCTCGAGGCCACGATGTCGCCGGCCCTGACCACCCAGATCGACACGCCTTCGTTGCGCCGGGTGTAGACGTCGCGGGCATTGCGGATCGCCATTTCCGGGTCCGATGCATGCAGGCTGCCGACATGCTTGTGCGCGAGCCCATGCTGGCTGCGAATGAAGACTTCCCAGAGCGGCCACTCGTTCATCGCCATCGTCCTCGATCCAGTGGGGTCAGATCAAGTTATCCGGATCCGCTGCGCGGAATGCAGGCTATCGATTGCATGGTGTCGCCCTCGCATTGCGCGGTAGGCAAAGGCGCTGCATGCGAAGGTCAGCGTCACGCCTCTGATCCCGGACCTGACCCGATGGCTCGCATGGATAACTTGGTCTGACCCCATTAGCCGTCGTCGCCATTAACCGGCTCGCATGGATAACTTGGTCTGACCCCATTAGCCGTCGATAACTTGATCTGACCCCATTAACCGGCTAACTTGATCTGACCCCATTAACCGGCTAGGCCGCCTTGGCGGCACGCTTCCCGGCGTGCGCCATGGCCGCCTCGCGCACCCAGGCGCCATCCGTCCAGGCGTCGCGCCGGGCTTGCAGGCGCTCGCGGTTGCAGGGACCGTTGCCCTTGATGACCTCGTAGAACTCGGCCCAATCGATCGCGCCGAACCGGTAGTGCTGGGTCTCGTCGTCCCAGGCGAGCTCCGGATCAGGCATGGTGAGTCCGAGGTACTCGGCCTGCGGCACGGTCTGGTCGACGAAGCGCTGGCGAAGCTCGTCGTTGGAGAGAAGCTTGATCTTCCAGCGCGCCGACTGGGCGCTGTGCACGCTTTCCGCGTCGGACGGCCCGAACATCATCACCGAAGGCCACCACCAGCGATTCAAGGCATCCTGGGCCATGGCCTTCTGCTCCGTGGTGCCGCGACACAGCGCGAGCATGATGTCGTAGCCCTGGCGCTGGTGGAAGCTCTCCTCCTTGCAGATGCGCACCATCGCCCGGGCGTAAGGCCCGTACGAGCACCGGCAGATCGGAATCTGGTTCATGATCGCCGCACCATCGACGAGCCATCCGACCGCACCGATGTCGGCCCACGTGAGCGTCGGATAGTTGAAGATGCTCGAATATTTGGCGCGGCCCGCCAGGAGGTCTTCGGTCAACTGGTCGCGCGAGACACCCAGCGTCTCGGCTGCGGAATAGAGATACAGCCCGTGCCCGGCCTCGTCCTGGATCTTGGCCATCAGGATGGCCTTGCGCTTCAGCGTGGGGGCGCGGGTCAGCCAGTTGCCTTCCGGCAGCATGCCGACGATTTCGGAATGGGCGTGCTGCGAGATCTGCCGGACGAGCGTGCGACGGTAGGCTTCAGGCATCCAGTCCTTGGGCTCGATGCGCACGTCGGCGTCGACGCGCGCCTGGAAGGCGGCCTCGGCCGGACCGAGATCCTCGGCAGCCTGTACCTTTGCGAGGCCCGTATCGACGAGCTGGGCATACATACGCAGTCTCCTCCGCAGTCTCCGGGTTCCATGGAAACGATACACTTTTTGCAGCATTCGTGCAAAATTTGTATCATGATTGCGGAGGCTCGCCTGGAGCCGTTGCGGATGCCGATCGCGCCCTGCGGCCGGGCTGGGGCCCCGCCCGAATCGAGTGATGAGCGCCCCTGACCCCCGTGACGCGACTGGACTGCCCGACCGCCATCCGGATCCGGCCGTGCGGATCTGGATCGCGCGCGAGCTCACCCGGCATCCGCCACGCGCCAAGTCGCTCGTGATCACCGTCTGGGGCGATGCCATCGCGCCGCATGGTGGCGCGGTGATGCTGTCCGGACTCATTGCGCTGCTGGCCCGGTTGCGGGTCTCGGAGCGGCTGGTACGCACCAGCGTCTTCCGGCTGGCCAAGGAAGGCTGGCTCGCGTCCACACCGATCGGACGGCGCAGCCTCTACCGCCTCACCCGCGAAGGCGGTCGGCGTTTCGAGCCGGCCTACCGCCGCATCTACGCATCGGTCGAACCGACGTGGGACGAGGCGTGGGAGCTCGTGATCGCCGATGGCCTGTCGGCCGCGCAGCGG
Organism: Casimicrobiaceae bacterium; assembly: GCA_040006895.1. GTDB lineage: Bacteria > Pseudomonadota > Gammaproteobacteria > Burkholderiales > Casimicrobiaceae > CAIWHR01. The sequence goes on along the minus strand of JBDTWB010000239.1, from coordinate 551 downwards.
CGCAGCCTGCAGGCTGAGCTTTCGTGGGAAGGCTTCGGGACCATGGGCCCCGGGGTCTTCGGACGGCCGGCGCGCTTGGAGAGCGCCGTCGCCAGGATTGCCGCAGCGCTCGGGGTCGATGACCGGATCATTGCGGTCCGAGCACGGGACGATCCGCGGGCCGGTTGCCAATCGTTGCATGCGGCGGTCGGCAAAGCGTGGGACCTCGCCGCGATCGCGGCGGAATACCGCGCCTTCCTGCTGCGCTTCGGCAACGTCGTCGAGCGTTTACGTCACGACCCCGCCGATGCCCGCGATCCGGGTCAATGCTTCGCGGTGCGCACACTCCTCATCCACGCTTACCGCCGCACGCTCTTGCGCGACCCGCAGCTGCCCGCGGCGCTGCTGCCGCTCGACTGGCCGGGGAATGCAGCCGCAGCGCTTTGCCGCGACGTCTACCGGGTGACGCTTGCCGGCGCCGAACGCCACCTGGCGACGACCCTCGAAGGTCCGAACGGCGCGCTGCCGCCCGTCGATGACGCCTTCGGGCGACGCTTCGGCGGTCTCACGGC
>JBDTWB010000238.1:0-5638 GCA_040006895.1 Casimicrobiaceae bacterium | reverse complement strand
CTCGACGCTGCAGCGCACCTCGGCGCGCGTCTGGCGGCGCGCGGCTGGAGCGCGAGCACGGCCGAATCGTGCACCGGCGGACTCGTCGCGGCGGCGCTCACGGCGGTGGCCGGAAGCTCGGCCTGGTTCGAGCGCGGCTTCGTCACCTACTCCAACGTCGCCAAGGAGGAAATGCTCGGCGTGCCGACGGCGCTCATCGCCGCGCATGGGGCGGTGAGCCAGGCGACCGCCGCGGCGATGGTGACGGGGGCGATCGCGCGTAGCCGCGCCGACGTGGCCGTGGCCGTCACCGGCGTCGCGGGGCCCGGGGGCGGCACAGCCGACAAGCCCGTGGGGACCGTTTGCTTCGCCTGGGTCCGGCGCGAAGGTGCCCCGGTGGTCGCCACCCGCTATTTTCCGGGCGACCGCGCCGCCGTGCGCGCCGCCAGCGTGACGGTCGCGCTCGAGGGGCTTCTCGGGCTCACAGAAGAAAGCTAGAGCCGGCGACGGGCAGGTTTGCAACACCTGCCTCGAAAAGCGAGCCCATCGGCCATTTGGCCCATTCCATCGAACGATCGTTCTATGCCATAATTCTTCGCATGAGGGGCCATTCCAGGACCCGATATGTAGGATCGTGATGTCGGATCGTGACGTCGGATCGTGCCGTCGGATCGTGCCGTCAGTGTCCAGAACGTGTTCCCAGAATATGCTGCCCGGGACGCGCTGTACCAACGCTCATTCTGCACCGCCCGGACTCCCTGAACGCCCCGATCCATCCGGCTCACGACCGCATCGCGGTCTCACTGCTCTAGGAATTCCATGGACGAGAACAAAGGCAAAGCGCTCGCCGCCGCGCTGCAACAGATCGAGAAGCAATTCGGCAAGGGCTCCATCATGCGCATGGGAGAGTCCCAGGTGCAGAACGACCTGCAGGTGGTGTCGACGGGCTCGCTCGGCCTCGATATCGCCCTCGGCGTCGGCGGGTTGCCTCGCGGCCGCGTGGTCGAGATCTACGGGCCGGAATCGTCGGGCAAGACGACGTTGTGCCTGCAGGTGGTGGCGCAGGTCCAAAAAGCCGGGGGGACGGCCGCCTACATCGACGCCGAGAACGCGCTCGATCCGGTCTACGCCGGCAAGCTCGGCGTCGACGTCGGCGAACTTTTGATCTCCCAGCCCGATACCGGCGAGCAGGGCCTCGAGATCGCCGACATGCTGGTGCGTTCCGGCGGGGTTGACATCATCGTCATCGACTCGGTCGCCGCGCTCGTGCCGAAGGCGGAAATAGAAGGCGAGATGGGCGACCAGCTCCCCGGCCTGCAGGCCCGCTTGATGAGTCAGGCGTTGCGCAAGCTCACGGCCAATATCAAGCGGGCGAATACGCTGGTCATCTTCATCAACCAGATCCGGATGAAGATCGGCGTGATGTTCGGCAATCCCGAGACTACCACCGGCGGCAATGCCCTCAAATTCTACGCCTCGGTCCGTCTGGACATTCGTCGGATCGGTGCGATCAAGAAAGCCGAGGAGGTCATCGGTAACGAGACCCGCGTCAAGGTGGTGAAAAACAAGGTCGCCCCGCCATTCCGCGAGGCCCTGTTCGACATCCTCTACGGCGAAGGCATCTCGCGGGAAGGCGAGATCCTCGAGCTCGGCGTCATCCATGACATCGTCGACAAGTCGGGCGCGTGGTACGCCTACAACGGCGACAAGATCGGGCAGGGCAAGGACAACGCGCGCGAATACCTGCGCGAGCATCCGGCGACCGCGCAGGAGATCGAATTGCGCATCCGCGAGACCGTTGGCGTGCCCGTGCCGGGCGCCTTGCGAGCGCGAGGCGAGCCGGCTCCGGCTCCTGCTTCCGCCTAGTCGCCCTTGCCCCTGCCGTTGGCGCAATCGGCTGGGGTGCGTACGCCGTCCGGGTGCGCTCGACGCCTGGTCGGCACGACGCTCCTGGCGTCCGACCGGGGGAGGGGTGGTGACGTTGGCGCCCCGGCGCGGCTGCGGCGGGGCATACGATGAACCGCCTGCCGCGTACCCTCAAGAGTCGGGCCATCGCCTGCCTGGCGCGACGCGAGTACGGTCGTGCCGATTTGCGTGCGCGACTCCTTGGCGGATACCGGCGCGACGACGGGCCGACACCCGCCGAGGTCGACGCGCTGCTCGACGAGCTCGTCGCGAGCGGTCTTCTCTCCGATGCCCGTTACGCCCAGGCGCTGGTCAACCGCAAGCAGGGCACGCATAGCCGGCGGGCCATCACCGGGACGTTGAAGGGCCAGGGCGTGGACGCGGAGACCATTGCCGCCGCGCTCGCCGAGGTGCCGGTCGACGACACCGAGGCCATGCGCGCGTTGTGGCAGCGTCGTTTCGGAACGCCTGCGCATGGCAATCGGGAGAAGTCCCGCCAGATTCGCTTCCTGCAAAGCCGCGGGTTTGCGCTGGCGGCGATCTTCCGGCTGTTACGCGAGGTGGGTGCGCGCGGGGATGAATCCGCGGGACACGAGGACGACGACACCCAGACGTGACCCCACGCCGATGGAACGCGGCCACGCGTGGCGCCTGCGCGCATTCCCGCGTAAAATCAGCAGCTTTGCTCGGCTCGAGCCGCGCACGTCGCGCCGCCGCCCCAAGACACCTGCCTCGCTGGGAAGCACCATGAAAGCCTCTGAGATCCGCACCAAGTTCCTGCAGTTCTTTGCCGACAGGGGGCACACCGTCGTGCCGTCGTCCTCGCTCGTCCCGGCCAACGACCCCACGCTGCTGTTCGTGAATTCGGGCATGGTGCAGTTCAAGGACGTCTTCCTTGGCGCCGAAAAGCGCCCCTACAACCGCGCTACGTCCTCGCAGCGGAGCGTGCGTGCCGGTGGCAAGCACAACGATCTCGAGAACGTCGGCTACACGGCGCGGCATCACACGTTTTTCGAGATGCTGGGCAACTTCAGTTTCGGCGACTACTTCAAGCGCGATGCGATCCGATTCGCCTGGACGCTGCTGACCGAGGTGTACAGGCTCCCCCCCGACAAGCTCTGGACCACGGTCTACAGCGACGACGACGAGGCGTTCGACATCTGGACCAAGGAGATCGGCGTTCCCGAGGATCGCTGCGTTCGCATCGGCGACAACAAGGGCGCGAAGTACGCCAGCGACAATTTCTGGCAGATGGCGGATACCGGCCCGTGCGGGCCATGCTCAGAGATCTTTTACGACCATGGCCCGGACGTCTGGGGTGGCCCGCCGGGCTCGGCGGACGCCGACGGCGACCGCTATATCGAGATCTGGAACCTCGTCTTCATGCAGTTCAACCGCGACGACAGGGGGACGATGCATCCCCTGCCGAAACCGTCGGTGGACACGGGCATGGGGCTCGAGCGTCTCGCTGCCGTTCTCCAGGGCGTGCACTCGAACTACGAGATTGACCTGTTCCAGGAGTTGATCCGCGCTGCCATGCGCGAGACAGGCGCCAAGGACCCGCAGAACCCGAGCTTGCGAGTGATCGCCGATCACATCCGTGCATGCGCCTTCCTGATCGTGGACGGGGTGATTCCAGGGAATGAGGGACGTGGCTACGTGCTGCGCCGGATCATCCGCCGCGCCATCCGCCATGGCTATCAGCTCGGGCAAAAGAAGCCGTTCTTCCATCGGCTGGTCGACGATCTCGATCGCACGATGGGCGAAGCCTATCCGGAATTGCGGCGCGACAAGGCCCGGGTGGCGGAGGTCATCGCGGCCGAGGAGGAGCGCTTCGGCGAAACCCTCGAGAACGGCATGAAGATGCTCGAGCAGGCGTTGGGCAAGGGCGCTTCGACGCTCGATGGCGCGACCGCCTTCGCCCTCTACGACACCTTCGGCTTTCCCCTCGACCTCACCGCGGACATCTGTCGCGAGCGCAAGGTCGTCGTCGATCAGGAGGGCTTCGACCGCGCCATGGAAGCACAGCGCCAGCGGGCGCGTGCGGCGAGTCAGTTCAAGATGGGGGACAAGCTCGCCTACGCGGGCCAGAAGACCCGGTTTCGCGGCTACGATCTGCTCAGCCACGAGTCGCGGGTCATCTCGCTCTACAAGGACGGCACACCGGTCGATTCCCTGGCGGGCGGCGAGAACGGTGTGGTGGTGCTCGGGGAAACCCCGTTCTACGCGGAATCCGGCGGCCAGGTCGGCGATCGCGGCGAGCTCTCGAAGGCCGGCGTATGCCTGGCCCTGTTTCGCGTCGACGACACCCAGAAGGTCCAGGCTGACGTGTTCGGCCACCACGGGGAGTTGGTCCAGGGCGAGCTGCGCGTCGGCGATACGGTGGCAGCGCAGGTCGATCACGCCGCGCGGGCGCGCACCATGCGCAACCATTCCGCCACCCATCTCATGCACAAGGCATTGCGGGAGGTGCTGGGGACGCACGTGCAGCAAAAGGGCTCGCTCGTCGATCCGGACAAGACCCGGTTTGACTTTTCCCATAATGCCCCGGTCACCGACGACCAGATCCGCAGGGTGGAAGTCATCGTCAATCGCGAGATCCTCGCCAACGAAGCCACCGACTCCCGCCTCATGGCCTACGACGCCGCCATCGAGCACGGCGCCATGGCGCTGTTCGGCGAGAAGTACGGCGACGAGGTCCGGGTGCTTTCCATCGGCACGTCCCGCGAGCTTTGCGGGGGCACCCACGTCGCGCGCACCGGCGATATCGGCTTTTTCAAGATCGTCTCGGAGAGCGGGGTCGCAGCGGGCATTCGTCGCGTCGAGGCGGTCACCGGGGACAACGCTCTCGCGTGGGTCCAGGCGCAGGAAAGCACGCTGGCCGCCGCGGCTTCGGTTCTAAAGGCGCCAGTCGCGGAGATCGAGACGCGGGTCGCCCAGCTGATGGAGAGCGCGCGCGCCACCGAGCGCGAGCTCGCGCGACTGAAGGGCCGCGTTGCGGCGTCCCGGGGCGACGATCTTGCGGGTGCTGCCATCGATGTCAAGGGCATCAAGGTGCTCGCGGTGGCGCTCGATGGTGCCGATGTCAAGGCGCTGCGCGAGACGCTGGACAAGCTCAAGGACAAGCTGAAGCACGCGGCCATCGTGCTCGGCACGGTTACCGAGGGCAAGGTCACGCTGATCGCCGGCGTGACGCCGGAGCTGACGGACAAGGTGAAGGCGGGCGAGCTCGTCAACCACGTGGCGAGGCAGGTCGGCGGCAAGGGTGGCGGACGGCCCGACATGGCGCAGGCCGGAGGCACGGACCCGGCACAGCTTCCCGCAGCGCTTGCCAGCGTTCAGGCATGGGTCGCGGAGCGCCTCTGACGCGCGTCGGTTGTCGGCCACAAGTGCCGGGAAATGGCGGAAATCCGTAGAGGTCAGTGGTGTAATGCACTGTTTTATATAGGTCAAAGGGCTGGCACGCTGCTTGCCATCTTGCCCGCATGGACCGCAGCGAACTCCGCCGCACGTCTCGGGTGCTCTTCCACCATCTGGCCTTCTGGGCTGTGGCGGCCGGAGCGATCGGCGCGTTTGCCGGATACGAAATCGCCATGAGCCGCCAGCGCGCAGTTGAAGCGGCCATCGACGACCTCACCGCCACTGCCCGCCTCACCGCGCAGCACGCTTCCCTGACCTTCGCGTATCTGGAGGCCCGAACCGCGCCGTCGATGGGCGCGGTCGGAAGAGACAGGCCTACCGAGGCGCCCTCTGG
>JBDTWB010000237.1:0-5686 GCA_040006895.1 Casimicrobiaceae bacterium | reverse complement strand
ACCGAGACCCGTTGAACGGACACGCCGCTTCCGAAGCCAGCCACGGGCGCGGTGCCTCTCATCCGGCAATGCCCGGACGTCCTGTCGAGATTTCAATCGCACGTCCTGAAGGAGATTGCACATGGAAGACTGGATCGCCCGCGTCAGCGCGGTACATCTGCCGCAATGGAGCGGCCCCGCCGTCGTCGCGGTCCGCGTCGTGCTGATCGCAGTGGTCGCGTGGATCGCGGCCGCGGTGCTGGGTCGGATGATCCGGACCCTGCGCCAGCGGATCGCCCGGCGCTTGGACGAGCCCGAGCAGGTCAAGCGTGCGGAAACCATCGGACGGGTGCTGCGCTATATCGTGACGGTAGTGATTTCGCTCGTGGCGAGCGTCCTGATCCTGAGCGAGCTCGGCGTCGCGATCGCACCGATCCTCGGCGCCGCCGGCGTGGTCGGCCTTGCGATCGGCTTTGGCGCCCAGAGCCTGGTCAAGGATTACTTCACCGGGTTCTTCCTGGTGCTGGAGAACCAGCTCACCACGGGCGACGTCGTCGAGATCGGCGGCAAGTCCGGGCTGGTCGAGGATGTGAACCTGCGCTTCGTGCGCCTGCGCGACTACCACGGCAACGTGCACTACGTCCCCAACGGCCAGATCACCACCGTCACCAACATGAGCCGCGGTTTTGCCCAATCGGTGATCGACGTCGGCATCGCCTACCGGGAGGATGTCGACGAGGTCTTCGCGGTCATGCGCGCGGTCGGCAAGGACATGCAGGAGGATCCTGTGTTCGGATTGAAGATCCGGGGAGAACTCGAGATCGCCGGCGTGCAGAGCTGGGCCGATTCGGCGGTCGAGCTGCGCTGTCGGTTCAAGGTGGCGCCGCTCGAGCAGTGGGGGGTGCGCCGCGAGTTCCTGCGCCGACTGAAGAAGGCGTTCGACGCCCAGAACATCGAGATTCCGTTCCCGCATCTCACCGTCTACGCCGGCATCGACAAGGAAGGCAGCGCGCCGCCATTCCGTGTGGTCGGTACCGAGCAGCACGCGCCGGTCGGCTCAGCTGCGGCGGTACCTTCGGCGTGATCCGGGCAACGCGCATGCACGCCGCCACGCGCTGTGTGCGCGGCGGGTCAGGACATCGGATTCGGCGGCGGAACCGGATCCGGCGGCAAGGGAATGAACTCCTGGTCGTCGGCGTCCGGCAGCTTCATGCGCCCGGCGCGCCAGTCCGCCTTGGCGGCGACGATGCGCTCCGCCGAGGACGACACGAAGTTCCACTCCACGAAACGTTCGCCGATGGGCTCACCGCCGAGCAGCATCACGGTCGCCGGGGTCACCGCGGTGATTCGCTCGGCGGCGCCGGCCGAGAAGACGATCATTTGCCCTGCCGTGAACGTGCGGTCCGCGACGGTCACGCTGCCCACCACAACGTAGGCGGCACGCTCGGAGTAACGGGCCTCGAGTTCCGCACGTGCCCCGGCAGCGAGCGTCCAATGCACGTAGAACAGCGGCGAAAGCGTGGTAACCGGTGCCTTGGCGCCGAATGCTTCGCCGGCGACGAGCCGCGCCGAAATACCCGCGGCTTCGTACAGGGGCAGATCGACGCTGCCGTGATGCTGGAACGATGGCGCCGTTTCCTCGTGCTCCTTCGGCAGCCCCACCCACGCCTGGATGCCGTGCGCACGTCCACCTTCGCGACGGGCCCGCTCGAATCGCTCGGAATGAGTGATGCCGCGGCCGGCGGTCATCCAGTTGAGCTCCCCGGGGCGGATCGCCTGTTCCGAACCGACGCTGTCGCGGTGCATGATCTCGCCATCGAACAGGTAGGTCACCGTGGCAAGTCCGATGTGCGGGTGCGGCCGGACGTCGACCGAGCGGGGAATCCCGGGCGGAAAGTCCACCGGTCCCATGTGATCGAAGAACACGAACGGACCGACCATCCGATGGGTCGGCGACGGCAGGATCCTGCCGACTTCGAAGCCGCCGAGACTGCGGCGGCGCTGGTCGATCACGAGCTCGATCATGGCGATGTCCCGTCGTACGCGAACCGGCAAGACGCCGATTTCCGCCATGATACGGCGGCTTCGCTGCGACACGCACCGGGCGCGCGCCCGGCTCTGCGGGGATCGTGATGACCCGCAAGGCGTCCCGCGTCTTGCCGGTGCTCGTCGCCGTGTTCGCGCTGCTGATGGCCGGACCGGTGCTGACCCTGGCCTTCGGAGAGGCCTCGACCGGAGGCGACTGGCGGACCGCGTCGCAGCGCTCGGCGGGGATCGCCCCGGACCCTGCGACTCACCCCGCGCCGATCGTGCAGGTGTATGCCGGTCGTGCCTTCGGCTGGCGCGGTGCCTTCTCCGTGCATACGTGGCTGGTCGCCAAACCGGAAGGCGCCGACGCCTACACCCGTTACGAGGTGATCGGCTGGTACGCCCGCAGCGGGGGCTCTGCCGTGTCGATCTCCAGCGCCCGTGCCCCCGACGCCGAGTGGTACGGCGCGGCGCCCATGCTGATCCGCGACCTGCGCGGGCCCGACGCGCAGGCGGTCATCGCCAAGCTGCCCGCAGCAGCCGCCGCCTATCCGTTCGCGACGAACTATCGGGCGTGGCCGGGCCCCAACAGCAACACGTTCATCGCCCATCTCGCCCGGGAGATTCCCGAATTGCGCTTGGCCCTTCCCTCCAACGCCATCGGTAAGGACTACACGCCGCTCACCGAGATCGTGACCCCGGCACCCAGTCACACCGGTTGGCAGGTTGGCGTGGCCGGCGTGCTCGGCCTTCTGCTCGCACGTGAGGAAGGTCTCGAGATCAACGTGCTGGGACTCGTGACCGGAGTCGATTTCGGCGCGCCCGCGCTCAAGCTGCCGGGCATCGGTCGCGTGCCCCGTCGGTCGTAGTGCGTCCGTAGCGGCGCGAGGCTGGACCGCGCGCGTTCGCCAGAACTTCTCGGCAGCGGCATCGCTCTGAGGCAGATGCGCGACGATGCCAGTGCACAGCAGTCCCAGTTCACCGGCTTCGTCCGCGTGCGGGGCGCGCGCGCGCACAACCTCAAGGACGTGGCGGTCGAGATTCCACGCGATGCCCTGGTGGTGTTCACGGGCGTCTCGGGATCGGGTAAGTCGTCATTGGCTTTCGGTACGCTCTACGCCGAAGCGCAGCGTCGCTACCTCGAATCGGTCGCACCGTACGCGCGGCGGCTGTTCCACCAGCTCGGCGTGCCGGAGTTCGATGCGATCGAAGGGTTGCCGCCCGCAGTGGCCCTGCAGCAGCAGCGTGGTTCGCCCACTACTCGATCGTCGGTCGGCAGCGTCACCACCCTCTCGAACCTGCTGCGCATGCTCTACTCGCGCGCCGGTGACTATCCACCGCGCCAGCCCTTGCTCTACGCCGAGTCCTTCTCGGCGAACACCCCCGAAGGCGCGTGCCCCAAATGCCATGGCCTGGGTAGCGTGTACGAGGTGACCGAGCAGTCGATGGTGCCCGATTCATCGCTCACCCTCCGCGAGCGCGCCGTGGCCGCGTGGCCGCTCGCCTGGCAGGGGCAGAATCAGCGCGACATCCTCACCACCCTCGGCATCGACGTCGACGTTCCCTGGCGCGCGCTGCCGAAAAAAATCCGCGACTGGATCCTGTTTACGGATGAGCAGCCGCGCGTCCCGGTGTACGCCGGCTACGACCTCCCGGAAACGCAGCGGGCGCTGCGCCGCAATGAAGAGCCGAGCTACATGGGTACGTTCACCAGCGCGCGGCGCCACGTGCTGCACACATTCGCCACCACCCAGAGTGCGATGATGAAACGGCGCGTCGCCCAGTACATGGTCGGCGCCGCCTGTTCCGTCTGCAAGGGCAAGCGCCTGCGCAAGGAGGCGCTGTCGGTCACGTTTGCGGGCAGGGACATCGCCGAGATGGGACGCGTCCCGCTGAAGCAGCTCGGCAGGATCTTCCAGCCCTTCGCCGACGGCAGCGCCGCCGCCCTGGCCGCATTGGCGCGCGCACATCCCGAAAAGGCGGAAGTCACCCGGCGCATCGCCGAGGACGTATGCGCGCGGCTCACCATCATGCTCGAGCTCGGACTGGGCTACCTCACCCTCGAGCGCAGCACGCCGACCTTGTCACCCGGGGAGCTGCAGCGCCTGCGCCTTGCGACCCAGGTGCACTCCAACCTGTTCGGGGTGGTGTACGTGCTCGACGAACCGTCGGCCGGGCTGCATCCTGCCGATACCGAGGCACTGTTGCGCACCCTGGATCGGCTCAAAGCCGCCGGCAATTCCCTGTTCGTGGTCGAGCACGAGCTCGACGTGATCCGGCACGCCGACTGGATCATCGACGTCGGGCCCGCAGCAGGCGAGCATGGCGGCGAGATCCTCTACAGTGGACCGCCCGAGGGCCTTGCGGCGATCGCGCAGTCGCGCACTGCAGCGCATCTTTTCGGCAGCCAGCAACTCCCGCCGCGGCCGGTCCGGCCATCGGTGGGCTGGCTCAAGCTCGCCGGAATCACGCGCAACAATCTCTCCGACCTCAACGTCGCAATTCCGCTCGGAGTCCTGACCGCCGTGACCGGCATCTCGGGCTCGGGCAAATCGACCCTCGTGAGCCAGGTGGTGGTCGAGCTGGTCGCGCGCGCGCTGGGCCACGATGTAAAGGCCGATGGCGATGCCGACGACGCCGAGCCGCTCGATCGCGCCGCCGCGGCGCCCTTGCGAGGCGGCATTGACGGTGGCCTCGGCCCACTCAAGCGCCTCATCACCGTCGACCAGAAGCCCATCGGTCGTACGCCGCGCTCCAACCTCGCGACTTACACGGGGTTGTTCGATCACGTCCGACAACTGTTCGCATCTACGCCGGCCGCACGGTCACGCCGCTACGATCCCGGACGCTTCTCGTTCAACGTCGCCAAGGGGCGCTGCGGCCACTGCGAAGGCGAAGGCTTCGTGATGGTGGAGCTTCTGTTCATGCCGAGTGTCTACTCGCCATGCCCGACCTGCCATGGCACACGCTTCAACCCCAAGACGCTGGCAATACGCTATCACAGCAAGAACATCGCCGAGGTGCTCGGCATGACCGTGGACACGGCCTGGGCGTTCTTCGCCGATGCGCCAACGGTTCGACACGCCCTCGAGGTGCTGCGCGAGGTCGGTCTCGGCTACCTGCGGCTCGGACAACCGGCCACGGAGCTCTCGGGTGGGGAAGCCCAGCGCATCAAGCTCGCTACCGAGTTGCAGCGCGCCGGACGCGGCAATGCGCTCTATGTGCTCGACGAACCCACCACCGGGCTGCATCCGGCCGACGTCGAGAAGCTGGTCGTCCAGCTCGAGCAACTGGTGATTGCCGGCAACACCGTGATCGTGGTCGAGCACGACATGCGGGTGATCGCCGGTGCGGACTGGGTGATCGACATGGGGCCGGGCGCCGGCGACGAAGGCGGTCGCGTGGTGGTCGCGGGCCCGCCACGGACAGTCGCCAAGGCGCGGGGGAGTCGCACTGGCCAGTATCTCGCCCCCTTCCTCGCACCGTCGCGCGACGCCGGAAACGACTCGGATGCCGGTGCCGATGGGCTGCGCGCGCGCGAAGGCTGAGGTTGCCGGGCGGCTCGCCGCGGCTACCGCTTCGAACCCCGCCGACCGGCGGCGCCACACCGCGCGCCGGCGAGCGCCGGCCGGAAGCGGTCGGCTAGAATGCCTTCCGCTGCCCGGGTGGTGAAACTGGT
>JBDTWB010000236.1:0-5694 GCA_040006895.1 Casimicrobiaceae bacterium | reverse complement strand
GACCGTCCGTGCCCGAGACCGTCCGTGCCCGAGACCGTCCGTGCCCGAGACCGTCGGTGCCCGAGACCGTCCGTGCCCGAGACCGTCCGTGCCTGAGACCGTTCGTGCCCGAGACCGTCTGAAAGCGGGCTGCCGGTTTCGGCAGTCGCCTCGCATCGAGGCCGGCCGCCGGCCGTTGCGCGATGGCCGTGCAACGCGCGCTCACGTCGTCGCGGGTGTCCAGACGTGACCGGGCGCGTGGCGCCCGTGCGGTGTCCTTGCGCGCGGCCGGCGCCGCCCCCATCTGCCAGGACCCTTGCTCCCGTCCTCGTCGCGATGTCGATGCTCCGGCTCTACACCCTGCTCGCGCTGCTCCACGGCTACATCGCCTGGCGCATCGTCCCCGATCTGCTCAACTTCTGGCCCCTGGCACTGGCGACTAGCGCCTGGCTGGCGTCGTCGCTGGTGCTGATGCCATTGGCGGCTACCGCGCGACGTTCGCCGCGATCGCCCGTCGTCACCTGGGCGGGGCTCCTCGCCGCCGGGGCGTTTTCGTCGCTGCTCGTTCTCACCTTGCTGCGTGATGTGGTGCTGCTCCTTGGCCATGCGCTACCGCTCGTCGTTGCGCCACCATGGTCGCTGGCGAGCGCGCGTGCCCTCACCGCCGCGGTAGTGCCGATCGCCGCGCTGACGCTGACGGCGATCGGCCTCGCCAACGCCCGCCGCCGCGCCCGCGTGCGCCACGTCGACGTGGCGATACAAGGGCTCCCCGCAGCGCTCCATGGCTTCAGCATCGCACAGATCAGCGACGTGCACGTCGGTCCGACCATCCGCCGCGGCTATCTCGAAGCGATCGTCGACGCGGTGAACGCGCTCGATGTGGACATGATCGCCATCACCGGCGACCTGGTCGACGGCTCGGTCCGGCAACTCGCGCCGCACACCGCGCCGCTGGCGCGACTCGCTGCCCGGCACGGGTCCTTCTTCGTTACCGGCAATCACGAGTACTACTCCGGCGCCGCGGCATGGATTGCGGAGATCGGCCGCCTCGGGGTGCGGGTGCTGCTGAACGAGCACGTGGTGTTGCGCCATGGCGGCGAGCATGTCGTGGTGGCGGGAGTGACCGATTACGGCGCGCACCATTTCGATCCCAGCCAGCGCAGCGATCCCGTTCGCGCGCTGCAGGGGGCTCCGGCGGACGCAGCCTTTAGACTACTGCTCGCGCACCAGCCTCGGTCGGCGTTCGCCGCCGTCGAGGCCGGGTTCGACCTGCAACTGTCCGGACACACCCATGGCGGCCAATTCCTGCCATGGAACCTGTTCGTGCGCCTGCAGCAGCCTTTCGTGGCGGGTCTGCACCGACTGCGGTCGCTGCGGGTCTACGTGAGCCGCGGAACCGGTTACTGGGGTCCACCGAAGCGCCTCGGTGCGCCGTCGGAGATCACGCGGTTGCGACTGGTTGCGGCGTGAGCGCCGTCCAGTCCCCCGCGCGTGTCGGACGATTCCTACATCCGGGTTAGGATGAATCGCGTACCCTCGGGGCGCTTGCGGTTGGCTGCCTGGCAGAAGAAGGCGGGCAGAAGCAGGGCGGGCAGATCAGGGCGGGCAGAAGCAGGGCGGGCAGAAGCAGGGCGGCCAACTTGCAGCGCCGCAGACGTAGAACGGCCCACGTTGCGCAGGGCGTCTCCGCGCCATCGTCGATGCGCCGCGCCGGCACGGTCGGCAGGCGCGGTACCGCCAATGGGAGAGTCATGACGCACGGATTGCAGCTTGCGCGCCTGGTCGCGCGCTTCGTTCTGATCGGGCTGGTGGCCGCGGGTCCGGCCAGCGCCGCGACCAAGGCGCCGGTGCTGGTGGGGATCGACGGCGAGTTCGGACTGGAGAACAGCACCTCGGCCCAGGCCGTGGAGCTCGGGGTGCGTATTGCGATCGCCGAAATCAACGCAGCAGGTGGGGTGCTCGGTGGTCGTCCCCTCCAGGTCGTGACCCGCGATCATCGTTCCATTCCAGCCCGCGGCATTCGCAACATCGCCGCATTCGCCACGACACCGGACCTCGTCGCCGTGTTCGGTGGCCGGTTCAGTCCGGTCGTGATCGAAGAGCTGCCCGCGCTCAAGGCGGCGAAGCTGCCATTCCTGGCCGTGTGGTCGGCGGCCGACGTGATCGTCGAGAACGGGGCGGAGCCCAACTATGCGTTCCGGCTGTCGCTGCGCGACAGTCTGGCCATGCCTTTCATGCTCGAGCGCGCCGGCCGCCGGGGATTGCGCAAGGTGGGCGTGCTCTACACCAACACCGCGTGGGGTCGCAGCAACCAGGCGGCGGTCGAGCGCTACGTTGCGCGCAACGAAGTGCCGAAGGTCGTCGCCACGGCGTGGTACAACTGGCAGGAGAAAAGTCTGGTCGACAAGTACCAGAAGCTGGTCGGTGCCGGCGCCCAGGCGATCGTGCTGGTGGCCAACGACGACGAAGCCGCCGTCCTGGTGCGCGAGGTCGCCGCCCTGCCGGCTGCGGAGCGCGTGCCGATCCTCAGTCATTGGGGCGTCACCGGTGGCCGTTTCGTCCAGGCTGCCGGCCCGGCGTTGGCCGCGGTGGATTTTTCGGTGATCCAGACCTTCAGCTTCCTGCAGGCCAGGAAGCAGCCGCTCGAGCGGTTCATGGCCGCCGCCCGCAACCTGGGGGTGACGGGCGTCGAGGCGATCGAAAGTCCGGTCGGCGTGGCCCATGCCTACGATATGACCCACATTCTGGCGCGCGCCATCGATCTCGCGGGTTCCACCGATCGTGCTGCTATCCGCAACGCGCTGGAACGCGTTCCGGTTTACGACGGGCTGGTGCGCCGCTACGCGCCGCCCTTCACCCCCAAGCGCCACGAGGCCCTCGGCACGGCCGAGCTGCTGATGGCCCGCTATCGGGCCGACGGCGTGCTGGTGCCCGAAGGCCAGTGACGTGATCCCGCCGGGGTTCGTGCCGGCGAGCCTCGCCCAACGCTTCGCGATCGCGGCCGCGGCGCTCGCCGCCGGGGCGCTGCTGATCATTTCCCTGACCTCGTGGTGGCTGATCGATCGGCAGCGTCAGGAGGGGCTGCAACAGCTCGCAGCGCACGAACGCGAGTTTTACGCGGCGGCAGTGGGCAGCGACCTCCGGGCGCTTTACACCCGCATGTCCGAGGTCGCGTCGAGCACGATCCTGGCGACGGGCCTCGTCGACAGCCAGGGGCGCGATACCTATCTCACCCCCTTCCTGGCCGGCATCCGCCAGATCAACGGCATCCCCGTCCAGGTGATATTCACCGATTTCGAAGGCAAGGAAATCAGCAGCAACGGCAGCGCCCAGTTCTCGCCCGTGCAGCTGCAGTGGTTGCGTCAGCAACTCGCCGCCGGACGCGCCGGGGCGACCATCGTGCCGGTCGGGGCCGGCCACGAGCTCGTCGCCGCGCAACCGCTCGACTACGCCCGCACCCGCTCGCCCGAGGGCGCGCTGTTCTACAAGATCGCGCTCGGCGACGTGCATGTCGGTCCCGCGATGCAGCTCACCTGGGGCGAGGCTGCGGCCAACGACGGCGAGACACGGCCCGCCACCCGCGTGCCGGTGCCGGAGCTCTTCGCGCCCCTGCGGTTCACGATCCAGGGTCCCCCGCTCGCCACGTCGTTCGCGCCGGCGCTCGCGCCGCAGTATCTTCCCGTGCTGCTGGTCACCCTGCTGCTGTTCGGCGCCGTGGTGGTGGCGGGATTGCAGATCGCCAAGCGGCTCACGCGCGACCTCTCCGGTCTCCAGGCGTTCTCGAGCAAGGTGGTGAGCAGCGGCTTCAGCGACCAGCGTGCCCCCGTGTCGGGCAGCACCGAGGTTGCCGGCCTGGCGGCGTCGATCAACGGCATGCTCGAGCGGCTGCACGAGCAGCACGACGCCCTGCTGGGCGATCGCGAGAAGCTCGCCGAGCTCGCCGATGCCCTCAAGGACGCCGATGAGCGCAAGGACGAATTCCTGGCCACCCTCTCGCACGAGCTGCGCAATCCGCTGGCGCCGCTGCGTAATTCTCTGCACCTGTTGCGCACGACCGGACAGATGCCGACCGCGCAGCTCTACGCGATGATGGAGCGACAGCTCAACCATCTGGTGCGTCTGGTGGACGATCTCCTGGAAACGTCGCGGATCAGCCGCGGAACCCTCGTGCTGCGCAAGCAGCCCGTGCCGCTCGCCGAGATCGTGCGCAACGCCGTCGAAACGAGCGAGCCGCTCTTCGCCGCGGCGAATCACGTCCTCACGGTGTCGATGCCGGAGGCGCCGCTGTGGATCGACGGCGACCCGGTCCGGCTCGCACAGATCCTCGCGAACCTGCTCAACAACGCGGCGACCTACACGCCCTCCGGGGGACGTGTCACCTTGACGGCGCGGCGGGAGGACGACGCCGTGGCCATCGTGGTGGGGGACAATGGCGATGGCATTCCCGCGGACGAACTCGCCCGGCTATTCCAGATGTTCAGTCGCGGGCGCGGCTCGACGCGGCGCGGCGAGGGCGGACTCGGCATCGGACTCGCTCTGGCACGGCGGCTCGCCGAGATGCACGGGGGATCGATCGAGGCCACGAGCGGTGGTGCCGGCCAGGGCAGCGAATTCACCTTGCGGTTGCCGGTCGGCACGGGCGCACCGCACGACGCGCCGGTGCCGAGATCAGCTCCGGCAAGCGTGGCACGGCGCATCCTGGTCGTCGACGACAACCGCGATGCCGCGGACAGCCTGGCGATGATCCTGCAAACGCTGGGCGCCGACGTGCAGGTGGCGCACGACGGGCCGGCGGCGCTCGCGATGTTCGCCGAGGCGGACCCGACGATGGTGCTGCTGGACATCGGCATGCCGGGAATGGATGGCTACGAAGTGGCCCGCCGGATCCGCGCGGATTTCCCTGACCGGCGGCCCTTGATCGTGGCCCTGACCGGATGGGGACAGGAGCGCGACCGCGACGACGCCCGCGCGGCGGGATTCGACGATCATCTCACCAAGCCGGTGGAGATCGAAGTGCTCGAAGGCCTGCTCGGCCGCGTGGAGGGCGCTCACCGCGGCGCGACGTGACGTACCGGTTGCCGCGCCGCCCGGGGCACGCCCGCGCCGCGTGTCGCGCGCACGGTGACGCAGCGAGCGACTTGGGCGCATCATCGCAGTTCGTTCAACGTTCCTGCCTGCGCCATGAAACTTACCGATGCTGCCCATGGGGTCTTCCCCATCGCTCCCACCCCATTCCACGCCGATGGCCGCGTCGATGAAGCCTCGCTCGACCGGCTTGCGGATTTCTACATCGCTTGCGGGGCCACGGGGGTGACGGTGCTCGGGCAACTCGGCGAGGCACCCAAGCTCGAACATGGCGAGGCTGTTGCAATCACCCGGCGCATGGTCGAGCACATTCCCCTGCCCGTGGTGGCGGGCGTGTCGGCACCGGGGTTCGCCGCCATGCGCAATCTCGCGCATGCGGTGATGGACGCCGGCGCCGCGGGGGTGATGATCGCGCCGCCGAATACGCTGCGCACCGACGACCAGATCGTGTCGTACTACCGCCATGCGGCCGAGGCGATCGGCCCCGACGTTCCCTTCGTGCTCCAGGACTACCCGCTGACCTTCACCGTGGTGATGACCCCGGCGGTGATCCGCCGCATCGTCGGTGAGAATCCCGGATGCGTGATGCTGAAGCACGAAGACTGGCCGGGGCTGGACAAGATCTCGGCG
>JBDTWB010000235.1:0-5738 GCA_040006895.1 Casimicrobiaceae bacterium | reverse complement strand
TTTCCTTGCTCACGCGCATTTCCTTGCTCATCATCATGTGCATGCTCATCGGGCATTCTGGCGGTTCCGACCTTGCCGGCCGACGTGCGGGCCTTCGGAGGACGACGCGGCTGCGCGCATTCTACGTTGCCGGGCGCGCCGGCCCACCGCAGCGATGAACGCGGTGCTCGTCGTACGGCCCTCGTCGTTCGGGGACGTGGTGCACGCGCTGCCGGTGGTCGCCGACATCGCCGCGCACCGGCCGGGGGTCGCCGTCGACTGGGTCGCGGAGGAAGCCTTTGCGCCGCTCGTCGCGCTGCATCCCGGGATCCGCACGGTGATCCCGGTCGCGCTGCGGCGTTGGCGGCACCATCTTCTCGATCGCGGGGCATGGCTCGAATTCACCGCGTTCCGCCGGGCCCTGCGCGATCAGGGCGCGTACCTGGCCGTGCTCGACCTGCAGGAGCAGGTCAAGGGCGCGGTCATCGCACGGCTCGCGCGCGGGCCGACCCACGGCTTCGACCGTAACAGCGTGCGCGAGCGCTCGTCCACCCTGCTGCACCGGCACCATCACGGCGTTGCCCGAGCGCTGCACTTCGAGGCACGCTGCCGCGCACTTGCCGGGCTTGCGCTCGGCTACGTGCCGGCGGGACCGCCCCGCTACGGCCTGGTGCCGCCGCCGGTACCGGCCGGGTTGCTGCCGGCAGGTCCATTCGCGGTATGCGTGCACGTCACCAGTCGCGACGACAAGCGCTGGGCCGATTCCCGCTGGAGCGCGCTGATCGACGCCCTCGGCAAGGCTGGCATGCACGCGCTCCTGCCGTGGGGTACGCCGGAGGAGCGCACGCGCAGTCTCGCGCTCGCGCGCGGACACGACCGCGCCGTCGTGCCCGAACGCCTGTCGATGCCGGTGCTCGCCAGCGTGCTCGCGGCAGCGGCGATCGTGATCGGCGTGGACACCGGCCTCGTCCATCTCGCCGCGGCACTCGGCACCCCCACGGTGGGGCTCTTCACCCGCACCGACCCCGGCCTCGCCGGTGTGGCGATCGCTGGCCGCCATGGGGTCGACGTCGGCGGCCCGGGACGCGAGCCGGCCGTCGAGGACGTGCTGCTCGCGATGGGCGGGTTGCTGCGCGACGCACCACGCTGCTGACATGCGCACCGTCTACAGCCTTCTCTGGTACCTCGCCCTGCCGTGGCTGCCGGTGCGGTTGTGGTGGCGCGGCCGGCGCGAGCCGGGTTACCGCACCGCGATCGCCGAACGATTCGGCCACTTCGGCGATGCCGCGCGTCCCTTTGCCGTACGCCCTGGCCCCGTGATCTGGGTTCACGCGGTGTCGCTCGGGGAGACGCATGCCGCGCGGCCGCTGGTCGAGCGTCTCGTCGCCCGCTATCCCCAAGCGACCATCCTGCTCACCCACATGACGGCAACCGGCCGCGCTGCGGGCCGGACTCTCGCCCCCGGCCGCGTGGTCCAGGCCTGGCTACCCTACGACCTGCCGCGCTTCGCCACCGCCTTCCTGCGCCACTTCCGCCCCGCGGCCGGTATCGTGCTCGAGACCGAGGTTTGGCCGAACCTCATCGCCGCCGCAGCCGCGGAACGGATCCCGCTCTATCTCGTCAACGCGCGGCTGTCGGCGCGCTCGGCGCGCCGCTACCACCGCGTGTTCCGGCTCGCGCACGACGCCTACGCGGGTTTCGCCGGGATCGCCGCCCAGACGGCCGAGGACGCTGCGCGCATCGAAGCCCTCGGCGGCGGCACTCCCATCGTCACCGGCAGCCTCAAGTTCGACGTCGTGGTCGGCGCCGGCGCCTTGGCCGCCGGGGCGGTTTTGCGCGCGCGCTGGGGTGCGACCCGGCCGGTGTGGCTCGCAGCCTCCACGCGCGACGGCGAGGAGGAGCGGCTCCTCGAAGCCTGGCAGGCAGAGTGCCGCAACGCCCTGCTGGTGCTGGTGCCTCGCCATCCGCAGCGCTTCGACGCCGTTGCGGAGATCCTGCGCGGGCGCGGTATTGCCTTCGCACGCCGCAGCCATCCCGGACCCGTCGGCGCGGACGTCGCGGTGGTGCTCGGCGACTCGATGGGCGAGATGCCGGCGTATTGCGCGGCGGCGGATGTGGTCGTGATGGGCGGAAGCTTCCTCCCGCTCGGCGGGCAGAACCTCATCGAGCCGCTCGCGGTGGGGAGGCCCACCATCGTCGGCCCGCACATGTTCAACTTCGCAGCCGTCACCGCCGCGGCGGTGCGCGCCGGCGCCGTTCTTCAGGTCGACGATGCCGCATCGGCCATTGCGGCGGTCGTGGCCCTGCTCGACGAGGCGGATCGGCGCACGACCATGGCCGACGCGGCACGCGCCTTCCATGCCCGCGCCACGGGGGCGGCTGACCGCCTCTGGGAGTGGCTCGCGCCGCGACTCGACGCAGCGCTTGCCGACGACGTGGCGGCGGCGAGCACCGCCGGGGCCGCGATCAGCCCTCGAGACGCCGGTTGATGTCCTCGAGATCCACGTCGGTGAGCACGCCCGCGGCGGCCTTGAGGCGCAGGAGACCCACGAGGTAGTTGAAGTACGCCTGGGCAAGGTCGCGCCGGGTCTGGAACAGGGTCTGCTGCACGTTCAGCACGTCCAGCGTCGTACGCACCCCGACCTCGAGGCCCAGGCGATTGGATTCCAGCGCCGTCTGCGCCGAGACGAGCGCCTGCTCGAAGGCCTTGATCGACGCTGCGGCGCTCGCCACGCCCGCATAGCCGGTCTGGGCGAGGAACATGGCGTTGCGCCGGTTGGTCTCGAGATCCTGCCGGGCACGCTCGCGCAGGGCGGTCGCCTCGCGCACCCGCGAGTCGACGAGACCACCCTGGTAGATCGGCAAGGCCGCCTGCAGGCCGATGATGGCGGTCGACGCCCGGGTGTCGTTGGCGCTGGCGACCGAGCCCGACGCGCCGTTCTGGTTCCAGCTCGCGACCACGTCGAGAGTCGGCAAATGAGCCGCCTGCGCCCGCCGCACTTCGAGCGTCGCGATGTCGAACGTCGAGCGCGCGATGCGCACGGCGAAGTTGTCGTCCAGCGCGCGCTGCACCCACGCGTCCACGTTGGTCGGCTCCGGCAGCGTGGGCTCGAATCCGGGACCGAGCCGGCGCAACTCGCCGGGCGGACGTCCGACGATGATCCGAAGGGCCGTACGTTTGTTGTCGAGGTCGTTGCGCGCCGCGATTTCCTGGGCGCCGATGGTGTCGTAGCGAGCCTGCGCCTCGTTGGTGTCGGTGATGGTCGACACCCCGACCTCGAAATTGCGCTTGGCCTGCGCGAGCTGCTCGGAAACCGCGGCCTTCTGGCTTTCGGTGAGCTCGACCGTGAACTGCGCGAGCAGCACGTCGAAGTAGGCCTGTGCGACCCGCATGATCAGATCCTGGCGCGCCGAGTCGAGCACGAAATCGGCCTGGTTGACCTGCTCGCGCGCCTGTCCCAGGGCGACCACGTTTTGCGGGCGGAAGAGCGGCTGCGACGCCGAGATGGTATAGCCCGCGTTGAGATACGGTCCCTCGATGATGGCCGGCGGCGAGCTGCGGACCGAGAGACGACCGTCGTTGACCGCCGTCGCCGCGGTCGCACTCACCGAGGGCAAGAGGGCCGCGCGCGCCTGCGGCACGCGCTCCTGGGTGGCGGTCCAGGTCGCGCGCGCGCCGGCCAGGACCGGGTCGCTCTGCTGCGCTTCGCGATAGACCTGCATCAGGTCTTCGGATTGCGCGAACGATGCCGCGGCGAGCAGCACGATGAGCAGGACAACGCGTGGTTGATTCATGTCCTGCCGTTCTGGCGCGCGATGCGCGGATTGATTTTCAGGCAAGGCTGCAAACGGGTCGGCCTTCAGTAGCGCGCCATCGCCGGATCGACGGTTTCCGCCCAGGCCGCCACCCCGCCGCGCAGGTTGAAGACCTCGGTACGCCCGACGTGGTTGAGCAGCATGGCCGCGTGCTGGCTGCGTGCGCCGTGATGGCAAACGCAGACCACCGGCCGCGATGCGGCGATCTCGCCCAGGCGATGGGGGAGTTGGCCGAGCGGTATCGCCGTCGCACCCTCGAACCGGCAGATGGCGAGCTCCCACGGTTCGCGCACGTCGAGGATGAGCGGCGCCGGACGGGTCGGATCGGCACGCCACGCCGCCAGGTCGGCGGCGGATAGCTGCGCAATCGCGGCGGCTGCCGACATCAGAACACGAAGCGCGGTAGCGTGGCAGCGTTGCGCAGCGGCCGGACCACGGTCTCGAAGAGGTCGTCGACCGCGAAGGCCTCTTCCTCGACACAATGCAGGATCCGCGCCTTCATCGCCGGCGCGTCACCGATCACCGCGAAGATCCTTCCCCCGGGGTTGACCTGCCTGCGAAACGCATCGGCGAGCACCGGTGTCGAGCCCGTGAGCACGATCGCGTCGTAGCGTGCATCGCCCCAGCCGCGCGCACCATCGCCGGTCACGAACTCGGCGTCGTGGCCGGCGCGTGCGAGTCGCGCGCGGGCGTCGTCGCGTAGCGCGGGGTCGATCTCGACTGTGGTCACCTGCGCCCCATGGGCCGCGAGGAGCGCCGTGAAATAGCCGCTGCCCGTGCCGATCTCGAGCACCCGGGCGCCGCGCGCCAGCCGCAACTCCTGCAGCACGCGCGCCTCCATCTTGGGCGTCCACATCCGCTCGCCGTTGGGCAACGGGATCTCGAGATCCGCGAAGGCCAGCGCGCGATACACCGGCGGGACGAAATCCTCGCGCTTCACGACGAACAACAGGTCGAGCACGTCGGGATCGAGGACTTCCCAGGTGCGGATCTGCTGCTCGACCATGTTGAAGCGGGCTTGTTCGATGTCCATTACGCTGTTCGAAACAGGGGGCGGCACGCCGGTCGCGGGATGGCAGGCGACGCACGCGCTCGCCACTGGACCGAGCGGACCCCGGGGATGGCGCCCCACGGAGGGACACTTCGGCCAAGGAACCCATCGGCCCAGGAGACCGTCAAATGACCGTTGGTCAGTTATTATCGATCGGTGATTATCCCACGTCAATCGGCGGGGCCGGCCACGATCGCGGCCGAAGCGAGGGTTGCCCGCCGCGCCCGGCGTTGCGTGGTCCACCCGTCGAGGTAGGCGTACAGCACCGGCACCACCACCAGGGTGAGCAGCGTGCTGGTGACCACCCCGCCGATGATGGCACGGCCCATCGGGGCCTGGGTTTCGCCGCCTTCCCCGAGGCCGAGGGCGAGCGGCAGCATCCCGCCCAGCATCGCCGCGGTGGTCATCAGGATGGGCCGCAGGCGCACCTGACCCGCCTCGCGCAAGGCATCGTGCAGCGTGCTCCCGGCCCGGCGGGCACGGTTGGCGAAATCCACCAGCAGGATTGCATTCTTGGTGACGAGCCCCATCAGCATGATGAAGCCGATGATGGAAAAGATGTTGAGGGTCGTGCCGGTAAGGAGCAGTGCCAGGAAGACGCCGATGAGCGAGAACGGCAGCGACGCCATGATCACCAGCGGTTGGGTGAAACTCGCGAACTGCGAGGCGAGGATCAGGTAGATGAAGACAATGGCGAGCGCCAGCGCCGCGACCGCCGCCCGGAACGAATCTTTCATGTCCTGCTGCTGTCCGCCGATGGAAAAGCGGTAGCCGGGCGGGAGGGTCGTCGCCTGCACGATTCTTTCGACATCGCTGCCGACGTCCCCGGCTGCCCGTCCCTCCACCGACGCATAGAGGGCAACGCGGCGCTTCAGCTCCTGGCGCTTGATGA
>JBDTWB010000234.1:0-5759 GCA_040006895.1 Casimicrobiaceae bacterium | reverse complement strand
GGCAGGAATGGCAGGAATGGCAGGAATGGCAGGAATGGCAGGAATGGCAGGAATGGCAGGACCGGCACAAAGGGCGCGCGAATGGCGTGGAACGAACGGCACGGCCGGCGCGAACGGCGATGGCACGAGTGGTCGCCGGACTGACGCCGATTGGCGACAGTCACTTCGTCAGCGTGCGTTCAGCGCGGGAGTGCCTGCAGGCAGCGGGTGAGATCGTCGCGCCATGGCGGCAGCACGAAGCCGAACGTCGCGGCGAACCGCGCGGTGTCGAGCACCGCATGCGCGGGTCGCCGCGCCGGGCGGGGATAGGCCGCCGTTTCGATGGGAACAACGCGTGGACGCGGTGTATCGCCGACAATCGCGCACGCGAAGTCGAACCAGCTGGCGCGACCGGTGCATGAGAGGTGGTAGAGGCCCGATCGTTCCGCCATCGCACCGGGACCTGCGCCGACGACCTGCGTTACGGCAGCCGCCAGGGTACGCGCCCAGTTCGGCACCCCGAACTGATCGGCGACGATCGAGAGCTCGTCCCGCTCGGCGGCGAGCCGCTTGATGGTGAGCAGGAAGTTGCTGCCGCGGAGGCCGTACACCCAGCTCGTCCGGAACACCAGCGCGCTCGCGTTGCTGGCGGCAATCGCCTGCTCGCCGGCGAGCTTGGAAGCACCATAGACGTTGAGGGGCCGGGTCGGCGCGTCCTCGCGATAGGGCGTCTGCGTCGAGCCGTCGAATACGTAATCGGTCGAGAAGTGCACCAGGAGCGCACCCGTGCGGGCGGCTTCCTCGGCAAGGACTGCGGGGGCGCGGGCGTTGATGGCATGGGCGCGGTCCGGCTCGTCCTCGGCGCGATCGACCGCCGTATAGGCCGCGGCATTGACCACGATCGTGGGCCGCACGGTGCGCAAGGTGGCCACGAGCGCATCGACATCGGCGAGGTCCAGGGTCGCGCGCGTGGTCGCATGGACCTCGCCGTGAGCGGCGAGCAGCGTGCGCAGTTCGTAGCCGATCTGCCCGTCGGCGCCGGTCAGCAGGATCGTCGGGCGTGACACTCGCCCCGCCTAGGGATACAGCGCCGCGGATGCGAGCGGCACGCCAGCGGCGTCCTTCGCAGCCAGGGTCGGCTCGCCGATCACGGGCCACGCAATGCGGAGCGCCGGGTCGTTCCAGAGCAGGGTGCGCTCGTGCTCCGGGTACCAGGTGTCGGTGGTCTTGTAGAGAAAGTCCGCCGATTCCGACACGACCAGGAAGCCGTGCGCAAATCCGGGGGGAACCCACAGCATCGCCTTGTTCTCGGCGGACAGCGTCACCGCCACGGATTGTCCAAAGGTGGACGAGGAGCGGCGCAGGTCGACCGCGACGTCGTAGACCTCGCCGATCACCACCCGCACGAGCTTGCCTTGGGCATGCTCGATCTGGTAGTGCAGGCCGCGCAGCACCCCCCGCCGCGAACGGGAGTGATTATCCTGCACGAAGGTTGCTTCGAGACCCGCATCGGCAAGCGCCCGTGCGTTCCAGCTTTCCATGAAGAACCCGCGTTCGTCGCCGAACACCCGGGGTTCGACGAGCTTCACGTCGGGAATCGCCGTGGGCGTGACCTTCATCGGACCAGCGGCTCGCGCAGTAGCGACAGCAGATACTGGCCGTAGCGATTCTTGGCCATCGCCTGGCCGAGCCTGGCCACGGCCTCGGCATCGATGTAGCCAAGCCGATAGGCGATCTCCTCCGGACATGCGATCTTGAGACCCTGGCGACGCTCGATGGTCTCGATATACTGCGACGCTTCGAGCAGCGACTCGTGGGTGCCGGTGTCCAGCCATGCCATGCCGCGGCCCATCACCTCGCACGAGAGCTCGCCCCAGGCGAGATACGCCTTGTTGACGTCGGTGATCTCGAGCTCGCCGCGCGCGGAAGGCTTGAGCTCCCGTGCCACGTCGACCACGCGCCGATCGTAGAAATACAGGCCGGTGACCGCGTAGCGCGACTTGGGCTCCCGCGGCTTTTCCTCGAGGCTCAGCACCCGCCCGCCGGCATCGAACTCGGCGACGCCATAGCGTTCCGGATCGGCGACCGGATAGGCGAACACCGTCGCGCCGTCGGTGCGCGCGCTCGCCCCGGCCAGCAGTCCCTGCAGGTCGTGCCCGTAGAAGATGTTGTCGCCGAGCACGAGCGCCGAAGGTGCGTCGCCAACGAAGCTGCGACCGATGATGAACGCCTGCGCAAGCCCCTCCGGCTGCGGCTGCACCGCATACTGGATCGAGAGGCCCCAGCGACTGCCATCGCCGAGCAGCTGGGTGAAGCGCGGCGTGTCCTCCGGGGTCGAGATGAGCAGCACGTCGCGGATTCCCGCCAGCATCAACGTCGACAGCGGGTAATAGATCATCGGCTTGTCGTACACCGGCAGGAGCTGCTTCGAGATCACCTGGGTGACCGGGTAGAGCCGCGTGCCGGAGCCGCCGGCGAGGATGATGCCTTTGCGTGTCATGGTCTGGACCGTCGTGGCCGGCGGGAGCGCGTCAGCCCGCCGGGGTGGGGGCGCGATCGGCTTTGGCCGCGGTACTCGACCCCGCCGCGGAGCCCGGGGCGTATTGGGTCGAGACCCAGTTCTGGTACTCGCCGCTCGTCACCTGATGCAGCCAGTCCTGGTGGTCGAGGTACCACCGCACGGTCTTTTCCAGCCCACTCTCGAAGGTTTCGACCGGGGCCCAGCCCAGGTCGCGGGTGATCTTGGTCGCGTCGATCGCATAGCGCCGATCGTGCCCTGGCCGGTCCTTGACGTAGGTGACGAGTGCAGCGTGCTCCCGTCCCCCGGATTCGCGATCGAGGATCGCGCAAAGCGTGCGCACGACGTCGATATTCGCCCGCTCGGCATTGCCACCGATGTTGTACGTTTCGCCGGGCACGCCCGTCGCCAGCACGCGCCGGATCGCCGCGCAATGATCGCCCACGTACAGCCAGTCGCGGACATTGCCGCCATCGCCGTAAACCGGCAACGGCTTGCCGGCCAGGCCGTTCAGGATCATCAGGGGGATGAGCTTTTCCGGAAACTGCAGCGGACCGTAGTTGTTCGAGCAGTTCGTGGTCAGGGTCGGCAGACCGTAGGTGTGGTGATAGGCACGCACCAGATGGTCCGACCCGGCCTTGGACGCCGAGTACGGGCTGTTCGGCGCATAGGGCGTGGTCTCGCAGAACGCCGGATCGGTCGGGCCGAGCGAGCCGTACACCTCGTCGGTGGATACGTGCAGGAAACGAAACCCCTGGCGCTCCATGTCCGGCAGCGCGGACCAGAATCCACGCACGGCGTCGAGCAACGTGAAGGTGCCGACGACGTTGGTCTCGATGAATGCACCGGGTCCGTGAATCGAGCGGTCGACGTGACTCTCGGCGGCGAAATTGACGACCGCGCGCGGGCGGTGCTGCGCCAGCAGGGCCTCGACCCGGGGTCGATCGCCGATGTCCCCGCGCACGAAGACGTGGCGACCATCGTCGCGCAGCGACGCGAGATTGCCGAGGTTTCCCGCATAGGTCAGCTTGTCGAGGTTCAGCACGGGCTCGCCGCTCGTGGCGAGCCAATCGAGCACGAAGTTCGCGCCGATGAAACCGGCACCTCCGGTCACTAGGATCATCGGGAGAGGACGCTGTGGATGAGGGTCGAAGAAAGGCGCGGGTGGCGCGAGGGTGCAAACCAGGGGACGCGCACGTGGGTGCGCCACCCCGCAACTCGAAGCGGAGCAATTCTAACATTCGGTCGTGCCGGCGGCCCGGCGCGACGCGCGACGGTCACGCGCTCGCGGTGTAGTACATCCTGTACCAGTCCACGAAGCGTGCGAGTCCGTCGGCGAGCGACGTGCGGGGGGCGAAGCCCGTGAGCGCCTGCAGACGGTCGATCGATGCATAAGTCGCAGGCACGTCGCCCGGCTGCATCGGCAGGTACCGCTTCACCGCGGTACGGCCGAGCAGGCCCTCGAGGGTGGTGATGAACGTCTCGAGCTCGACCGCGTCGCTGTTGCCGATGTTGTACACGGCGGCTGGCGCTCCCGCCTCTGCAGAAGGCGGCAGCGCCAGCACGCGCACGACGCCTTCGACGATGTCGTCGACGTAGGTGAAGTCGCGGCGCATGCGGCCGTGGTTGTACACGTCGATCGGCCGGCCCTCGAGGATTGCCCGGGTGAAGATCATCGGTGACATGTCCGGCCTTCCCCAGGGCCCGTATACCGTGAAGAAGCGCAGCCCGGTCGTCGGCACGCGATACAGATGGCTGTAGCTGTGCGCCATCAGTTCGTTCGCCTTCTTGGTCGCGGCATAGAAGCTCACCGGATGGTCGACATCCTGATCCTCGCTGAACGGCAGGGTGTGGTTCGCCCCATACACGCTCGAGCTCGATGCAAACACCAGGTGCCCGATACCGGCTTCCCGGCAACCCTCGAGCACGTGGCCGAACGCCACGAGGTTGTTCCGCACGTAGGCCTGCGGGTTGACGAGGGAGTACCGCACGCCGGGCTGGGCCGCGAGGTGCACGACCCGGGTGATGTCACCCGTCGCAAACAGGTCGCGCATGGCCGCCTCGTCAGCGCAATCGGTGCGTCGCAGGGTGAACGCCGGATGAGCGGCCAGGCGCGCCGCCCGCGCCTCCTTGAGCGCGACGTCGTAGTACGGATCGAACGTGTCCACGCCGGTCACGGCATGACCCTCGGCGAGGAGCCGTTGGGCGACGTGCATGCCGATGAATCCGGCCGCGCCGGTGACGAGCACACCGCTCATCGGCGGACCTTGGCGAACGCAGGGACGGGCGAGGCATCGTTCATGGGGTTTTCCGAATCGTCAATTCGCGCAGCTTGGCGTACTTGGTGAAAGTGTTCATGCATCCGATCGCGATGTGCACCAGTCCGGGCACGCCGTCGAGGAAGCCCCCGCGCAGCAGGTAGAAGCGCACGAAACGCACCACCGGCGCGAGGATCATGCGGACCGCGCTCGCCCGGGCTCCGCGACCGTGCAGCGCCCGCGCCTGGAGCGTGGTGTAGCGGTTCTGCTTGTCGAGGTAGCCCTCGATCGACTCCGCGGAGGCGTGCAGCAGGTCGCCCTGCAGGCGGCGCACCACACCCTTGGTGACCACGTGCTCGTGGACGGCGTCCTCGCTCCACCGCGCCCATCGCCGGTCGAACAGCCGGGTGTTCCAGTCGGGATAGCCTTCGCCGTGCCGCAGCCAGCGCCCGAGAAAACGATTACGCCGTGCCATCGTATAAGCCACCGCGCCGTCGCCGACGCTGGCGTCTGCAGCGATCGCCTCCCGGATCGAGGTCGCGAGCTCCGGCGTCAACCGCTCGTCGGCATCCAGGCACAGCACCCAGTCGGTACGCGCCTGCGCCACTGCGAAGTTCTTCTGCGCACCGAAACCCTGCCAGGGATGCTCGATCACGCGCGCATTGGCGGCGCGAGCGATCGCCACCGTCGTGTCGCTGCTCCCCGAATCGACGACCACGATGTCCTGGGCGAACGGCACCGACGCGAGGCAGGCTGCCAGTTCGGCCGCGGCGTCGCGGGTGATGATGCAAAGGGTGAGCGGCAACGCCACGATGGGTCAGGCACCCGTCCACTTGGTCCGCGCCTCGCGGCGGCGTGCGATCATCGAGCCTGACGACGCGGGGCGCACACGTACCGTTCGGTCGCGATCGCCACGGCGGGCATCCTGCCCACGCGCTGCTCCCGGCTCACGCGCTGTTCCTTGCTCACGCGCTTTTCCTTGCTCACGCGCATTTCCTTGCTCA
>JBDTWB010000233.1:0-5805 GCA_040006895.1 Casimicrobiaceae bacterium | reverse complement strand
CTAGCGCGCAGATCGTCGCCGTCACCCGCTTCACGGTGTCCCGCGCGAGCAGTGCGGCCATCGCCAAGGCCATGCAGAGCGACATGTCATGGCGGGGGAAGAACGTGCGCACATACCGCCCCGCCCACTCGCGGGGCAGGACCCTGAAGATGGTGGGTTCCGCGATGCCGCCGAAGAAGAACAGAACGCCAGCGACCGCGGCGATGAGAAGACTGCTGAATGAAACGGACGACATCGCGTTTCGGAAGCGTGAATGCAGCATGGCCGGAAGCCGGGCGTGATGGGCCCGGTCTCCGGCGCTGACGCTGGCGCTTAGTTGGGGATCATGACCTTGTCGATGACGTGGATCACGCCATTGCTGGCGATGATGTCCGTTTTGACGACGTCAGCCTTGTCGACCATGACCCCGCCATTGGCCGTGGTGATGGTCAGGTTCTGGCCTTCCACCGACTTGACCTGCCCGGCTTTTACGTCGGCGGCCATGACCTTGCCGGGAACGACGTGGTAGGTCAGCACCATCGTGAGCATCTTCTTGTCGGCGAGCAGGGCATCCAGCTGGGCCTTCGGGATTTCCGCGAACGCCGCGTCGGTCGGGGCGAACACGGTGTACGGGCCCTTGCCCTTCAGCGTATCGACGAGTCCCGCGGCCTGGATCGCGGCGACGAGGGTATTGAACGAGCCGGCCGACTTCGCCGTGTCGACAATGTCCATTTCCGCAGCGATGCTCGAGGTGGCTGTGGCGGTTGCGGCGACGAAGCCGAGGGTTGCGATGAGCTTGGTGACTTTCATGAAATGTCCTTAGCAGTTGACGAGCAGGTGTAACGGATTGCCGTTGCGAGCCCCGCGCTGCGGTCCTGCGGATACGCCGTCGGCGGTGTTCGGTGACGAATCGATCGGGGTGCCGGACGCGTCACCGAAAGCTCTTCCGGCCGGCACGCGGGGTCATGACTTCTTCACCCAGGCAGCGCACCACCCCTTGGCGTTGACGTGCTTGCCGCCGAAGGCGCTGCACGGGGCCCAGGGATCGGTTGCCTTGCCCTGGTAGAGCTGGCACCCGGCGCAGTTGCGTCCGGCGACGTAGGTC
The DNA here is from genome assembly GCA_040006895.1 of Casimicrobiaceae bacterium. GTDB lineage: Bacteria > Pseudomonadota > Gammaproteobacteria > Burkholderiales > Casimicrobiaceae > CAIWHR01. The sequence continues at coordinate 4,721 of JBDTWB010000233.1, read as the reverse complement.
GGTGACTTCTTGGGATCGACTTTGGTGGCGTCGTGCTTGTAGCCGAGCGCGATTGCGGTGGGATCGGACTCCTCGAGCCGGGCCGCCTGTGCCGACACCAGTCGTCCCGTTCCCAGGAGAATGGCGGTAGCCGGCAGGGCGGTGAGCAGGCTGCGTGCGAACGATCGACGTGTGGTCATGGCAACTCCGTGGTTATGGTCTGGTGGCAGGCCTCGAACTGGGGCATCCCCCGGGGAGGCCGTCGACGTGATCGCGAATGGCCATGTCGTGGCCGAACGCACAAATGCGAAGCCTCGGATGGAGACGGGTATTCGGTAATGTCCATGTCGTCCTGCTTTTCTCTGAACAGCCTATGACTCGCACCTTAGCGGCTAAACCTGGTTGTGTCTAGAACATGAACCGATTTAATCCAACATTTATCGGTTCAATTCTGAGTCATTGATGTAGACTAGGGTCCTGCGACCCTTGGAGACCCCGCACATGAGTACTCGGCATGACGTCAATCCCGGTGCGCCCGCCTATCGCAGCGGAGTCGCAGCTCGACTCGCCGGCGTTCCGGTCGAGACGCTTCGCGTCTGGGAGCGCCGCTACGGGGTCGTCGGCCCCAACCTCAGTGCGCGCGGCCAGCGCCTCTACTCCGCGGAGCAGGTAGCCCGGCTCACCGTCGTCAAGCAGCTCGTGGACATGGGTCACCCCATCGGCGCGATCGCCACCTTGTCGACTGAAACCCTCGTCGAGATGCGCGCTGCCGGCAAGACGCTCTCGGGGGCCGGCGCGGTGAGCGCTGGTGCGCCGCGAGGCATGGTGCGCATCGCGCTGGTGGGTCCGCTGCTCTCCGAGCAACGGCTCGAAGAGACGCTTGCCGGAAATGCCTTGACCGTCGTCGGGCGCTGCATGAACGTTGCCGAGGCACCAGGCGTGCTGGCCGGCGCTCACGCCGACGTGGTGCTGGTCGAGCTGCCCTCGCTGAACGACGGTTCCCTCGCCACGATTGCCGAGCTCAACCAATCGTGCGGGGCGTCCAAGGCGATCGTGCTGTACCGCTTCGCGCCCAGCGCGGTCATCCGCCGGCTGCGCGCAGCCGGTCACGAGGTGGCACGGGCACCGTCCGATGCCGTGGAGATCGAGTCCTTGTGTCGCGCCCTGCTGCAGCTGCCGGGCCGGGAAGCGGTCGAAGCCAATGCCGTCGCCACCACCGCCGCCCCGCCCCCGCCGCGCTTCGACAGACGTTCGCTGGCGGAGCTCGCCGGAGCGTCGAGCACCGTGTATTGCGAATGCCCGCGGCATCTCGTCGATCTGGTGATGAGCCTCGGCGACTTCGAGCGCTACAGCGCCGAGTGCGCCAGCCGTACCCCCGATGACGCCGCACTGCACCGCGATCTGCAATGGACGACTGCCCACGCGAGGGCGTTACTCGAGGACGCCCTGGTCCGCGTGGCGCGCGCCGAGGGCCTGCACGTTCCTGCCAGCCCGGCGCCGGCGTGATGGCTGCGAACGGCAAGGCTTCCGGGCCCGCACCGGGTGCCGCGGTTGCACTCGGCGTCGGTGGCCTCGTGCCGTTCGTCGCACTGGCGTTGCTCGCGGTGCTCGTCCCGCAGTGGTATGCGATATGGCTCGATGCCCTGGCCACGTACGGTGCGGTCATCCTGGCCTTCGTCGGCGCCTTGCACTGGGGATATGCACTACGCGCCGGCACCAGCGGCCCGCGGGCGTGGCTGCAATACGGCTGGAGTGTCGTTCCGGCGCTGGTCGGGTGGCTGTCGCTGCAGACGCCGGTGTGGACTTGCTTAAGGCTGCAGGCGGCGATGCTCGTCGCCTGCCTCGCCGTCGATCGCGCGATGCGACGAATCGAGCCCTTCCCGACGTGGTTCATGCGGCTACGGGCGTTGCTCACCGTCGTGGCAGTTGCAGCTCTCGCCGGCGCGAGCATCGCCTGAACCGGAGGCTCGCGCACCCTGCCGCGAAGCAGGGGGGCCCAGACGATTTGCGGCTCGCGGCGAGCGAACCGCTGGATGGCGGTGAACGCCGCAGGAAGCACCTGACGAAGGGTGCCTGATCGTATATGATATATTTATAGGCGTCCCTCTTGCGCGCCCCGACACTTCGCCCATGAAAGTCGTCTTTTTGCTGTTCGACTCGCTCAACCGGCGAGCGCTATCCTGCTACGGCCCGGCTGCGCGCCCTACGCCGAACTTCGATCGCCTGGCCGCGCGGTCGGTGGTTTTCGACCGCCATTACGTGGGCAGCATGCCGTGCATGCCGGCGCGCCGCGACATCCAGACCGGGCGACTCAACTTCCTGCATCGCGGCTGGGGTCCGCTCGAGCCCTTTGATCATTCGGTCGCGGAAATCCTGCGCGACAGTGGCGTCTACACCCATCTCGTCACTGACCACTATCACTATTTCGAGGACGGTGGCACGGGATTCCACGGCCGTTTCTCGTCGTGGGAATTCATCCGCGGCCAGGAGAAGGACAAGTGGCGGCCGACCCTGGCGCCAGACGTCGCGGCCTACCGCGAGCGCTATCACGCCGCGCAGCATGATTTCTCGAGCGACATCAATTCGAAGCTGCCGTACTACGTCAATCGGGAATACTGCGAAGCCACCGGCGCGTTCCCGCTCGCGCAATGCTTCGAATCGGCCAACGCGTTCCTCGCCGACCACCACGTTCGCGACGACTGGCTGCTGCACGTCGAATGCTTCGATCCGCACGAGCCGTTCTTCGCACCCGAGCGCTTCCTGCAGGGCGGAACAGCGGTGCTGGGCGGGCGCATCTTCGACTGGCCGAGCTACGGCCGGGTCGACATCGACCGCGAGCTCGTCGACGGCTTGCGCAGCAACTATCACGCGCTGGTCGGCGCCTGCGACCATTACCTCGGCACCCTGCTCGACGTCTTCGACGCGCACGACCTGTGGCGCGACACCGCCCTCGTGGTGTCTACCGACCACGGACTGCTGCTGGGCGAGAAGGAGTTCCTGGGCAAGAATCGCCCGCCGTTCTACAACGAGGTCGCCAACATCCCGCTGCTGATCGCCGCGCCGGGCGTCGCACCCCGTCGCGCCGACACCCTGACGCAGACCATCGACCTCGGTCCGACCCTCCTCGATTTGTGCGGCCGGCCACGGCCGCCCGAGATGACGGGGCAAAGCCTCGTGCCGGTGCTCGCCACGGACGATCCGGCAAGGGCCACGCGCGGCTGCATCTTCGGCCAGTTCGGCGCGGCCATCAATTTCAGCGATGGCCGGTTCGTGTATTTCCTCTATCCGCGCGAGCCTTTCCACGAAGGCCTGTACCAGTACACGCTGATGCCAATGCACATGCGTACCTACTTCGAGTCGATGGAGTTCGACGGCGCCGGGGTACACCCGCCGCTGCCTTTCACGCGCGGCTTTCCGCTGTGGCGCATGCCGGTGCATCGCGATGCCCGGGCCAACATGGTCCGGCGCTACCCCCTGCTCGACCCGCAGACCGCGCTGTTCGATCTCGCCGCCGACCCGGACCAGCGCGCGCCGATCACGGCGCCGGCGGAGGAGGCGCGGATTCGCCGTGCGATCCTGCAGCTGTTGCGTCACAACGACGCGCCTGCCGAGGTTTACGACCGCTACGGGCTCCTCGACACTGCCGTCGCGGCATGAACCCGGTTCGCGCATCAAGCCTCGTGGCCCAGGTGCACGCCGAGGTCCGCACGGACATCGCCGGCGGCGCCTATCGAGCCGGCGCGAGCCTCAACATCGCGGAGACTGCGAAACGCCTCGGTGTCAGCGCCACCCCGGTGCGCGAGGCGCTCGCGCGCCTGGCCGCAGAGGGCGTGCTGCTGTTCAGCGAAAACCTCGGCTACCGCGTGCCGGCGCCACCATCCGCCAAGGACTACCAGGACTGGGCCGTGGCGCGGATCGTGGTCGAAGCCAACGCGCTCCAGTTCATTCCGGACCCACCCGATCCGCGCCTGCTCGACGAAGCCGAGGCGATCAACGACGAGATCCGCGACACCCGTTTCGGTAGCGACCAGGCCGGTGTGCGCCGCTACTCCGAGCTCAACTGGGCGTTTCATTCGCGGCTCATCGCACTCGCCCGGAACGCCACGCTTTCGGATCTGCATGCACGGCTCTATGCCGCTCCACAATTCTCGCGCATCTTCCTCGGCCGGGGCATTCCCAGCCAGGCGCGGATCGTGGCGGAGCACGCCGCGATCCTGCGGCCGCTGCGCCGACGCGACCGTGACACCGCTGCCCGCGCCCTGCGCGAGCACATCGTCGACAGTCTCGAGCGCGACGCGCGCATGGCCGACGTCTCGATTTCCCTGGAGCGGCTCGCAGGACGACGCCGCGCCGCATCCGCCAAGCCGAATCACCCCAAGAAGGAGCATCGATGAAGATCCTCGCCCGCATCATGACCGCCGCGTGTATGGCCGTGGCCGCCACCACGATCCAGGCCCAAAACTATCCAGGCCGGCCGGTCCAGCTCGTCGTGGGTTTCCCGCCGGGCGGTGGCGTGGACATCGTCGCGCGCCAGCTGGCAGAAAAATTGTCGCAGCAACTCGGCCAGCAGGTCATCGTCGACAACAAGGCTGGTGCCGCGGGCAACATCGCGATGGAGTACGTGGCCCGCGCCAAGCCCGATGGCTACACCTTGCTGATGGGCAACCTCGGCATGCTGAGCGCCAATCCGGCGCTCTATCCGAAGCTGCCGTTCGATCCAGCCAAGGACTTCGTACCCGTTG
>JBDTWB010000232.1:0-5806 GCA_040006895.1 Casimicrobiaceae bacterium | reverse complement strand
TCCTTGTGGCCCACGATTTCGACCCATTGGCGGTCTTCCAGCGTCTTGATGACGTTGGTCGACACGGCGACTCCGCGGATGGCTTCTATATCACCGCGGGTCACGGGTTGCTGATAGGCAACGATGGCAAGTGTTTCCATCACGGCGCGCGAATAGCGCGGTGGTTTTTCCGGGGCCAGGCGATCGAGGTGTGCCTGGAGCGAGGGCTTGGCCTGGAACCGCCATCCCGAGGCGACCTGCGCGAGCTCGACGGCGCGGCCTTCCCAGTTGGCGCGAAGCGACTCGAGACTACGGCGCACGACATCGGCTTCGAGCGGAGGCTCGAACAGCCGCGCGAGCTGCGCCATCGACACGGGCTCTCCCGCGACCAGAAGCGCCGCCTCGAGAACCGCCTTGACCTCGGTGAGGTCGTCTGCGACTTCAGTCATTAATATGGAATGGCATGGACCGGAACCTGCACGCAGGGCATCGGCGTCACTCGTATTCGGGCGCAAGCACGAAGGCGCGCTCGCCCTGGAGTTGCACGTACAAGGGCGCGTACGGCTCCGCCTGGGCGATCTCGACCAGACCCTCGCGCGAGAGCTCGAGCAAGGCGAGGAACGTGACCACGAGGTGCGGCACATCTGCGTGCTCGTGGAACAGCGCAGTGAACTCGGCGTACCGGCCGGCCTCCAGGCGCTTCAGGAGCCCGCTCATGGCGGCCCGCACCGACAGCTGCTCGCGGGTTACGAGATGATGCCGGTTCACCCGCGCGCGCGCAACCAATCCAGCCCAAGCAGCGCGCAAATCATCGGGATTGACGTTCGGCAGTCGCGCCGATGCCACATGCTCGAACCAGATCCTGGCCGTGCGGAAATCGCGCTCCGCCAAGGGAAGCTCGTCGAGCTTGCGCGCGGCGAGCTTCATTTGCTCGTACTCGAGCAAACGCCTGACCAGTTCCGCCCGGGGATCCTCCACCTCGGCACCGGGCATGGCCGGCGGCTTGGGCAAGAGCAGCCGCGACTTGATCTCGATCAGCACTGCGGCCATGAGCAGGTATTCCGCCGCAAGCTCGAGGTGGGTGCGACGCATCATCTCGACGTAGCCGAGATACTGTCGCGTGAGCTCCCGCATCGGAATGTCGAGCACGTTGATGTTCTGGCGCCGGATGAGATACAGCAGGAGATCGAGCGGCCCCTCGAAGGTCTCCAGGAAGACTTCCAGCGCCTCCGGCGGAATGTACAGGTCCCGGGGCAGCTCATTCAAGGGCTCGCCATAGATGCGTGCGAAGGGCTTGTCCTCGGCAACCTCATGGGGCGGCACGGCGAGATCGGTCATGAGTAGTCGAGGCCCATCGCGCCGCGCACGTCGCGCATGGTTTCCTCGGCGAGCTTGCGCGCCCGCTCGCAGCCATCGGCAACGATGTTGCGTACCAACGCCGGGTCGTCGAGGTAGCGCTGCGCGCGCTCGCGGATCGGCTGCTGCTCGCGGATCACCGCGTCGATCACCGGTTGCTTGCATTCGAGGCAGCCGATGCCTGCGGTGGTGCAGCCCTGCACCACCCACTCCTGCGTCGACTGGTCGGAATAGACCTTGTGCAGGCCGAATACCGGGCACTTGGCCGGATCGCCCGGATCGCTGCGCCGGACCCGCGCGGGGTCGGTCTGCATCGTCCTGATCTTGCGCGTGACCTCGTCCGGCTCCTCGCGCAGGAGAATGGCGTTGCCGTAGGACTTCGACATCTTCTGGCCGTCGAGACCCGGCACCCGCGGGGTTTCCGTGAGCAGTGGCTGTGGCTCCGGCAGGATCACCCGGCGCGAACCTTCGAGGTAGCCGAAAAGCCGCTCACGGTCGCCAAGTGCGAGGTTCTGGGTCTCCTCCAGGAGCATGCGCGCCGCCTCGAGAGCCTCCGCATCGCCACGCTCCTGGAACGCCGTGCGCAATTCGTTGTAGCGCCGGGCTTTCTTGCTGCCCAGCTTCTTCACGGCGGCCTGCGCCTTTTCCTCGAAGCCAGGCTCACGGCCGTAGACGAAATTGAAGCGCCGCGCGAGTTCGCGCGTGACTTCGACGTGCGACACCTGGTCCTCGCCAACGGGAACCATGTTGGCGCGGTAAATGAGGATATCCGCCGACATCATCACCGGATAGCCGAGGAAGCCGAAGTTCGAAAGGTCGCGGTCGACGAGCTTCTGCTGCTGGTCCTTGTAGGTCGGAACGCGCTCCAGCCAGCCGACCGGCGTGATCATGCCGAGCAGCAACGTGAGCTCGGCGTGTTCGGGCACCTGCGACTGGATGAAGATCGTCGCGCGGCTGGGGTTGATGCCTGCAGCGAGCCAATCGACGAACATCTCCCAGGTCGTGTCGGCGATGTTCTCCGAGGCATCGTAATGCGTCGTGAGCGCGTGCCAGTCCGCTGCGAAGAACAGGCATTCGTGCTCCTCCTGCAGGCGGATCCAATTCTTGAGCGCGCCGTGATAGTGGCCGATATGCATGCGCCCGGTGGGGCGCATGCCCGAAAGTACGCGGTCTGCGAACATTGAGTAGGGAGACGACTAGATGCCGGTCAGTAACCGCAAAAACCCCAGGACGAGGCCGATGAGCGGCCGCATCACGTCATTGAGCACGCCCGTAGCCAGAAGGCCGATGATGATCACGAAGCCGTACGGCTCCATGCGGGCATAAACCGTGGCAAGCGAGTGCGGCAACAAGCTCACGGCGATGCGACCGCCGTCCAGCGGTGGAATGGGCAGGAGGTTCAGCACCAGCAGTACAACATTGATCATCACCCCCGCCTGCGCCATCAGCTGCAAGCCGTCGCTGGCGAGCGGCCCACCGCCGTTCGCAACACGCCAGACGCCGGCCCAGCCGATCGCCATGGCGAGGTTGGTCGCCGGTCCGGCTGCCGCGACCCAGAGCATGTGCCGCTTGGGATTGCGCAGGTTGGCGAAGTTGACCGGTACGGGCTTCGCCCATCCGAACAGGAATCCCCCGCCGCCCGCGAGCTTCGACACCAGTAGCAGCCCGAGCGGCACCAGGATCGTGCCTACCAGATCGATATGCTTGATCGGGTTGAGCGTGACGCGACCGAGCATCCACGCCGTCTGGTCGCCGAATTGCCGCGCAACGTACCCGTGGGCCGCTTCGTGCAAGGTGATCGCGAAGACCACAGGCACTGCGTACAGGGCGATGGTCTGGAGCAGCGCTAAATCCATCAAGCTGAGCATTTTACCCTAGTCCTGGCCCTCCCCCGGGGTCACGCTTTGGGACCGACTGCAATGCCCAGCCGAACCGGATCGCCGCGTCCGAGGCGAATCAGGGCGGGAGGGCCCCCTGCGAGGTCGACGACCGTGGTCGGCTCGAGGTGACACGGCCCCGCGTCGATGACGAGGTCCACCGATCGCTCGAGGCGCGCGCGGATGACTTCGGCATCGTTCAATGGCGCGGATTCGCCAGGCATGATCAAGGTCGACGACAGGATCGGCTCGCCCAACTCGGCGAGCAGCGCCCTGACGACTGGATGATCCGGAACCCGGACCCCCACCGTGCTGCGCTTGGGATGCTGCAACCGCCGTGGCACTTCGCGGGTGGCCGGCAGGATAAAGGTGTAGCTTCCCGGCGTCGCGTGCTTGAGGATGCGGAACTGCCAGGTGTCGATGCGGGCATACCTGCCGATCTCGGCAAGGTCCCGGCAGACGAGCGTGAGATGGTGATCGTCGCCGAGCCCGCGTATCGTGCGTAGACGCCGGGCGGCCGTGGAATCGCCGACATGGCACCCCAAGGCATAGCTCGAATCGGTCGGATAGGCAATGACCCCGCCGCCGCGAACGATCGTCGCGGCTTGGCGGATGAGTCGGGGTTGGGGATCCTGGGGATGGACCGTAAAGAACTGCGCCATATCTGGCTATATAATCCGGCTACAAAAGGATTCTTTGGTTATAACGGGTGAATATCCAGCAGTTGCGCTATCTTTGTGCAATCGTTGACCACGGTCTCAACGTATCGGCGGCAGCCGAAGCGTTGTACACGTCCCAACCAGGCGTCAGCAAGCAGATCAAGCAACTCGAGGACGAACTCGGCGTTCATATGTTCATCCGCCAGGGCAAACGGCTGACGTCCCTCACGGAAGCGGGAAGCGCCGTGGTCGCCTCGGCCCGGAAGGCTCTCAAGGAAATCGAAAACCTCAAGCGCCTCGGCGCGGAGTACCGGCGCGACGACGCGGGAACGCTCGCCATCGCGACGACCCATACCCAAGCGCGGTACGTACTTCCGCCCGTGCTGCGCGAATTCTCGCTTCGCTATCCCCGGGTCAGGTTGATGCTGCACCAGGGCAACCCGGTGCAGGTCGCGGAGCTTACCGCGCGTGGCGATGTCGACCTCGGGATCGCCACCGAGGCGCTCGCCTCCTATCCCGACCTTGTGACCATGCCGTGCTACCGCTGGAACCGGTGCGTGCTCGTGCCGCGGGGACATCCGCTCGCATCGGTCAAACCGCTTACGCTCGAGGCCGTAGCCCAACACCCTATCATCACGTACGATTTCGCGTTCACCGGGCGATCGCAGATCAATGCCGCATTCGACGCCGAACACCTTCAGCCCAACGTGGTCCTGACCGCGCTCGACGCGGATGTGATCAAAACGTACGTCGAGCTCGGCATGGGCATCGGCATTGTCGCCCAGATGGCGTTCGACGCCGCACGGGACACCCAGCTGGTTCGACTCGACGCATCCCATCTTTTCGCTCCCAGCACCACCCGTCTTGCACTGCGCCACGGGGTATTCCTGCGCGGCTACGTGTACGATTTCATCACCCGATTCGCGCCCGCCTTGGGTCGGGAAGCCGTGGACGACGCACTGGCACGCCGAGTCTCGGAAGAATAGTTCTCGCCCCAGATAGCCGTGATTTAAGATGGTCCCGCGCCGTCGCGGGCCGCAGCTGTCCGACCGGTTCTTCACCCATATGCCAGGATCCAAGATGATTCTGACCACACGGACGACAATCAAGGTCGAGCAACGCCCCTCACGGTGGTTGCTCACGTGGCTGTGCCTCTGGATAGTCGTTGGCGCCGGCCTGCCCGCATCGGCGCGGACCGAAGCGATGCCCACGATCACGCTCACCGTCGGCGAGCACCGCGTCGCGGCCGAGGTGGCGACCACGCCGGAACAACGCGCCACAGGCCTCATGAATCGCTTCAGTCTGCGCCTCGACGCCGGGATGATCTTCGTGTTCCCCCGCGCGGAGCCACTGGGATTCTGGATGAAGAATACCTACGTCCCGCTCTCCATCGCGTTCATTGACGGCGAGGGCCGAATCCTGAATATCGAGGATATGGCACCCCAAACCGAGACGACGCATTGGTCCCGGGGTTCCGCGCAATTCGCCCTGGAGATGCGCAAGGGGTGGTTCCGTGAGCGCGGCGTCGGCGCCGGGGATGTGGTGCGCGGCTTGCCCAGGTCAGGAAGCCAGTAGCCGCTGCGGGCGACGCATTCGATCGATGCCGGGAGTCGACGGGAGGGCGGGCGCGGATAGGTCCCCGTTGGCTGCAGCGAGTTTGTGGCGTACAAAACGGATGATTGGCAGACACTGACGAGCCGGTTACGATTCTTCACCTACCATCGCGCGGAGGATAACCATGTTAACCGCCGTAGTGCCCGGGAAGCCAAAAGCCGTCGACCGCGATCTTCTCGACGCGCCTCTGCGACAGCTTGTCGAAGCCGCGGAAACGGGTCAGCCGCTGGAGCCCGTAATGGGCGAGATCGTGCGATCGTTCGGCTTCGACAGTTTTCTGTATGCAATGGCGACCGTAAGCAGGCCGGATCGGGATAGCAA
>JBDTWB010000231.1:0-5856 GCA_040006895.1 Casimicrobiaceae bacterium | reverse complement strand
CGCAGGCGCGCACCGACGTGCTGGGCGGGCAGGTGATGATGATGTTCGATGCGGTCCCCACGATGGCCGACCACATCAAGACCGGACGGGTGAAGGCGCTCGGCACGTCCGGCAAGACCCGCTCGGCGGTCCTGCCGAACGTGCCGACGATCGCGGAGTCCGGCGTGCCCGGCTACGAGGCGGTGATCTGGCTCGGGCTGATGGCCCCGAAGGGCACGCCGCCGGCGATCGTGGCCAAGCTCAATACCGAGGTCGGCAAGATCCTCGCCCGCCCGGAGCTGCGCGACGATTGGGCCAAGCAGGGTGCGTTTCCGATGACCATGAAGACCGACGAGTTCGGCAAGTTCCTCGCCGAGGACATCACCAAGTGGGAGCGCATCGTCAAGATCTCCGGGGCGAAGCCCGACCAGTGAGTGCCGCCTCCTACACTCTGACCGTCAACGGCCAAACCCACGCACTCGAAGTCGACGGCGACAGCACACTGCTCGACGTCCTGCGCGATACGCTGCGGCTCAAGGGCACGCGCTTCGGTTGCGGCCTCGAGCAGTGTGGCGCGTGCCATGTGCTGGTCGAAGATCGCGCCGTGGCCGCTTGCACGACCCCGCTGTGGTCGGTCGTCGGCAAGGCGGTGACGACTATCGAGGGACTCGGCACGCCGGCAGAGCCGCATCCCCTCCAGCAAGCATTCCTGGACGAGCAGGCGGCGCAGTGCGGCTATTGCACGTCGGGGATGATCGTGAGCGCGGCGGCGTTGCTGCGTTCGAACCCGGCGCCCAGTGGTGACCACGTGCGCGCCGCCCTCCAGGGCAACCTTTGTCGTTGCGGATCGCACAATCGCATCATCCGCGCCGTGCTCCGCGCGGCGCAATCATGAACCTCGCGTTTAGCATGGCTGCCGCGGACCTGGCCGACGTGCCGCGACTGCCAGGCAGCCTCCAGGTCAACCGGCGCCTCGGCCAGTGGCTGCGCTTCCGCCGCGAGGGCTATGTCGAAGTGCGTTCGGGCAAGGTGGAGCTCGGCCAGGGCATCGCCACCGCGCTCGCCCAGATCGTGGCCGACGAGCTCGACGTGACCCTGGCCCAGGTGCGCATGATCCCGGCCTCGACCCCGGCCAGTCCGGACGAAGCCATCACTTCCGGAAGCCTGTCGGTGCAGGAATCGGGACTTGCCCTTCGCCACGCCTGCGCCGAGGCGAGGGCCATTTATCTCGCGGTCGCCGCTACGAGGTTGGGGCTGCCCGCCGAGGAGCTCGATGTTACTGCCGGACAGATCGGTCACGGCCGTCATGCGATCGATTACTGGACGCTGGCCGACGACGCGTTGCTCGATCGCGACGCCAGCGGTGCGGTGCCCACCAAGGTGCAGCGTAAGGATGCCATGGTCGGCCGGTCCGTGCCGCGGCTCGATCTGCCCGACAAGGTTTTCGGCCTGGCACGCTTCATCCACGACATCGACTGGCCGGACCTGCTGCACGGCCGCGTGCTGCAACTGCCCTCACCGCATGCCTCCCTGCGCGCCCTGGATGTCGGCGCGATCGAGACGATGGCAGGGGTCGTTCGGGTGATCCGCGACGGCGGCTTCGTAGGAGTGCTCGCCGAGACACCGACCGTCGCGGCGCGGGCGCTGGGCGCGCTGGCCGGGTGCGCCGACTGGGTCGAGCACCCCACCCTGCCCGACGCAACCGATCTCGGAACTTGGCTCAAGTCGCAGCCTGCCGAGAGCGACGTGGTCGCGAGCCGCGCGGCAGTGGTGCCGTCGGTGGCGGTTCGTACCCTTCGGGCCGCATTCGACAAGCCTTTCCTCGCCCATGCCTCGCTCGCTCCCTCGTGCGCCCTGGCGCGGTGGCGCGACGGAACGCTCGAGGTCTGGACCCACAGCCAGGGCATCTACAACCTGCGCCGCGACCTCGCGCTCGCGCTGCGAATCGACGCGGATGCGATCCTTGTGCAACACGTCGAAGGGGCCGGCTGCTATGGCCACAACGGCGCCGACGACGTTGCCTTCGACGCGGCACGGCTCGCGCGCGCAGTCCCGGGCCGGCCGGTGCGGGTGCAATGGTCGCGCGCCGATGAGCTCGGGGTGGCGCCTTTCGGCCCGGCCATGCACGTGGAGCTCGAGGCCGACCTCGACCAGACCGGTGCAATCGTCGGCTGGCGGCACGAGACGTGGAGCAACGGCCACAGCACGCGGCCCGGTCGTGCGCCCACGCCCGGGCTGCTGGGTAGCTGGCATCTCGCCGAGCCCTTCCCGCCCTTGATCGCGATCAATGCGCCTTTCGCCGCGGGTGGCGGTGCCGAGCGCAACAGCGTGCCGTGCTACGACCTGCCCGCGTGGCACGTGGTCAAGCATCGCGTGCTCGCCATGCCGATCCGCACCTCGGCGCTGCGCTCGCTCGGTGCCTTCACCAACGTGTTTGCGATCGAATCGTTCATCGACCAGCTCGCGGCGCTCGCGAGCGAGGATCCGGTCGCGTTCCGGCTCCGGCATCTCGGCGATCCTCGATCCCGCGCCGTGCTGGAGCGCGCCGCCGAGTGCGCGGGCTGGAGCGGTTGGACCCGTGGCGAAGGCCGGGGCCATGGCATAGGGTTCGCGCGCTACAAGCACACCGGGGCATACTGCGCCGTGGTCGCCGAAGTGAACGTCGCCGCCGCGGTGCAACTGTCCCGCCTGGTGATCGCGGTCGACGTGGGACAGGTGATCAATCCGGATGGCGTGGTCAACCAGATCGAAGGCGGCGCGATCCAGGCGGCGGGCTGGACGCTCCGCGAAGCCCTGCGGTTCGACCGGACGCGCATCGCCAGTGTCGACTGGGAAAGCTATCCCGTTTTCCGGTTCGAAGACGTGCCTGAAGTGCGCGTGGAGGTGATCGATCGCGTCGAGCTGCCGTCGGTGGGCGCGGGGGAAGCGTCGATGGGTCCGACCGCCGGCGCAATCGCCAATGCGGTCGCCGACGCCCTCGGCGTGCGCTTCCGTGCCCTGCCACTCACCGCCGACCGCCTGCGTGCGGCGATCGGCTGAAGCCTCATCCCCCGCATATTCCCACTACCATTCCCATGCACCTTCCAACCGCGCCGACTTCGAGGCAGGCGTCATGACCGATACGACCATGCATCTCATCAGTGCCGGTGCCGCCAAGGGTTTGGTCGAGGCCCAGCGCGAAGCGTTCGAACGTGCATCCGGGATGCGGCTGGAAGGTCAGTTCGGTGCGGTTGGGGCGATGCGGGAATTGCTCGACGCGGGGGCCCCCTGCGACGTGCTGATCCTCACCCAGGCCATGCTCGACGAGCTCGCCCATCGAGCCGTCGTCGACGTGGCGACGATCCGTCCCTTGGGGCGCGTTTACACGGGCGTCGCCGTTCCGGCGGACAGCGTCCGCCCGGCCATCGGCGATGCCGAAGCGCTCGGGGCCGCGTTGCTCGCCGCCAGCGCGATCTACTTTCCCGATCCGCAGCGGGCCACGGCGGGCATCCATTTTGCGAACACCCTCGTGCAACTCGGGATCCGCGAGCGCGTCGCCGAACGCCTGCATGCATACCCGAATGGCGCGACCGCGATGCGGGCGATGGCCGAGGCGGACGATCCGCATGCCATCGGCTGTACCCAGGTCACCGAAATCCTCTACACCCCCGGAGTGGCCCTGGTGGGTCGATTGCCGAAGGCATTCGAGCTCTCCACGGTCTATGCGGCCGGCGCCTGTAACCGTGCCGCCCAGGCGGATGCGGCGCGGCAGCTGGTCGAGATCCTGACCGGCGAGGCCGCAGCTGCGGTGCGCAAGGCTGGCGGCTTCGAGTCCGTCTAGTCACGGCAGCACCGATCGCGGTGCTGCAGGCCGACCGCTGGGTGCACCTCGGCCTGACGCGAGGCACATCCAGGCCTGCTGCACGGCACACCTCGGCCCTGCGTCGCGGCACCTCACATCGCGTCGAAGTCCCGGGCCATCCGGACGCGCAGCGCGGCGTCCGGCAGGGGGTCATGAAGGGCGCGCATGTTCTCGACCATGTGCAGCGGGTTCGACGTGGCCGGGATCGCGCAGGTCACCGCCGGGTGCGCAATCACGAACTTCAGGAACAGTTGCGACCACGCCATGCAATCGATCTCGCGGGCATAGGCGGGGAGCGGCCGGCCGCGGACCGCGCCGAAGAGATTGCCGCCGTCGAAGGGCCGGTTGATGATCACCGCCACGCGACGCTCTGCGGCCAGGGGCAGCAGCCGTGCCTCGACCTGGCGGTGCGCGAGGTTGTAGGTGAATTGCACGAAGTCGAACGCCTCGCTGGTCAGCGCCCGCGCGATGGCGTCGTGACGCGAGCCGTGCGAGGTCGTGATGCCGAGATAGCGGATCCGGCCATCGGTCTTCATGGCCTTGAGGGTGTCGAGGTGAGTCTCCCAATCCAGCATGTTGTGGATCTGGATGAGATCGAGGTGCGGCACGCCCCAGAGCTGTCGGGACCGCTCCATCTGCAGCACCCCCAGCAACCGGCCGGGTGTCCACACCTTGGTGGCCGCAAAGAGCGGACCCCGAGCACGCACCTGCGGGAGGAGTTCGCCCACCACCGACTCCGCCGTGCCGTACATCGGTGACGAATCGATCACCGCACCGCCGCCATCGAAGAACGCCTGCAGCACGGGCAGCCGCTGCTGGCGCGCGGCCTGCATCGCACCCGCATCGAACGTGATCCACGTGCCCATGCCGATCGACGGCACGAGCTCGCCGGTGATGGGAACGGGTCGGCGGATCGGTTGCCGCGCGGGCGCACCGGCGCCGACGTCTGCGCGGCCCGTGGAGGCGGTCATGGCGGCAGCCGCGACGGCCGCACCGAGCAGGCGGCGACGGGTCGGCGAACGGGGAGTGTTCATGGTGAAGGCGCGCGGGTCATGGCAAGGGATGCATGCCGGTTCGACCCATGATGGTTTGCGCAGTTCACGGCATGATGCGGCCCCCGGCAGTAGAATCGATGTATCGACCACGCGCAGGAAGTCGCTCACCATGTCCTATCAGTCCATGCTCGTTCACGTCGATGATGGCGAACGCGTCGTGATGCGCCTCGGCGCGGCGGCGCGCCTGGCACGCAGCTTCGATGCGGAGCTGATCGGCGCCTATGCCATATCCGCGAACCCGATCACCCCCACGGTCTCGGCGGTGTTGCCCGACAGTATCGTCGCCGAGCGCATGCGCGAGATGGGCGAGGCCCAGACGTCGGCGGAAGCATTGTTCCGGGCGGCCGCGGCGCGGGCGCGGGTGACGGCGGCCGAATGGCGCGCGCCGGCGGGCGAGCCGATCCCGGCGCTGGTGGCGCACGCCCGATGCACCGACCTGGTGATTCTCGGCCAGCGTGATCCGGAGGATGGCAACGGCGACTTCGCGGCGGACGTCGCCAATACCGTGGTCCTGCAATCGGGGCGGCCGGTGCTGATGCTGCCCTACGCCGGGTCGGCCACTGCCATCGGCACGACCGCGCTCGTCGCCTGGAACGGCACCCGCGAATCGGCGCGGGCCGTCGCCGATGCGATGCCGCTGCTCGCGCGCGCCGAGTGCGTCATCCTGCTCGGCATCGCCAAGGATGACGACGATACCGCGACAGGGAGCCAGCCCGAGCAACGGGTGCTGGCATGGCTGCGCTTCCACGGCATCGAGGCCATCGCGCGCCATCATCGCCTGGCCGAATCCGATGTCGCCGAGCTCATACACCGCGAGGCGGGCGGCAGCGGCGCCGACCTGATCGTGATGGGCGCCTACAGCCACTCTCGCCTTCAGGAACTGGTGCTCGGCGGCGTCACCCGGCGCCTCCTCGACACCATGACCGTGCCGGTGCTGATGTCGCATTGACCCGAGCGGGCGCGCAGGTTCCCGCGATGGAC
>JBDTWB010000230.1:0-5865 GCA_040006895.1 Casimicrobiaceae bacterium | reverse complement strand
GCCGCAAGTGGGTGGTGTTCGGGACCGGGGAGATTCGCACCTAGGGAAGCTCTGCCCAACGGGTCCTGGAGCCAGCCACGCGACCGGATTGTCGAGTCGACAGGTCGACCGGGCCAGGGCGGCGCCATTTGCCGTAAGGCCCAATGGGATCAGATTACTTGACGGACGTCACCTGCGCGTAATGGGGTCAGATTACTTTACGGGCACCTGCGCATTCTGCATGCCTCGTGCAGCGTGCGTAATGGGGTCAGCGTGCGTAATGGGGTCAGATTACTTTACGGCGCACCTGCGCATTCTGCATGCCTCGTGCAGGGTAAAGTAATCTGACCCCATTACGCATCACGCCGACGCCCGCGCCGGCGGCTGGGTGCGCAGCCACAGCAGCCAAAGCGCGGCGGCAGCGACCACCACCAGGACGGGCAGTACGGCGGCGTTCATCGCTTCCCAGCCGGCTGCCGACACGAGCGCCCCGGACGAGAACGACGACACGCCCATCACCGCGAATACGATGAAATCGTTCGCCCCCTGGGTCTTGGCCCTCTCGGCCGGGTGGTAAGACTCGGTGAGCAGGGTGGTGCCACCGGTGTACATGAAGTTCCAGCCCACGCCCAGAAACATCAGCGCCAGGACGAAATGCAACACGGTGATGCCGTTCAAGGCGATGACCGCGCAGCCCGACATCAGCACGGCGCCGGCGACAATCACCTTGAGAGCTCCGAACCGGGCGATGAGTGAGCCGGTGACAAATCCCGGCGCGTACATCGCCACGACATGCCATTCGATCACCATCGCGGCGGCACCGTACGGGTGACTGCAAAAGCTCATCGCCAGCGGGGTCGCGGTCATGAGGAGGTTCATGAGGCCGTAGCCGCCTGCGGCGGAAAGCGCGGCGACCACGAAGACGGGCTGACGCACGATCGCGGCGAGTGACCGTCCCCCGCCACCCCGCTCGGCAGCCGACGGCGCCGGCACGTGCACGCGCGACTGCACGGCGAGCGCCAGGAGGGCGATGGCGGCGAGCAACAGGAACGAGCCCACGAACGGCGCTGCGAACCAGTCGCGCGCCCACCTCGATCCTTCGGGGCCGAGTACGCCGCCGAGGATGCCGCCTGCCAGCACCAGGGAGATGGCCTTGGCCTTGAACGCCGGCGCGGCAATCTCGGCCGCGGCAAAGCGGTATTGCAATCCGAACGCGGTGTACACCCCCATGATCGCGGTGCTCGCGCAAAACAACGGAAAGCTGCCGAGGGAGAGCGCGAACGCCGCGAGCAGCGTCCCGACGACGCCGATGGCCGAGCCGATCATGAAGCCACGCCGGCGGCCAACCCGCGCCATCCACAGGGAAGCCGGCATGGTCGCCGCGGCGGAGCCCAACACGTAGGTCGTGACTCCGAGGCTCGCGAACGTCTTGTTGGACACGAGGCTGTAGCCGATGAGCGCGTTCATCGCGATCAACCCCGAGGTGTTCACCAGCAGGAGCGCCTGGCAACAGGAGAGCAGGAAAATGTTGCGGCGCGCAGTCTGCATGGTCGGGCCGGTCGTGGGCTGGCCGGCGTGATTGTGGTGGTCGCGGGTATCGGATCGTCGCAGCAGGCGTTGACGTCCTCGGCGCTGCTGCCGCGGTCGTTGCCCGCAAG
Source organism: Casimicrobiaceae bacterium (assembly GCA_040006895.1). GTDB lineage: Bacteria > Pseudomonadota > Gammaproteobacteria > Burkholderiales > Casimicrobiaceae > CAIWHR01. The sequence continues at coordinate 4,228 of JBDTWB010000230.1, read as the reverse complement.
TTACCCGGGTATTTGCCCGGTAATTGCCTTACACGACGGTAAATTGGTCGAACGAACACCCCCGCACGCGCACTCGGGCAGTCCGCCACACACCGGAATGGCTGGACAGCGGAGGCCGCCTGGAGCCGGTGTCGCGCCGCGGCTACTGGCGATTCCAAAATGGCGTACCGATCGCCTCTCTCACATCTTCACGCGAGCCGGCCATGGCACTATATCAACATGCAGGATGAGATTCTGACGTTTTGGTTCGGCGAGGAGCCGGGGCCCGAGCGCGAAGTCTGGTTTCGTCAGGACGATGCGTTCGACGCCGCCATCCACGCACGCTTCGCAGACGCCATCGCCACCGCACTGACGGGGGGCTTCGGGGACTGGACCTCCACGCCGCGCGGGGCGCTTGCGCGGATCATTCTTCTCGATCAATTCACCCGCAACGCCTTCCGGGATACGCCCCGGGCGTTCGCCGGTGACGACCAGGCGTTGGCCGCCGCGCGGGACGCGGTCGGCCGCGGCTTCGCCGGGTTGCTCACCCTGGTGGAACGGTGGTTCCTCTACATGCCCTTTCAGCACGCGGAGGATCGTGACACCCAGGCACGGTCGGTGGTCCTGTTCACCGACCTCGCCGGCGCGGGCTTGCCGGGGCCACTGGAGTACGCACGCCGGCACGCCGAGGTGATCGCTCGATTCGGTCGCTTTCCCCATCGCAACGCCATACTCGGCCGGCCGTCGACGCCGGATGAGATCGCGTTCCTCCGTGAGCCGGGGTCGCGCTTCTGATCGATGCGGCCAAAGCAGCGGATAGCGCGTCTCGGGAGCTACCCACCCGTCCCCTTGGCATCCTGGGCGGAACATTCGACCCGATCCATTGCGGCCATCTGGAGCTCGCGCGGGAAGCACGCGCGGCGCTGGACCTGGCCGAGGTGCTGGTCATCCCGGCCGGGGACCCGCCGCATCGACAGGCACCGATCGCCTCAGCTCGCGATCGCCTCGCGATGGTCGGGCTCGCCGTCGCCGGTCTTGACGGCGTTGCGGTCGACCGCCGGGAAGTCGATCGCGAGGGCCGCAGCTACACGGTGCTGACCCTCTCGGAACTCCGCTCGGAGCGCCCGTTCCAACCGCTGCTGCTGATCGTCGGCGCGGATGCCCTGCTCGGCCTCGAGGGATGGCACCGCTGGCGCGAGGTCTTCGTGCGCGCTCACCTCGTGGTCGTCGCACGGCCGGGCACCGACCTGGTCGGCAGTCTGACCGGAGCGCTCGCCGATGAATGGCAGGCACGGCATACGACCGACCGGCGGGACCTTGAAAAGGTGGACGGGGGTAGCATCTACCAACAGGCAATCACGCCGCACGCGATCTCCGCGTCGGCGATTCGCGCGGCACTGGCGCGTGGCGATACCGCGGCGGTCCGCGGTTTGCTGCCCGCCGCCGTTTTGGCCTATATTGGCCGCAACCACTTGTACGAACCACGACCGGATGCCACTTGACTCGCTGAAGAACGTCGCAATAACCGCCCTCGAAGACATCAAAGCCCGCGACATCACCGTTCTCGATGTCCGCAAGCTCACCAGCCTGTGCGACACCCTGGTCATCGCCAGTGGCGAATCCGCCCGGCAGGTCAAAGCCCTCGCGTATCACGTCCGGGACCGCCTGAAGGAAGCCGGGGCGAGGATCGTCGGGGTCGAGGGCGAGGGCAGCGGTGAATGGGTGCTGGTCGATGCCGGGGATATCGTCGTACACGTGATGCAGCCGGCAGTCCGCAGCTACTACAACCTCGAGGAGTTGTGGGCCCCGGCCGGGAGCCGGCGCCGCGCCCCCGTGGAGAACCGCGCCGCCGCGTGATCGGGTGCGGTTGGCACGTCCTTCGGTCGCCATCCGCCCGCTTTCCTGAATCGAGGTCTCCCGGATGAAGCTCCGGGTCGTCGCGTTCGGCCAGCGCATGCCGGCATGGGTGGATGCCGCCTGGGGCGACTACGCGCGTCGGATCCCGCGCGACTGGGGCCTCACCCTCGTCGAGCTGAAGCCTGAGGCTCGAGATCGCGGCAGGAAGGTTCCCCAGATCCTGGCCTTCGAAGCCGACCGGGTGCGCGCCGCCTGCAAGGGTGCCGTGGTGGTGGCCCTGGATGAACACGGCCGAGGCTGGACCACCCGCGAGCTCGCCGATGCGCTGGCGCGCTGGCGCGATGCCGGCGAGGACGTTGCCCTGGTCATCGGCAGCGCCGACGGCCTCGATCCCGTCCTGCGCCGCGAGGCCGCCGCCACGCTGGCCCTTTCCGCGCTAACATTGCCCCATGCACTCGTCCGCATCCTGCTGGTCGAGCAGCTCTACCGGGCCAGCGCCCTGCTCGCCGGACATCCCTACCACCGCGAGTAGGCTCGTCTGCCTTTCCAGTTCCGCTCAATGCAGCTGCTCGCGGCCTCTCCGCCAGCGCGCCTGAAGACCCATGTCGCAGTCACCTTTCGTGTTTCTCGCGTCTCGCAGCCCGCGCCGTCAGGAGCTCTTGCGCCAGCTCGGGGTCCGCTTCGAGGAGATCCGCTTCCGCGAAGCCGTCGGCAGGCCGCCCGACGTGGTCGAGGGCGCACTCGACGCCGAGCCGCCGCATCACTATGTCGAGCGCATTGCCCGCACCAAGGCAACCGTCGGCTGGCAGCAGGTGCAGCGGCGGGTGTTGCCGCCCCATGCGGTGCTGGCCGCCGATACCGAAGTGGCCCTGGACGGTGTCATCTTCGGCAAACCTGTCGACGCAGCCGACGCCGCGCGGATGCTGGCGCGGCTCGCCGGGCGCACGCACCAGGTCCTGACAGCCGTGGCGCTGCGCTGGCAAGAGGAGCTGGTCGTCGAGGTCTGTCGCTCGGAGGTGACCCTGCGCACCATGGACGCCGGGGAGATCGACCGCTACGTCGCCACCGGCGAGCCGTTCGACAAGGCCGGGGCGTATGCCATCCAGGGGCGTGCCGCAGCGTTCATCAGCCGTATCGAGGGGAGCTATTCAGGTGTCATGGGGTTGCCGCTCTTCGAAACGGCCGAGCTGCTCGCCCGGATCGGCTTTCCCGTGCTATGAAGGGGGGTCGGCCTTCGCTTGGGTGCGCGCCTTGATCGAAGCCGGGTGAGACGCGGCCTGCCGCACGCGATGGCAGGCCGTCTCTGACCCCACTTTGCTCAGGATCCGCTCTGACCCCTCGTGCATGAGCCATGAAATCCTGATCAACGTCACGCCCCAGGAAACCCGCGTCGCGATGCTCGAGCAAAGCGTCGTGCAGGAGCTCCACATCGAGCGCTCCAGCGCCCGCGGGCTGGTCGGCAACATCTACCTCGGCAGGGTCGCGAGGGTGCTTCCGGGCATGCAAAGCGCCTTCATCGAGATCGGCCTGGAGCGCGCGGCCTTCCTGCACATCGCCGACATCTGGGAGCACCGTCAGAACGGCCACGGCGGGATCGATACCCGCCCCATCGAGAAGATCCTGCACGAGGGCCAGGCCCTGCTCGTGCAGGTGATCAAGGATCCGATCGGCACCAAGGGAGCCCGGCTTTCGACCCAGGTGAGCCTCGCCGGGCGCCTACTGGTGTTCCTGCCGCAGGACTCGCACATCGGCATCTCCCAGCGCATCGAGGACGAGGCGGAGCGCGAGGCGCTGCGCGAGAAGCTCACCCAGCTCCTGCCCGAAGGCACCACTGGCGGCTTCATCATCCGCACCATGGCCGAGACCGCCACGGAGAAGGAGATGAAGGGCGACATCGAATACCTCACCAAACTGTGGAGCGACCTGAACCTCAGCGCCCGCGAGGTGCCGGCTCCGGCGCTGCTGTACCAGGACCTGTCGCTCGCCCAGCGCGTGCTGCGCGACATGGCGACGGAGGAGACCACCCGCGTGGTGGTGGATTCCCGCGAGACCTTTGTGCGCATGCTCGATTTCGCCCGCGAGTACACACCGGCGCTGGTCGAGCGCATCGTGCACTACGCCGGCGAGCGGCCGCTCTTCGATCTCAATGCCGTCGAGGACGAGATCGAGAAGGCGCTGGGCCGGCGGGTGGATCTCAAGTCGGGTGGCTATCTCATCATCGACCAGACCGAGGCGATGACCACGATCGACGTCAACACCGGCGGCTTCGTCGGCGGCCGCAGCTTCGACGACACGATCTTCAAGACCAACCTCGAGGCGGCGCAGGTGATCGCCCGGCAGCTGCGGCTGCGCAACCTCGGCGGCATCATCATCATCGACTTCATCGACATGG
>JBDTWB010000229.1:0-5883 GCA_040006895.1 Casimicrobiaceae bacterium | reverse complement strand
GGCGTGATGGTTGAGGCGCCGCTCGGCGAACAGATCGACCACGGAGCCGCAGGCGCCGGTCTTGGGGTCGCCCGCACCGTACACGACCCGCGCGACGCGGGCATGCATGATGGCTCCCGCACACATGACGCATGGTTCCAGGGTGACGTACAGGGTGCAGCCCGGCAACCGATAGTTGCGACGCGCCCGCGCCGCCTCGCGCAGGGCGCCGATCTCGGCGTGGGCGGTCGGATCGCTGGCGGCGATCGGCACATTGCCCCCGCGACCGATGACCACGCCGTCGGCAACCACCACGGCCCCTACCGGCACCTCGCCGCGCTGCCCGGCCGCCCGCGCGAGTGCGAGTGCCTCCGCCATCATGGCCTCGTCGACCGCGGCGAGATCATCCCCGGCGGTCGCCATCACCCTCATCGTCGCGCTCCCGGAATCGCGCGTCCCGCCGGCTCGGTGGCCAGGGTCGCGGTGACACCGCACCGCAAGTCCGCGCAAGCGCGGCGCCCGTGGGCCCGAAGAGCGGCCACGCGCCCGTAACGCCTCATGAACTCGGCGCGCCGTCGATCACGGCGTCCGCCTCGATCTCGACCAGCATCGCCGGATCAATGAACCGGGCCACCTCCACCATGGTGCACGCCGGCCGGATGGCCGCGAACACCTCGGCATGCGCCCGCCCGATCGCCGGCCATTGCGTGATGTCGGCCACGAATATGCGGGTGCGTACCACGTCGGTGAGCCGACCCCCCGCCTTTGCCAGCGCCGACTCGATGTTCGCGAGGGTTTGCCGCGCCTGCGCATACGCGTCGCCGGGACCCACGATGCTGCCGTCGGCCGCCGTGGCGGTCGTGCCGGCGACAAAGATCATGGAGCCCACCCGCACCGCGCGGGCGTAGCCCACGGCGTGCTCCCACGGCGTGCCGCTGGCGACGACAAGGCGCTCGGTCATGGCCGGCTCGGGCTGAAATCGGACGGGTGGATAGTAGTCAGGGCAGTCATCGTGGTCGCAAATGGTACGCAAAGGGCTCGGGCAACTCCACCGCCAGGCATGCTGACGCAGCACAGCGGTTCACTACCGTGACATGTCGAGCTTATGTCCAACCCCGCGGGCCCGCAACAGCGGCGGTTTTGTTTAAGCTTGGTCCACATCATCGCGCCGGGCCAGCGGCGTCGCCGCCCCAGGCGACGCCACGGTGCGCACGGCGCGCCTCCACTTCCTGACGAGCCCCGAGTGCGCAGGGCTTGCCTCCACTTCGAACGAGCCCGCGTGCACAACGCATCCGGGACGCGCTCGGCAACGTAGATAACGCTATGACGACCCAAACGCCGCACGGCCCCATGGCTCTCGCCATCAACGTGGTGCTGTTCCAGTTCGGCTGGTTCGCGTGCGTGCTGGGTGCCGCGCGTGGCACCCCGTGGCTCGGGCCGGTCGTGGTGGCCGCCATCGTAGGATGGCACCTCGCACGCGCCACCTTCCCGGGGCGCGAACTGGCGCTGATCGCCAGCGCAGCGCTGGCCGGCGTCCTGTTCGAGACCCTGCTGGTGCGGGCTGGCTGGGTCCGGTTCGACGGCCGCACGATCGCGACCGGAATGGGTCCCTACTGGATGGTCGCACTCTGGGCGCTTTTTGCCACCACGCTCAACGTCTCGCTACGAGCCTTGCATCGCCGGCCGGTGCTCGCGTTGCTGTTGGGCGCCATCGGCGGGCCTGCGGCCTATTACGGCGGCGCGCGGCTGGGCGCCCTCGACCTCGTCGAATTGCAGGCGGCGCTCCTCGCGCTGGCGGTCGGGTGGGGTCTCATCACGCCGTTGCTGGTGGCACTTGCGCGCCGCCTCGATGGCTATGCCGGAGCCTCCGCGTGAGTGCAGCGTGGTTGGCCTGGGCCTGGGCCCTGCCCGCGATGGTCGTGCTGGCGCTGGTCGCTTGGGCCATCTCGACGGCGCGGCGCAACGTCGGGCTGGTGGATATTTTCTGGCCATTGTTCTTGTTTCTCGCGGCTGCGACCTCGGCCTGGGTCGCAGGCGGCCCATCACCGCGGGCAGTGCTGGTGCTGGCGATCGTCGCGCTGTGGGCTGTCCGACTGGCCACGCATCTCGCGGCACGGAACTGGAATGCGGAGGAAGACCGTCGCTATCGCGACATCCGCGCCCGCCACGAGCCCGGTTTCGCCTGGAAAAGCCTCTATCTCGTCTTCGGTCTGCAGGCCGTGCTGGCGTGGCTGATCGCCGCCCCACTCGCCGGGGCGGTTGCCGTGCCGACGTCGATCAACCTGCTCGACATGGCAGGCCTGGCGCTCGCCCTGTTCGGCTTCGTGTTCGAGGTCCTGGGGGACGCCCAGTTGTCCCGTTTCAAGGCCGATCCTCGCAACAAGGGTTGCGTGCTCGACACCGGGCTGTGGCGCTACACCCGACACCCCAACTATTTCGGCGAATGCTGCATCTGGTGGGGCATCGGCCTCATCGCCCTCGCCGCCGGCGCGTGGTGGACGCTGTTTTCGCCGGTGATCATGACCGTGCTGCTGCTCAAGGTCTCGGGCGTGACGCTGCTCGAAAAGGATATTCAGGAACGCCGTCCTGCGTACCGCGACTACATCACCCATACGAACGCGTTCGTTCCGGGAGCGTCGAGGGGGAAGTGATCCGCGCCCGCGCGCACCCCGGTCGAGGGCCGGCGACATTGCCCCGCTCTGCAACCCACAGGAAACTCGCATGCAATCACGCCTTTTCGCCGTCGCCACCCTCGTGCTCGCCGGATGTCAGAGCGCTTCCCACCCGCCACTCGCCCAGCCCGACCACGTCGACCTGCATCGATTCATGGGCAACTGGTACGTGATCGCCGCCACGCCGACCTTCATCGACCGCGAGGCGCACAACGCCGTCGAGTCGTACCGGCTCGCCGCCGACGGCAGCATCGATACGACCTACACCTTCCGGGCCAGCGGATTCGACGGACCGGAGAAGCGCTACACGCCTCGCGGCTTCGTCACCGACACCCGATCGAACGCCACGTGGGACATGCAGTTCGTGTGGCCCATCAAGGCGGACTACCGGATCATGCATGTCGCCCCCGACTACAGCCAGACCATTATCGGCCGGATGAAGCGCGACTACGTCTGGATCATGGCGCGCAGCCCGCAGATTCCCGACGCCGACTACCAGCGCTTGGTGAACCTGGTCCTCGAGCAGGGGTACGAGGGCTCCCAGTTGCGCAAGATCCCGCAGCAGTGGGAATCCGCTCCCGGGCAGCCGGCGAAGCGCCCATAGGCAGCGCCGGGCGCACCTCACCCCGGCACGATCCCGCCCTTCGCGCGCATCGTTCGCTGGCGGGACGGGGACGGGGAGTTAAGGCCCGTGCAAGGGCCCGCCCCCCAGTGGCCCAGACCGTGCCAACGCTTGCGCGTCAACCTCCCGCATCGTCCGGTTGCAATCGAGCCGCGAGACCGGCAGTCGCCGCACTCTCCGCCATCGCCGTTCCGCTGGCCTTCGCCGCCGCGCGCTCGAGCTGTGCCAGTCTGGTTTCACCACGAAGATCGTGCAATCGCGCGCGGGCGTGCGCGACGTCCCAGCGCAGGCGCACGCGCCCGACCTCGCGTGCCAATGCAGCCGCCTCGGTCAGCTCGCCCATCGCATCGTCGTAATGGTTGGCTGCCGCGAGTGCCTCGCCGCGCCAGCGGCGCGCATTCGCCGAGACCTCCCTGAGGCCGTTCGCTTCCGCCAGTTCGAAGAGCTCCCCGGCGGCGGCCAGCGCCCGTGACGCCTTTCCCTGCGCAAGCGCGGCTTCGGCGATGGCCTCGAGGCAACGAAGCGATAGGTAGCGCTCGGCGGTACGCAGGGTCTGCTCGAGAATGCGCTCCAATCCCGGGAGCCCGTCGCGCGCACCGAGTCGGGTGCTGGCGATCGCCGCATGCGCTTCGATGTTCGGATGCCAGAATTCGATACCGGTCGAGCGGGCCAGTTCTCTGGCGTGCTCCATCTCTTCGAGGGCCGCCTCGGGGAGCCCGGGATCGAGCAACAGGTATGCGATGTAATCGTAGGCGATCAGGCGATAGCGCACCTGCTCCACACTGTCGAGCCAGGCAATGGTCTGCTGCATGCCGCTCCAGGCCGCGCTGTATCGCCCGGTGCATGCCCGCACGTGGTCCAGCCCCAGCAGGATCGGTCCCATGTGCCATTGCAGGTCGGCCGCCCGGGCGAGCTCCAGGGCCGTCTCGAAGTGCGCCTGTGCCGGCCCGTAGTCGCCGCGTCCGGGCCGCGGGCGCCGCCGCAGCCCCCCGCGGCCACCTCGCGCTCATGACACGACGACGGCGTCCGATCGCGCGCGCGCCTTGCGCGGGGCGCTCACGGCGAGGAAATACACCAGTATTCCGGCGGTTGCGACCAGCATGCCGACGATCGCCGCGATCCAGAAGCCACGCACCCCGAGGGGTGGGACGAAACCGAGCGCCGGAACGGGCCAAGCACCCGTCAGGCCGATCACGAAACCCCCGCCCAGGCCCAGCACCCACAAGCCCGCGGCGTTGATCATCAGCGGGACGACGGCCCGTTTGTAGCCTCGCAGCACGTTGACCGTCACCGCCTGGATCGCGTCGAAGACGTGGTAGAGCGCCACCAGCACGAGCAGGCTCGAGGCCAGGACGCGCACGCCCGCATCGGTCGTGTAGATGCCAGTGACGGCGCCCGCTCCGAGTGCCAGCGCGAGGGCCGAGACGAGGGCCAGGCCGGCGGCGAGCGCGATCCCGGTGATTCCCGTCGAACGCGCCAAGGTGAACTTGCCGGCGCCGATGGCATGGCCTACCAGGACGCCTACGGCATTGGCGACGGCCAGCGGTAGCATGTACATCACTGCGGCGAGGTTGGCGGCGATCTGGTGGGCTGCGGAATTGACCACGCCAAGTCGCGCCACGAATAGCGCCATGAAGGTGAATGCCGTCACGTCGACCAGGAACGTCCCGCCGATCGGCACCCCCAATGCGAGCAGCTGGCGCTGGTCGTGCCAACGCGGCCATGACCATCGCGCAAATACCCCATGGTGCCGGTATGCCTCGGCCGTCGCACAGCGCGACCACGCCAGCAGGCAGATGACCCAGTTCACCGCTGTCGTCGAGAGCGCGCAGCCTGCCGATCCCATCTCCGGCATCCCCCAGTTGCCGAAGATGAAGATCCAGTTGAGCGGTATCTTCATTACGAGGCCCAGGAGGTTCAGCACCATCATGATCCGTGGCAGCGAGACCGCGGTCGTGTAGCTCGCAAACAGCCGGAAGGCGAGCCCCGCCGGCGCCCCCCATGCCGCGATCGCGAGATAGGCCCTCACCTTGTCCGCCACCACCTGCGGGGCCTCGCTCAATGCGAGGAGAGGGTCGGGGTAGTGGAACACGATCACCGAGAGCACCGTCAGCACCACCGTCAGCCATCCAGCCTGCCGTACCTGCTCGCCGATCTCGGCGTGCCGGCCGGCGCCCCGCAGCTGCGCGACGATGGGTGTCACCGCGAGCAGGATGCCCATCAGGCCGACGAAGACGCTGAAGTAGATTGCCGAGCCAATGCCCACGGCCGCAAGATCGTCGGTACCGTAGCGTCCCGCCATGACCGTGTCGATCACCGCGTACGCCATCACGGCCAGCTGGGCGATCAGCACCGGCCAGGCGAGGTTGTAGATTTCCCTGACGAGCTTGCGGGTCACGGCGCGGCGCGAGGCCAGGAAGGATGGAGTGAGGACACGAGGTCCAGGAAGCAAAGTACGCAACGAGAAAGCGGTTCCGAACGCCGCCGGGCGACGGAACCGCTGGCGATGTTACCCGAGGCCGCTTGCCCGAATATGAAAACGCGGGTCAGCAGGCGCGGCCCGGGCGGCTGCGGGGGCGCACCGGGGGCAAGGCGATGATGCGCATCGCG
>JBDTWB010000228.1:0-5912 GCA_040006895.1 Casimicrobiaceae bacterium | reverse complement strand
CGGCTTCGTCGGTCAGCGCGGCTTCGTCGGTCGGCGCGGCTTCGTCGGTCGGCGCATCCGGCGGGGTCGAGGCGAACGTGTCGGCAGGGGCAGTCCGCTCTGTCACGACGAGCATGGCGGCCGCGGCGCGATCGTCGAGCGCATCGGTGAGCAGCGGCACGTCGTCATCCGAAGGCGACCGCACTGCCGCGAAATCTGGCGACCGCGCCGCAGCAGCGCCGACGTCCCCGTCCGGCACGGCGGCCACGTCGGTGAGCAACGGGATGTCGTCGTCGAAGGCAAGGCCGTCGGCCCGGGTAGCGGCTGCGGGGCTGGCTGATTCGCTGCCGACCCACGGCGGTCCCGGCGGCGCCCGATCGGAAGCGTCACCGGCGACACCCCCGACGGTGTCCGTCGGGACGATCGCCGCGTTCTGCTGCACCTCGGCGGCGTCCGCGCCCGCTGCGCGGTGCGCGTCGGCCGCCCGATTGCGGCGCATCAGCGCATCGACTTCTTCGAGCAGGTCACGGGCGGTCGGCACGGGGTGCTTTCACCGGCGTCGGCGGCGCGCGCTCGGTCGCGGCCTGCCACGCCCGGACGCGTCAGCCACGCTCGGCAAGATCGTGCGAGCGCAGCTCGTAACCGCGCTCCTTGTAGAACTTCCAGCGGTCGCGTCCGGCGGCGATGGCCTCGGGCGCGTCGACCACGATTTCCGCAAGGCGCTCGAACCGCGAGAAGAACGGCGGCGGCGATGGCTGCAGGTTGACCAGTACCCCCGCCGGACCATGATGTTCCAGGGCATGGTCGACCAGTATGGGCGTTTCGGCGGCCAGCGGGCTCGCCAGGCGGCAATGCGGCAGGAAACCCGTTGCCGGCCATTGCCACATCAGCAGGTCGAGCGCGGCGGTCATCCGCTCGTCGGACGTCAGCACCCGCACGCAACCGTGCTGAGACCACGCCTTGGCGGCGATCTGCACGGCGACCCGCAACGGATCGCCGCAGCGCGCGTAGAAGTCGATGCTGGTCACGCGGCTGGCGCCCTCATCGGCATTCCACCACGCGGCAACAACGCTGCGCCGTGGTCATGAGCCCGCGGCGTGCGCGAGCAGCCAGGTGGTGAGCATCGGCACGGGCCGGCCCGTGGCGCCCTTGTCCTTGCCTTCCTTCCAAGCCACGCCGGCGATGTCGATATGCGCCCAATCGTACTTCTTGGTGAAACGCGACAGGAAGCACGCGGCGGTGATGCTGCCGCCGGCACGACCGGCGATATTGGCGAAATCGGCGAAGTTGCTGTTGAGCCCTTCCTGATAGTCGTCCCACACCGGCATCTGCCAGCCGCGATCGTAGGCATCGTCACCCGCGGTGATCAGCGCCCGCGCCAGTGCGTCGTTGTTGCTGAATATTCCCGCGGCCACGTGTCCCAGCGCGATCACTATGGCGCCGGTGAGGGTGGCGACGTCGACCACGGCCTCGGGCTCGAAACGCTCCGCGTAGGTCAAGGCATCCGCCAGGATGAGGCGGCCCTCGGCATCGGTGTTGAGGATCTCCACCGTTTGCCCCGACAAGCTCTTGACGATGTCACCCGGTTTGGTCGCTCGTCCCGAAGGCATGTTCTCGCAGGTCGGAATGAGTCCGACCAGGTTGACCTTGGCCTTGAGCTCGAGCATCGCGCGGAACGTGCCGAACACGGCGGCGGCACCGCACATGTCGTACTTCATGTAGTCCATGTCCGCGGACGGCTTCAGGGAAATGCCGCCGGTGTCGAAGGTGATGCCCTTGCCGACCAGCACGATGGGCCGGGTCTTTTTCGCGGTGGTGTTGTACTCCAGCACGATGAAGCGCGGCGGCAGGTCGCTGCCATTGCTGACGGCCAGAAACGCCCCCATGCCGAGCGCCTCGATCGCCTCGCGGTCGAGGACGGTCGCCTTGAGTTCGGGATACTCCTCGGCGAGCTTCTCGGCGCGCTCGCCGAGATACGCCGGCGTGCACAGGTTCCCGGGCATGTTGCCGAGATCGCGGGCGAGCTCCATGCCCCGGGAAATCGCGAGGCCACGCGCCGCGGCCACCTCGCCCGCCGAAAGATCCGAGCGCTGCGGCACGGACAGCGTGAGCTTGCGCAGCGGCCGCCGCACCTCGGTCGGGGTGCTTTTCATCTGTTCGAAGCGATAGACCGATTCCATCGCCACCGTCACGGCGTGCTCGACCCGCCAGGCAACCTCGCGACGCTTGACCTTTTCCTCGGTGAGGTAGAGCACCGCCTCGTAAGAGCCGGTCTCATTGAGGAGCTTCACCGAGGCGCGGATGGCGGTGTGGAATTCCTTGTCGCGGAAATCGCGCTCCTTGCCGAGTCCAATCAACAGCACCCGGTCAGCGAGCGTGCCACGCACGTTATGCAGGAGCAGCGTGCTGCCGAGCTTGCCCTCCATGTCCCCGCGCCGGATGATTTCGCTGACATAACCGTTGGAGGCGCGATCGATGAGCTCTGCCGACAAGGAAAGCTTGCGGTTGTCGAATATCCCGACCACCACGCAGGCGCTGCGCTGCTTCTCGGGACTACCGCTTTTTATGGTAAATTCCATCGCTCTCCGCGCTCCACGACGTTGCTTTTTGTTGCCCTGATGGGTCGAGGCACGCATTATCGGCAAAAAGGGCAAAAAAAGTCAAAATTCTCCCTGCTCGATGATTTTTCGCCGCAGCCTCATCCGCGAGCTCACCGCGACGGCGCTGGGCCTGTTCCTCGTCCTGCTCGCGATCCTGTTCACGAATCTGGTCCTGCGCCTGCTGGCGCGGGCCGCCGGGGGGGCCATCGCTCCCGAGGGCGTCATCGCCCTGCTGGGCTTCAACGCCCTGTTCTATTTCAACATCCTGCTCTCGGTGACGTTGTTCCTCACCGTCCTGCTCACGCTGTCGCGCTGGTACCGGGACAGCGAGATGGTGGTCTGGGCCACCTCAGGCCAGGGACCGACGGCGTGGCTGCCGCCGATCCTGGCGTTCGCCTCTCCCTTTCTCCTGGCGATCACTGTCCTGTCGCTCTATCTGTCGCCGTGGGCGGAGCAGCGCAAGCTGGAGTTCGAACGTCAGCTCGAGACCCGTGACGAGCTCGTCCTGGTTGCACCGGGCCTGTTCAAGGAGTTCCGCCGCGCAAACCTGGTGGTGTTCATCGAAAGCCTGAACCCCCTGACCGGGACCCTGCGCAACGTCTTCCTGCACTCGATCGACGAGGGCCGCGACGTCACCACTGTCGCCGCCTCCGGCACGTTGCAGGAAATGGCCAACGGCGATCGCTTCATCGTGCTCGACGACGGCCGCCGCTACGAGGGCATCGCCGGCACCCCGGATTTCCGCGTGGTCGAGTTCGAGACCCTCGGCCGGCGCATCGAGCCCGCGGAGCAACGCAGCCTGCCGGCGTCGAGCAAGGCGATCCCGACGCCGATCCTGCTCGCGGCCGGCGGACCGCCGGAACGCGCCGAGCTTTTCTGGCGCGTGTCGGTGCCCATTGCCGCCCTCGTGCTCACCCTGCTGGCGGTGCCGCTCGCCTACGTGAACCCGCGCATGGGTCGCTCCTTCAACGTGGTCGCCGCTGCGCTGGTCTACATGATCTACAGCAACTGTCTCAACATCGTGCAGAGCTTCATCGCCCAGGGCCGCCTCGACTTCTGGGTCGGACTGGCGTTGCCCCACGCCATCGCCGCGATCCTCGCCGTCGTGCTCTTCCACCAGCGGCAGGCCGCGCTGCAGCTCGTCCCCCGCCTGAAGCGCGCGTTCTCGTCGGCATGAAGCTGCTCACCCGCTACATCGGCCGCGAGGTGCTGACCGCGGTGATGTTCATCTTCGCCGGCCTGGTCGCGCTGTTCGCGTTCTTCGATCTCATTCACGAGCTGGGCGACGTCGGCCGCGGTGGCTACACCCTGGGCAGCGCCGCCCTCTACGTCGCCTTGCAGCTCCCGGCGCGGATGTACGAGCTCTTCCCCGTTGCCGCCTTGATCGGGACGTTGTTCGCCATGGCGCAGCTCGTCGCGAATTCCGAGTACACGGTGATGCGCGCGTCGGGTGCGTCACTCATGCAGGTGGCGTGGGCCCTGGTACGCATCGGCATCCCACTGGCCATCGCAACCTTCCTCGCCGGCGAGTACGTCGCGCCGCCCGCAGACCGCCTCGCCCAGTACTTGCGGATGCAGGCGCGCGGCGACGCCCCGCGCGTGGTGGCCCAGCAGTTCCGCTCGGGGTTCTGGTTCAAGCAGGACCGGACATTCGTCAACATCCGTGGCGTGCTCTCGGACATGACCCTCGTGGGCGTTCGCATCTACGAGTTCGACGAGGGGATGCATCTCAGCGCATTGCGCGTCGCCGAGTCCGGCAAGTACGGCGAGGATGGTCATTGGCGGCTGGTCAACGTGCGCACCACCCAGCTCGGGGCCGACACCACGAAGGTTTCGACGGTGGCCAGCCAGCCGTGGGTGACGATCCTGCGGCCGTCGCTCCTGACCGTCTACCAGGTGGCACCCGAACGGCTAGAGCTCAACACCCTGTGGGACAACATGCAGATCCTCGGGGGCAGCTCGCAAAAGACCACGCGATTCGAGATCGCCTTCTGGAACAAGGTCTTCTACCCCGCAGCCGTGGTGGTGATGATGATCCTCGCGTTGCCGTTCGCCTACGTTCAGCGCCGCTCCGGGGGCGTCGGTGCGCGCATCTTCGCCGGCACCATGCTGGGCCTCGCCTTTTTCCTGCTGGGACGGCTCTTCACCAACCTGGGCCTTCTGAACGACTGGCCGCCGCTCTTCTCGGCGGTTTTCCCGCTGTTCGTGTTCGTGGGTGTCGCCGCCAGCATGCTGTGGTGGCTCGAACGGCGCTGACGCGATCGGCCGTGGTGGGTGTCGGCCGCAACCCCACCGCGGCGGCGGGCAGGCGTCGGCCGCCCGGCCTGACCTGCGACCACCGCGCGCCGCTGCCGCCGTCCTGCCCGCGCAACAGCGACCTCGAACAAACGTGCGCGATGGCACGCGGTGCGCCCCTGGTCTGCTAGATTGCGGGCTTCGGACAAACGGTTCCGTGGAGACTCGCCATGCTGAAGTGGGCCATCATCTTTTTCATCATTTCCGTGATCGCCGGGTTCTTCGGCTTCACCGGCGTGGCGTCCGGGGCGCGCAGCATCGCCAAGGTGCTGTTCTTCATTGCCCTGGTGATCTTCCTCATCGTGCTGATCTTCGGCGTGTTCCTGGGCGTCCTCGTGTTCTAGTCGGGCCCTCGCGTGACGGGCCGATGTCGAAGGCCCGGCGATAAAAAAGCCCGGCGCGAAGGCCGGGCTTGCATGCGAGTGGCGAAGCGCGGCTCAGGCAGCGACCTGCGCCTCTGCCGTCACGATACTCACGAACGTACGTTTTTCCTTGCCCTTGGTCGCGAACTGCACCTTGCCGGGGACCAGGGCGAACAGCGTGTGGTCCTTGCCCATTCCGACGTTCGGACCCGCATGGATCTTGGTGCCGCGCTGGCGGACGATAATGCTCCCGGCGCCGATGGTTTCGCCACCGTAGGTCTTCACGCCCAGTCGCTTGGAATGCGAATCGCGGCCGTTCCTGGAACTGCCGCCTGCCTTTTTGTGTGCCATGGTTGTGCTCCGTCAGCCTTGGATGCTGTCGATCTTGAGCTCGGTGTAACCCTGCCGATGCCCTTGATGCTTTTGATAGTGCTTGCGGCGGCGCATCTTGAAGATGCGGATCTTCTCGCCGCGCCCGTGGCCGACCACGATGGCTTTCACCGTGACACCACTCACCACCGGTTGACCGAGGCGGACGCTCTCGCCGTCCCCGACCATGAGAACCTGGTCGAGGATGATTTCTGCGCCCACGTCCGCCGGTATCTGTTCTACTTTTAGATTTTCGCCGGGGGCAACTTTGTACTGCTTGCCGCCGGTTTTTATGACCGCGTACATG
>JBDTWB010000227.1:0-5912 GCA_040006895.1 Casimicrobiaceae bacterium | reverse complement strand
CGCGACCTGCGCCTCGAGCCGCATCGCCTCGAGCGCGCGCTGGGTGAGCTCGGCCGTCGTGGGGAGGTCGGCTCGTACCTCGGTCTCGCTCGGCTTGGGCGCGGGCGGCAGCAGCGGCACGCTGCGTAGCTGGGTCAGCGTCTCCTGGGCCTGGCGCTCGAGGGTCTCGATCTGCGCGGCCGGCAGCGCCACCTCCGTACGCGGGGTTTCCTTGGGAACCACCGGCAGCGGCGTTTTCGCACGCCGTTCCTCGTCGGTATTGCCGCCGCCGTCGAGATTGGCCTGGGCCAGCACGTCGGCCTTGGCCGGTCGATCCTTAGTCTTGGCATTGACCAGGGTCACCTCGAGGCTGGGCGCGCGGCTCAGGATGCGCTCGATGTCCGGGCGAAAGTGGATCGAAAGCACCACGAGATGCAGGAGCACCGATCCTGCGAACGCGATGGTGAGGAAGGGCGAGCCTCCGAGCAGCCACCGCTCGGGCGGCGGGCGCATCTCGGGGTGCCAGCGCAACTCCGCCGGCGTCAGGCCGGACACGGCGCCCACTTTGCGCTTCCGTGCAGTGCGAGACGAGGATTTGGGCGGTGCGGCAGGGGCATGCGAAGCGCGACCTCGCAAGCCTGCGGGTGGCGGGCTGCCGGGCACGGGTGGATCGTTGGCTGCGGGACGCGCTGTGGCGGATGAACCGTCCCGGGACGCGGCTGCCGGGAACAGCGTGCCCTGGCGAGCGCGCGGTTGCGCATCAGGCTTGGCTGCCGCCGTCGCGCATGCCTCCCGCGGTCCCGGGCGGCGTACGTTGCGCGTGGCGGATCGGCTCGGCAAAGCGGCGCGCCTCCATGGCGGTCAAGTCCCGATTGTAACGTGTAACGTGTGCCATGCCGCGACCCAGGTCGGGAAGCATCGGCCGCTTCGCAACGGTGGCGAGCGACAGCGCGGCCCGATGCATCGGACTCAGGCGGGTCCCGCGTAGCGACATTCCAGCGTCGCCGCGAGCAGATCGATCCTGCCGATCGCAACGCGCACGCGGGCGTCGGATGCGAGGGGCGGCAGGTCGCCGAGCCGCATCACCAGCGGCAGGCGCTCGAAGCGGACCAGGTTCTCGCGGATCACCGACGCGGTTGTCTCGCGCACGTCTTCCTGCAGCAGCCAGCGCAGCGACCAGTAGTGCTCCATCCGGCCCTGGAACTCGGCGTAGCTCGCATAGGTGGTTTCGAAATCCGCCAAGGCGCCGAAGAGCTCGGCATCGTTGTCGGCATACGGCGGCCGGGTGCCGGCGATCACCGCCAGGATCTGGCGCTGGTTGACGAGGTCCGCATAGCGGCGCAGCGGCGAGCTCGCCCAGAGATAGTGGGCGACACCGAGCCCCTGGTGCTCGCCCGCGCGGGTACTCATCCGTACCTTGCCCTGCGACTGCGTCCGATACAGGCCGGCGACCTCGCGCTCGGCGAGCAACCGTCCCCACGTGCTGTTGGCGAAGATCATGAGCTCGGCCACGATCTTGTCGAGCGGCGAGCCGCGCGGCCGTGGCACGATCGACACCCGTCCGTCGGATCCCGCATCCCAATCGACATGGAAGCCGTAATCGACGCGGTTGAAATCGGCCTTTCCGCGCAGGTCGAAAAGAATGCGGGCGAGCCGCCACAGCACGCGCAATTCCGCCGTCCATGGCGGATCGCGGGCCGATGGCAGGTCGGCAGTGAAGGCTTCGGTGATGTCGGGCAGGCGCAGGTTCGCCGCCATCCGCACGCGCTCGACTCGCGTGTCGTGACGCAGGACGTTGCCCGCGGGGGTGGCCTCGACATAGAGCGAGAGCGCCGGACGGCTGGCGTTGGCGCCGAGGGTGTAGGCCTCGACCACCGGATCCGGCAGCATGGTGATCTTGCGTCCCGGCATGTACACCGTCGACAACCGGCTGCGCGCGATATGGTCCAGCGGACTGCCGCGGGGTATGCCGAGAGCGGGCGCGGCAATATGAATCCCGATCCGCCAGTTGCCATTCGCAAGCGCCGTCACCGAAAACGCGTCGTCGATCTCGGTGGTGGCCGCGTCGTCGATCGAGAACGCGTCGACGTCCGCCAGCGGCAGATCGGGGAGCGCCGCCAGCTCGCCGGAAGGCCCGAAGCCCGTGCCCTTCGGAAAAGCCTGGATCAGGAACGCGTCGTAGTGGTAATCGTGGGTGGATCGAATCGCACCGGCGGCCGCGAGCAGCGCCAGTGGATTGGTCTGCGCGATGTCGCAGGCGCCGGCAAGCGCCTTCCATTCGAGCGACTGCTTGTCCGGGCGGTGCAGGAGCATCGGCAGCTTGTCGCGAAACGCGTCCGGCAGGCGCTGCGCGAGAAGCTCGTCCACCCATGCCTTGGCCTGCGCGGCTTCGCGTGATTTCCGCGCGATCGACGCAAGCGCGGCGTTGAGCGCGTCGGCGGGGGCGCGGCGATAGCGGCCCTTGCCGCGTTTGTAGAAGTACATCGGCGCCGCGTGCAGCGCAAACGCGACCGCCGCCGCCTCCGGGGGCTGGGGCACATGGCCGTAGTAATCGCGGGCGAGCTCGTCGAACCCGAATTCCTCGTCGCCGGAGACATCCCACAGGAACTGCGGGTCGAGCTCGGTGGCGAGGCGCTGGGCTTCACCCAGCAGGGCATTCGGCCCCGGCGCGTCGAAGCGCAGCAGCACACTGGCGGCCTTGATCTTGAGACGCTTGCCCGAAGCGGCCTCGACCTGCAGCGACGACGTGTTATCGGCCAGGACGGTGCCGGCCTTGCACTGGCCGTCGTCCTCGAACAAGACATTCATGGGGGGAGACGCGGAAGCGGTCCGCAGGGGGTCCGCCGGGGCACCGATTATACCGTCTTGCCCCGCAGGGCGCGGCGCATTGCCGTCGCTGTGGGGTTGTTGCATAGTCGGGGACACCTTTCACGGAGAGCGACCATGACCACGTCGTATCGACAGCTCGGCAAGAGCGGCCTGCACGTTTCACCGCTGTGCCTGGGCACCATGATGTTCGGCGACCGCACCGATGCTGCGGCATCGGCCCGGATCATCGCGGCGGCGGCCGACGCCGGCGTCAATTTCCTCGACACCGCGGACGTCTACACCAAGGGCGAATCCGAGCGCGTGGTCGGTCCGATCATCGCCCCGCAACGGGGGCGCTGGATCCTGGCCACCAAGGTCGGCAATGTGATGACCGAACGGCCGCACGATGGCGGCCTGTCGCGCCGGTGGATCGAGCAGGCGTGCGAGGACAGCCTGCGCCGGCTCGGCACCGATTACATCGACATCTATTATTTCCATCGCGACGATACGGCCACCGCGCTCGAAGAAACCGTCGCGGCTGCGGGCGATCTCATCAGGAGCGGCAAGATCCGCTATTTCGGCCTGTCGAATTACCACGGCTGGCGCATCGCCGAGGTGGTGCACCTGTGCCGCGCCATGGGTGTGCCGCAGCCCGTGGTCTGCCAGCCCTATTACAACCTTCTGAATCGCCAGCCCGAGGTCGAGGTCCTGCCGGCCTGCGACTACTACGGACTGGGTGTCGCGCCGTACTCGCCCATTGCCCGCGGCGTGCTGACGGGCAAGTACCAGCCGGGGGCGAAGCCGGCCGAAGGGTCCCGCGCCGCCCGCGGCGACAAGCGGATCCTGGAAACCGAGTTCCGCGAGGAGTCGCTGCGCATCGCCCAGACGCTGCGCGAGCACGCCCAGGCGACCGGCCGCACCCTCGCGCAATTCGCCCTCGCATGGGTGTGGGCCAATCCGATCGTGACCTCGGTCATCGCCGGCCCGCGCACGCTGGAGCAATGGCAGGACTACGTCGAGGCGCTCGGCACAGCCTGGGACGCCGACGACGAAGCGCTGGTCGACCGGCTGGTGGCGCCGGGGCATCCGTCGACACCGGGCTTCAACGATCCGTCCTACCCCTTTTACGGGCGTCGACGGGCCTGAGTATCCGGCTGTGGCGGGCCCACAGTTCACCATCGTCGCGCCCTGCAAAGGGCGGCGCCGTCACCTCGAGCAGGCGCTGCCGACGTTTCGTGCCCAGGCGTCCTGCACCGTGGTCGTCGTCGACTACGATTGCCCGCCCGACGCCACGGCGGAGTGGATCGGCACGACCTGTCCGGACGTCCAGGTTGCAAGGTGGGCGAGGCGCCCGTGTTCAACCCTCACCCGTTCGCGCAATCCCGGCGCGGCGGTGGCGACCACGTCCTGGCTCACGTTCTGCGACGCCGACTACAGGCCCGATCCCGCTTGCACGCAGCGCATTGCTTCCGTCACGCGTCCGGGCACGTGCCTGCGCCCGGTGTTCCAGGGCGATCAGGGCTGCAGAGCCGCCAGGTCCCGCTCGTGGGCGAGACCACCGCGTTCGCCGCACTCGGGGGACACGACGAGGCGATCGAAGGCTGGGGACCGGAAGACCTCGAGATCAGCCGGACTTCGAGCAGCACGGTCTGACTCCCCTCTACTTTCCGATGGTGCTCGTCATCGTCGTCGAGCACGCGGACAGCGATCCGCTTCTACACCCGGGACCAGCAGCTGCGCCGACTCCTCGGCCATTACTACCTGCGCGTAAAGCAACGCTACTACGCCACGCGTGGCCCGGATTTCACGGACGTCCAGCGCGACGGCACATACCGCCGGATCCGCGAAGTGGTGACCACGGCCACGAGCGCCGAAGGTAGCAGCGAGGCGCCCTACGCCATCGACATACCAGCCGCAGACCCGCCGTGGACGGCCCGTCTGCGCGCGGCCGGCATCGTGCCATCACGACTGCCCCTGGCGCCAACCCGCTAACGCACCTCGTTGGCGATTCCGTGCGGAACGTGGCACGCCGCGACGTGCTGCACAGCCGACTCGACATGCGTGCGCTGGTCGTCGAAAAAGATGTCGGCGCCAAAGGCCCGCAGGAACTCGCCCTTGGGCAAGCCGCCCAGGAATAGCGCCTCGTCGATACGGATGTTCCAGGCGCGCAGGGTGCGGATCACGCGCTCGTGTGCCGGCGCGCTGCGGGCGGTGACCAGGGCCGTTCGGATCGGGCTTTCGTCTTCGGGAAACTCCGACTGGATGCGGTGCAGGCCGGCCAGGAACTCCTTGAACGGACCACCGGTCAGCGGCGTCAGGGCGGAGTCGGTCTCGCTCTGCGCGAAAGCCGCTAGGCCGCGGGCCTGATAGACCCGCTCCGCCTCGTCGGAAAACAGCACCGCGTCGCCGTCGAAGGCGATCCGCAGCTCTGGCGTCTCGTTGCGGAACACGCTGGGAAATATGGTCGCGGCCGCGTAGCCGTCATCGAGCGCACGACGCACGTCGTCGGTGTCGGCGGAGAGGAAGAGATGCGCGCCGAAAGCTGGCACGTAGCGCGACGTGGGTTCGCCCTTGGTGAACGCGGCGCGGCTAATGTCGAGGCCGTAGTGCTTGATGGCGTTGAACACCCGCAGTCCGGTGTCGGCACTGTTGCGCGACAGCAGGATCACCTCGACGTACTGCCGGTCCGGGCGATTGAGCCGCAACAGCTTCTGCGCCAGGGAAAAGGCCGGACCCGGGGACAGGAGCTCGTCCTCGTGCTCGATCTGGTAGCGGTGATACGCCTCCACCCCGAGCTCGGTATAGACCCGGTGGCTTTCCGTGAGGTCGAACAGCGCTCTCGAGGAGATCGCCACGACCAGCTTGCCGGCGAGGCTGGGCATCGTAATCGGTGGGTGGTGAGCAGTGCGGACCGGACACAGGGTGCGGTCGGGAGCTATGGTACTCCGCACCGTGGACGCGTCTCGAACCGGACCCGTGCCCGGCACGCGGTCGCGACTGCGGACGAGGGCACGGTCGAAGTCGGTGCGTGCACACGCAACCCGGCGCTGTCGCGGCGCCAGGTCGCGATCCTAGCCGGGCGGCACCTTCGGCGAGCAGAACACGGGGCCCTCGAGCAGCCACCC
>JBDTWB010000226.1:0-5924 GCA_040006895.1 Casimicrobiaceae bacterium | reverse complement strand
ATCAAGGTGCTGATGACGCGCAAAAGCTCGGGCGAGTTCTACGCCCAGATCAAGGCCGAGGCTGCCAATCCCCGGGGGGACGTCTGGTGGGGCGGGACGGGTGATCCGCACCTTCAGGCGGCGGAAGAAGGTCTGACCGAGCCGTACAAATCGCCGCGTCTCGCCGATCTGCAGGACTGGGCGGTGCGCCAGGCCGAGCAATCGAAGTTTCGCACCGTCGGGGTCTACGCCGGCGCTCTCGGGTACAGCTACAACACCGAGCAGCTCAAGAAGAAGAACCTGCCTGAGCCGAAGTGCTGGTCCGACCTGATCAAGCCGCAGTTCAAGGACGAGATCCAGGTCGCCAACCCGAATTCCTCGGGCACCTCCTACACCATGCTGGCGACGCTGGTGCAACTCATGGGTGAGGACAAGGCCTTCGACTACCTCAAGGCGCTGCACAAGAACATCAACCAGTACACCAAGTCGGGCGCCGCTCCGGCCCGTGCGGCCGCCACCGGCGAGAGCCTGATCGGCATCACCTTCCAGCACGATGCCGTGGTGCAGGCCATCGGCGGGGCTCCCATCAAGATCGTCTCGCCCTGTGAAGGCACGGGCTACGAGATCGGCAGCATGAGCATCATCAAGGGCGCGAAGAACATGGAGAACGCCAAGAAGTGGTACGACTGGGCGCTCACACCGGAAGCCCAGGCGATCGGCGCGCAGGCGAAGGTGTCCTACCAGGTTCCCTCCAACAAGAAGGCGCAGGTCCCGGCGCAGGCGCCCAACCTGTCCGAGATCAAGCTCATCGACTACGACTTCGCGAAATACGGTTCATCGGCCGAGCGCACGCGGCTATTGAAGAAGTGGGACACGGAGGTTTCCTCCCTGCCGAAGTAACGGGCTGACGCGCGGGCACGACTGCGTGGCCACATCCGTCTCCGCCCCGGCCGTCGCGTCACTCCCCGTGCGCGTCGGCCGGGCGGGCCGCGTTTACGCGATGCCGCTCACTGCGGTTCTCGCGCTGCTCGCCCTGGTGGCGCTGCCCTGGAGTACCGCCAGTGAGCTGTCGGCATTACGCCTCGCCCTCGCCGGGGCCCCGGCGCCATGGCCGGACTATCCCGCGCTGCTGTCCCTCGCGCCGCTCGTGGTCGCGGCAGCCGCACTCGCGGTCCTCGCGTGGCGCGGACCGGCACGCCTGAGCGCCCTACTCGCCGGCGGCGCAGTGCTCTGGGGATTCGGACAGGGCTTCGCCGCAGGGGTACACGGCCCCGCCTTCGGCATCGGTGCGACCGTGGCGCTCGCGGCGCTCACGGTCTGCCTCGCGCAGGCCCTTGCCCGTCTCGGCGTGTTCGGCGGCAACGGCGCGATCGCGGTGATCGTCGTGCTCATCGCCTCGCTACTGCTCCTTTTCATCATGTTTCCCGTCGGCAACTCCCTGATCGCGGCGGTGCAGGATTCCCGTGGACATTTTGCCCCGGGCCTCGCCGCGCAGCGGCTTTTCACCGACGACATCTGGGGGCTGGGCTGCCTGGGTGGGGGCACGCGCTGCGGGGTGGCGATCAATTCCGTGCTCCTTGCCTCGATCGTGGGGTTCGCCGCCACCGCCATCGGGCTGGTGCTCGCCCTCGTCGTGCAGCGCGGTGGCCAGCGCTACGCGGGCCTCCTGAAAGTGATGTCCATCCTGCCCTTCATCACTCCACCCTTTGTGATCGCGCTCGCGCTGGTGGTGCTGTTCGGCCGCACCGGCCTCATCACCGGCTGGCTCGACACCGTCTTCGGCATCCCGCGCTCGCGCTGGATCTACGGCCTGCCGGGGGTTTCGATCGCGCAGGTGCTCACCTTCGCTCCCATCGCCTTCATGATCCTCTTCGGCGCACTGTCCGCAATCAGCCCTGCCCTCGAGGAGGCGGCGCAGACCCTGCGGGCTACGCCCGGACGCGTGTTCCGCACCGTGACCTGGCCCCTGCTGCGACCGGGGCTGGCCGCGGCATTCCTGCTGAGCTTCGTGGAAAGCCTCGCCGACTTCGGCAATCCGATCGTGCTCGCAGGCAACTTCGAGGTCCTGTCGATCAAGATTTTCTTCGCCATCGCCGGCGCCCAGCATGATCCCGGCCGGGCGGCAGTGCTGGCCGGCGTCCTGCTCGCCATGACCCTGGGCGTGTTCTGGCTGCAGCAGCGCTGGCTCGGCCGCGCGTCGTACGTCACGATCAGCGGTAAAGGCGATGGGGGCTCACCCGCACGTCTGCCGCCCGTGCTGTGGGGCGCGTGCTTCGCCATTGCCGCGTTCTGGATCGTGTTCACCCTGGTCTGCTACGCGGTGATCTTCACCGGTGGCGTCGTGAAGGACATCGGCCGGGGCGCGATGACCCCGACGTTCACCCACCTCGCCGCGGGGTTCGGCGTCGAGTGGGGGCCGCGCGGCCTCTTCTTCAGCGGCTCGGCCTGGGACAGCCTTTTCACCACCCTGCAGGTCGCGGCGGTGGCGGCGCCGCTCACGGCGATCGTCGGCCTGCTATCCGCCTACGTCATTGCCCGGCAGCGCTTCGCGGGTCGGCGCGCCTTCGAGTTCCTCACCCTGGTGAGTTTCGCGATTCCGGGCACGGTGATCGGCGTGTCCTATATCGTCGCCTTCAACGTCGCCCCGCTGGAGCTCACCGGCGGCATGGCGATCCTCGTCATCTGCTTCGTGTTTCGCAACATGCCGGTGGGTGTGCGGGCCGGCGTCGCCGCGCTCGCGCAGATCGACCGCACGCTCGACGAAGCCTCATCCACGCTGCGCGCCTCCACCCTGCGTACCCTCACCCACGTCATCCTGCCCCTGCTCCGTCCCGCGGTGCTCACGACCCTGGTATTCAGCTTCACCCATGCCATGACCGCGGTGAGCGCCGTGATCTTCCTCGCGACGGCGAAGTACAACCTCGCCACCGTCTACATCATCAATCGCGTCGAGGCCGGCGAGTATCCGCTCGCCATCGCCTACTCGTCGGTGCTCATCGTGATCATGCTCGTGGCGCTCCTGGCGCTGCAGCGGGCGATCGGCGAGGCACGGCTCGGCCGCCGGCCAGGCGGCGTCCTCGTCACCGGACATTGACATGACCACATCAGCGGGCGGCGTCACCATCGAGCACGTGACCAAGCGCTACGGCGACGTCGTCGCCGTCGACGATGTGTCGTTCAACGTCGCTTCCGGGGAGCTCGTGACCCTGCTCGGACCCTCGGGATGCGGCAAGACCACGACCCTGCGCATGATCGCGGGCCTCGAGTCGGTGAGCGGCGGGCGGATTTCGATCGGCGGTGAGGACGTCACCTCGCGTTCGGCGAGCGAACGCGACGTGAGCATGGTGTTCCAGTCGTATGCCCTGTTTCCACACATGAGCGTGCTCGACAACGTCTGCTATGGTCCGCTGTCGGAAGGGACGCCGAAGGCACGGGCAAGGGAGCTCGCCCAGGCGAAGCTCGAGATGCTCGGGCTTGCCGGACTCGAGCACCGGCTGCCCTCGGAACTCTCCGGCGGCCAGCAGCAGCGCGTCGCCGTGGCGCGCTCGCTCGTGCTCGAGCCCGCGGTACTGCTCTTCGACGAGCCGCTTTCGAACCTCGATGCCAAGCTGCGCCGCCGCGTTCGCGACGAGATACGCGAGTTGCAGCAATCGCTGCGTCTCACGGTGGTCTACGTGACCCACGACCAGGAGGAAGCACTCGCGGTGTCCGATCACGTCATCGTGATGGAGGGCGGGCACATCGCGCAGCGCGGCACGCCTGCCGAGCTCTACGAGACGCCAGCCAGCCGCTTCCTGGCCGATTTCATCGGCGACGCGAACCTTGTCGAAGGCGAGCTCACCCACACCGCGGCAGGTCCGCAGTTCACGGCGGGAGGCGTCAGTGTTTCAGTGCGTGCGGACGGCATGCCCGAAGGGCGCGCGACGCTTGCGGTGCGGCCCCATCGCCTGCGCCTCACGCCCGCGGGATCGGGTCTCCTCGAGGCGCAGTGCCGGCGTGCCGCCTATCTCGGCAGTCGCATGGAGTACGTGGTGCAGAGTCCATGGGGTGAACTACTGATTTTCGATCCTGCGATACGTACCCCGCTCGCGCGCGGTGCCGCGGTCGGCGTGTCGTTCGACCCCGATGCGACGCTGTTGCTGCCGCATGCTTCCGGGGCCGCGTCCGGCTGAGTTGCAACCCTAGGAAAATGGGTCGAATCAATCTCCCGTTCGGGATGCAGCACCAGGTGGGGGCGTTACCGGATCCGCATCCGCGTCAGATGGATTCAAAGTGGCGCAAATCAGCTTCGAGTGCCGTGCCAAGCGATGGGGGGCCGATCTCATCGGGTCGCACGGCGGCGGGGGAACCGCGGACGTATAACCTACGCCGACCACATTGCCGCGACCCGTAGCGGACCGCGTTGACCGCGACCCGTCGCTTGTGCCAGAATCCGCGCGCCGCGATCCTTTGCGACACCCCCACCATCACGCAGGAGGTGAACATGACGATGCCCATTGTCCCCGCCCTTCTGTCGGCCTGCCGCTCGACGGGTTCGCGCTAGCGACGCCGCTCTCCGATCGTCCTTGCGCCCTCCGGCGCTTGACGTCGATCCCTGTTGCTCAGAAACCCCGCGCCCGCTCGACGCGGCGCAGCCGACATCCGCAACTCCCAAGTGGTGTCACGCCTGGCGTGATGCCGATAGCGCCTGTCCGTTTGTCGGCGGCGCATGTGAGACCAAGGATCGACTGCGATGCTCGAATTCAATCACGAAGCGCTGTCGGCGCTGGGCATGACGCCCGCGCTCGCCCGTCATGCAATGCTCCTGGAGACCGTCTCCGACGCAGGGGATGGTCCTCCGCGCCTGTCCCGCATCATCGAGGTCCACCGCGATTCGGTCATGGTGCACGACGGGCACGAGGCAGGCGTGGCCCGGGTTCGGCCGCGATTGATACACGTCCTGCAGGAAGAAGACCTCGCGCTCGGCGTCGGCGATTGGGTGGTCGTCGTGGTCGACCGCCACGGTGACGGCTGGGTGTCGCATCGCCTGCCACCCAGCTCGCACATCGCCCGCCGCGATGCCGATGGTCGCAGCCACACCGTGGTCAGCAACGTCGATGTCGCGATGGTAGTGATGGGACTCGACGACGATTTCAATCCCCGTCGGCTGGAGCGTTTCCTGGCAGTAGTGCGCGACGACAGCATCGTGAAGGTCGCCGTGTTGACCAAGGCAGACACCCTCGCCTCGCACACGGTCGAAGCTCGCGTCGCCCTGCTGAGCACCCGCCTGCCATCGGGCCTCCCCATCATGGCGGTCAACGCCATGGCGACCGCCACGGTGGATGCGCTCGGCGATTACCTCCGGCCAGGCTGGACACTCGTGATGCTGGGCTCCTCCGGCGCCGGCAAGTCCACGCTCACCAACACTCTGCTGGGCGCGAAGGTACAGGACACCGGCGCCGTACGCGCGAGCGATGGCCGGGGCATGCACACGACCACGTCGCGATCCCTGCACCTTCTGCCGTGCGGAGCATGCGTGATCGACACCCCGGGCTTGCGCACCCTTCGCCCCGACGGGGACGAAGCTTCGCTTGCCCGAAGCTTCTCGGATATCGACGCCCTTGCCCGTGGTTGCCGATTCCGCGACTGTCGCCACGACGACGAGCCCGGTTGCGCAGTGCGCGCCGGCGTCGACGCCGATCGGCTGGACAACTACCACAAGCTCCTGCGAGAGATGCGACGTGACACCCTCACGGCGCTCGACCGGCGAAGGCAGGTAGCACAGTGGAAGGTGCGTGGACGGGCGACGAAAGCCCGGATGAAACAGAAGCGCGGAGGAGAGTCGCCGTGGTAGTGCGAGCACAGCGCCGCGACTCTCGCCCGCGGCTGCGCTGGACCTGATCTCCCCACCTGGCGGCGCGTCTCCCGACCCGACGAGCGCCTGCCGCTGGTGCAGTGCCGGATCG
>JBDTWB010000225.1:0-5925 GCA_040006895.1 Casimicrobiaceae bacterium | reverse complement strand
TAGCGCTTCGGCCAGAAATCCTCGCCCTCGTCGTAGAAGCGCTGGGCGTCGCGGTTGACCACTACCCCCAGCGACACGCAATCGATGCGGGTGCAGATGCCGCCGTCGTAGAGCGGCGCCCGTGCATCGATGGCGACCATATGCGCCTGGGTCGCATCGCCGATGGTGTCGGCACCGGCGTCGATCATGAAACGCAACACGGTTCCGGTGTTGAAGCGCGTACCGCGGATCAGGAAATTGTCTGCAGGATGCTCGCCTCGCTCGTTGACCCCCCACGCCTCCCGCAGCCACTCGCGATTCGATTCGAAACCGCCGGCGGCGAGCACGCAGGCCCGGGCTTCGATGCGCTCCTCACCCACGAACGCGGCCACGAATCGGCCGTCGCGCAGTTCCAGGCGATCCACGCGTGCGTCGTAGCGGATGTCGACGCCGAGCGCCTCGGCACTCCGGTAGAAGGCGTTCACCAGTGCCTTGCCGCCACCCATGAAGAAGGCGTTGGTGCGGGCAGTATGCAGGGCACCCGAGAGCGACGGCTGGAAGTGCACGCCATGGCGGCGCATCCAGGGCCGACAGGTCGACGATGCGCGGATCACCAGCCGGGCGAGCCGCTCGTCGGTTGCGCCGTCCGTGACCTTAAGCAGGTCCTGCCAGTACTCCTCTTCCGGGTAACTATCGACCAGCACGTCCTGGGGTGCATCGTGCATGCAGCGAAGATTGCGGGTGTGCTGCGAATTGCCGCCGCGCCAGTCTCGCGGCGACGCCTCGAGCACGAGCACGCTCGCCCCCGCCTCGGCGGCCATCAGCGCCGCACAGAGCGCCGCGTTGCCGCCCCCGATCACCAGCACGTCGATCACGGCTTGCCTTCCTGGGTTGCGACCGGGCCTGCAATCGCGGTTGCCGAGGCCGGCCTTGTTGCGGGCCTCGTAGCCACCACCCCGGCGTGCGGCTTCGTGGCATCGTAGTGGCGGGTGTCCATGGCGGCGATTGTACGAGCGCCGAAAGTGCGCCCCCTCTCGGCATGTTCCCGGCATGTTACCGCTGCACTCGCTTCCCGACGTGACCGATGCTCCCCGGGTCGCCACCTTTCACCCGGGCGAGATCACGCGACCCGCACGGCGCTTGCCTTCGCGGATCGACGCGCGCCGGGAGGGGCACCCTGCACCTGGACGGCGGACGGACTTACCCACTGCCTTGCCCCTCACGGGACAAGGGAGTAGCGTGGTGCGACCGGACCCGGGAGCCATCGCGCGCACTTTTCACCTTCTGCCGCACGCGGGGCCACTCTGTTGTCTATTCACGAGTCGCCATGAAACGTCGGACCGTGTGCGCCACGCTCGGGGCCCTCGCGGCCGCGAAGACCCTCGCCGCCTTCGCGCAGGGCACCCGCGCCTATCGGCTGGCATGGGTCACGATCGAGCGTGCCGGCGAGCCGTCACCCGGGCTCGCCGCGTTCATGATCGGCATGCGCGAACTGGGCTACAGGGAGGGTCGGGATTACACGGTCAGCCCCTGGTATGGCGAGGGTTCGGCCGCGCGGCTCGAAGCTCTGGCGCCGGAGATCGTCAGTGCGCGCCCCGATGTCATCGTGTCGCAGGGAGGTCTCGCGCTCACGCCGCTGCTTCGCGCCGGGGTGAAGACGCCGATCGTGTTTACCTACAGCGGCGATCCGGTCGAAGCGAAGATCGTGGACAGCTTCGCACGTCCCGGCCGAAACCTGACCGGGATCAGCCTGTTTACGCTCGAAATCGTCGGCAAGCGACTGGAAGTGTTGCGTGACATCCTGCCGGGCTTGAAGCGCGTCGCGTTCCTCGCCAATCCGCAGCATCCCGGCGAGCAAAGGGAGTTCGCCGTTGCCCAAGCCGCCGCGGCCCAGCTCGGCATGGCGTCACGCTATTTCCCCGTCCGCAGCGAAGCGGAAATGGAACGAGCACTGGCGGACATCGCGCGCGGGGGCGATGAAGCGATCGTCGCCTTCGCCGACGGCTTTACGATGAGCTTCGCGTCCCGCATCGCAGCCTTTTCGCTCCAGCAAAAGGTCCCGGCGATCGATGGCTGGGCGCCATTCGCGCGCAGCGGCAACCTGGCCATCTACGGCCCTGTCCTCGAAGACTGCTACCGTCGACTGGCCAGTTACGTCGATCGGATCCGCAAGGGCGCCAAGCCCGCCGACCTGCCAATCGAGTTGCCCGTCAAGCTGGAACTGGTCATCAACCTGAAGACCGCCAAGGCACTTGGCCTGACCATACCGCAGGCGGTGCTCCTCCGCGCCGACCAGCTGATCGAGTAACGTTGCGGTGACTGCGGGTACGGGCCGTTGGACGACGTGCTTGCACGCGGCCAGCTCGCTGAAATTTCAGCCGTTCGGTCCGCCGCTGCATTCAACCTTCAGCGCCGCTCTGCGACGAGTCATCGACCGTCTATCCCGCGCGCACGACGACCCTATGATCATCCTGCCGGTGCTCACCGGCCACGATGGCGCGCAAGCCGAGGCGCGGCTGCGAAAGCACGCGTGGCGCAACCGCGAACACCAGGCGCGCGCTGATCGACCGCCTGGCGAGCCTCCAGGGCGACGGTGTGCCCGGCTATCGCATGTTCATCGCGAAAAAGATCAGGTGCGTGGCTCAAGATCGATTTGCGACGCTGCCCTGGCCTGTCCAGTTCATGCCAAGCCGGCGCGCGGCTGTGCGAAGAAGAAGCGGATCATCTCCGTCGAGGCGTCGGGCCCCCGGGCATCGGTGAAGGACCCGCGGGGGCTGCCTCCCGACCAGGCATGACCACCTCCATCAAGCTGCCAGTGTTCGACCAGCACCCGACCCGTGCCATCGGCATGCACAGTGCGGCGGTACTTGCGTCCGTCCTGCGGGGTGCTGACGTGAATGCTGGTCTGCAGCGGTCGGAACCGCGCGTGCGCTCCGACGGCGCGCGCGACGATTGCGGCGCCATTGCGCGCATCGACGGTCTGGTCGGCACTGCCGTGGAAAACGATGACCGGGACCTCCGGTGTCGCGGCCTCTGGTACTGCACGCCCTGCCGGGCGAGCGGCGACGTCGCCCGCGACCCCGCGCATCGCGGCAAATGCCGACGCCACGTCGTGGGCTGCGCCGCAGGGTAAGCCCGAGTGCACGCCAACCGCGGCGAAGAGCTCGGGGTACACGGCCGCTAGGATCGCGGCCATCGCGCCGCCGGCCGATAGCCCCGCCACGAACACGCGTCGCGCGTCGATCCGATAGTGGGCGACGACCTCGCGCGTCATGCCCGCGAGAAGCGAAGGTTCGCCGCGGTCCCGGTGCTGATCTTCCGAGCGAAACCAGTTCCAGCATCTCGATGCGTTGGCATGGCCCGCCTGCTCGGGATAAACGACGACGAACCGATGCTGGTCGGCTAGCGCGTTCATTCGCGTACCGGCGGCGAAGTCGGCGGGCGATTGCGTGCATCCGTGCAGCATCACCACCAACGGCAGCGACTCTTCCGACATTTCCGCATAGCACATCGGCAAATACACCTTGTATGCACGTGTCCCGGCATTGCCGTCGAAGCAACGATCGAGAAATGCGCCACGGGGTTCCGGCTGCATTGCAGCACCGGGCTCGCCGCCGGCATCGATCGGCGCCGAGGGTCCGACTTCGCGTGCAACGCCCTCGATGATCGCCCCGCGCGCGGCCTCGACGGGGGGAGGGGCGATGCCGGCGCTCGCCAGTGCCTGCTGGATCGTGGCGGTGACGCCTTTCAGCGGACCGCATTCAGCGTCCGCGTCCAACCCGGCGGCGGCCAGCGCACGCCGGATGGTGTCGGACACATCGACCAGCGGGGACGCGCGGCCGATCGGTGGCCAAGGTGCCAACGGGACGCTGGGGAGCCGCGGCAGTGCGCGCCTGTCAAAGTTCTTCAATGACGTTCCTTGGTAAGAGAGTTCAAATCATGCGATCGGCAAGGGCCTTGCGCACGGCCGGGCTAGCGTGAAATGCGCCGAGAACCTGGACAGACCCGATGGTCGCGCGGGCGAGTTCGGCCGATACGTCCGGCGCGATACGGGCCAGCCCCACGACGTGGATCTCGAGCATCTGTCCCGCGACCTGCGCCTGCTCCAGATCGCTGCGGCTGAAATGCTGCAATCCCAACGTCAGGGTGCGCCGCGCGACCGTGCGCTGCACCACGGCGGCATGCATTGCAAGCTGGTTGCGGATCGCTGTCCGGATCAGGTCGGTACGGTTGGAGTAAAACCCCTCCTGCACCAGGAGATCGACCTGGCCGAGATCGACCACGCCCAGGTTGATGGTGAGCTTCTCCGTTTCGCCCACCGGAGGGTGCGGCTGCGGTGACAGAGTCCTGATCTTTACCATCCTGCAACCATCCATATACCATCCATGTGGATGGGATTACACCATACGTTCGGTGGCGTTGCAAGCTGCCGGGCCGGATTATTTGAGCGCGGATCCCTAGGTCAACCCCGGAAATTTGGACGCGCCGAAATCGCAGCATCGCGAGGTTGCGGTGCCGTCGACCGCGCCTTCCTCGTGGCCTACAACGATCCCGAGCCGATGCCTACAGCGAGCACCGAAAGCGCGCGCTATGGTCACGTTGCCAGGGCCGACCGGCCCCACCATATCGAGAGGATTACCGTGAGCAAGCAACCCGCAACCGATGCCATCGCACTCCTGACCGACGATCACAAGGCCGTGCAGAAGATGTTCAAGGACTACGAGGGTCTGGGAGAGAAGGCTTACGCTACCAAGAAGAAACTCGCGCAGCAGATCTGCGCGGAGCTCACCATCCATACCCAAATCGAGGAAGAGATCTTCTACCCCGCCGTGCGGGAAGCGATCGACGACGACGACCTCATGGACGAGGCCGACGTCGAGCATGCGTCAGCCAAGGACCTCATCGCCCAGATCGAAGGCATGGAGCCCGACGAGTCGCACTATGACGCGAAGGTGAAGGTTCTGGGCGAGGAGGTTGCGCACCACATCGAGGAAGAGCAGGACGAGATGTTCAAGAAGGTTCGCCAAACCAAGATCGACACCAAGGCTCTCGGCGAGCAGATGGCCCAGCGCAAGGAAGAGCTCAAGGCTGCGGCGGAAGCATAGGCGCCAGGTCTCCTCTCCTGCTCACGCGGCGCGAATCAGCTCGCGCCGCGTCGCCCCCGCTTCCTGAGCCGATGACGGCAGAGTCTTCAGCGGCGCCGGGCGGGCGTGTGACACTGCTTGCCGTTGTCTATGGTCGCGTATTTACGACTTCGGCGTTACCCTCAAACTCGATTGCATTCGTCCGTGCGAGCCGGCGGTACACGCGCGGTGGCTGTGGTACGGCGAACGACGATCGAGCTAAGGAACGCGTCGACGGCGCACTAAAATTCCGGCAGGAGACCTGCCAACCACGGCGCGTAGGTCGCCGGTTGCGGAGATGCCTGCAGGAACGTGACCGAGAATCTGCCGCAGCGGGAAACCTTGCGTATCACCGGCGACAACGAGAAGCCACCCACTCGCCTGAAGCTATCCAGCCGTTCGCCGCTGGGATCGAGGATCACCGAGGCACGACCACGTGCTTCGGATCCTGCTTCCGAGAGCTCGCGATAACCCGGATCGACCCCGAAGCAGCGGCCGGTGTCGCGGCCAATAGCCCGGTTAACGGAATGCGCGTCCGGGGGTACCACGCTCGATTGTGCGGTCAGCTACGAGGACGAACGGGATGGCCACTCATCTTCGGCCCCGCGCGTGCGCCCGCGGGACGCGGACTCATGCAAGTCGAGCGATGATTCCCGCTTTCGCCACCTGATGGTTGCCGGCAACCAGGACGGATCTCGCGCGGACCAAATTCTTGGGAGGCGCAGCGATCCGGGGAAATTTTGGGGTGGCTGACGGGACTCGAACCCGCGACAACCGGAATCACAATCCGGGACTCTACCAGCTGAGCTACAGCCACCACTGA
>JBDTWB010000224.1:0-5950 GCA_040006895.1 Casimicrobiaceae bacterium | reverse complement strand
TAATCTGCCAGGACAATCCCCACTTGTCCTTGCACCAGCCGCACGCGCTCTCCTGGCCGCCGTTGCCGACGATCGCGTTCCAGTAGCGATCCGTTTCCGCTTGGTCAGCTGTTGCGACCTGAAACGAGAAGGCTTCGTTGTGTTTGAACGCAGGTCCGCCGTTGAGCCCGAGGCACGGAACGCCCATCACGGAAAACTCGACGGTCAATACGTCCCCTATCTTGCCCGACGGAAAGTCTCCCGGTGCCCGGTACACCGCGCCGACGGACGAATCGGGAAAGGTTTCGGCGTAAAACCGTGCCGCATCCTCTGCATCGCGATCGTACCAAAGGCAGATCGTGTTCTTTGATAGCTTCATCATGTCAATTCTCCATCGAGATGAGCCGCGAGGAACGGAGTCAGCGATGTGCTCGAAGTCCAAGAGCATCGGCTCGGCTATTCCCGCACGCTAGGTTAGCTAATCCGCGTTGCAGCCACTGGCCGCCTGGCTGAACCTCGCGACCGGAATGCTTCCCGGATCCTATAGAAGCGCCGCCAGGTGCCCGTGGAACCGCTCCCGCTCCTCGGTCACCGCTACGAGCCTGGCGTTGATCGTCCCGACCGTCGTCTCGAGCCTCCGGATCCTTGCATGCGCGACGTCGAGCGCGCCCTGGCCTCCGGCGAGTTGGTGCTCGAGCGGGGCTGCGCGGTCCAGGCGTGACCGCGGCTGTCCGGGAGCGCCGAACCCGGGGCGGCCCATTGCGCGACTCGGCCGCGTCCCAAATACGGGATAGACGATGAGGGTCGACACGATGCCCGGCAGTGTAGCGAAATCGGGCCATGGAGTGCCACGGCGCACGGACAGGTAACCTGCCATCCGAACGCGAGATCGGATCGCCTGCGTTGATCCTTACCGCCGGTGCGGGTTCCGGCGGGCTCGTATCCAGTCCGGGCCCCCGCCGCGCTGCCACCCCGTTCGGGCACGGATTTGGCTACGCCTGAAGCTTTCCAAAACCCTTCAGGAGGTCCACCGTGAGCGATGCCCGGGCAAACGAGGTGGCGCTGACCGCAGCCTTATAGCGCCGGGACAAGAACAGGAGGTCCGCTATTGGATCAAACGCTGGGCGTGACCAAAGAAGAACTGACTGCGGCGGTGCAGCAAGTCGGCAATTCAGCGGAGAAGGTCAGGGAATATTTTTCGCGTCATGGGCACGGGGACGCGCGAAATAGCGACCGATAGATGAGCGGCTTGGAAAAGGACGTCGGTCGTCGAACTGCAAACCCGTGCACTTCGCGAGGAAATAGTCTTGCGCCCCGTTCCACCATCACGGATTCCGGACACTGCCGTGCGCGACCGCGGCTGTCCGATCAATTGAGAGGCAATGAATGAGCATCTTTGGATCGATCGTAGACCGCATCTTCCATCGTTCGAAAACCAGCGATCCGACGCGAAACGATGCGGTTGCATCATCGCAGGGCCAGCAGACGGCGGCCGCATCTCCACAGCCTCAACCAACCAGCAGCGCTCAGCCGCAATCTGCTCCGACGGGCACTGCGAATCTGCAAAATGTCGATGTCGAGGCCGTGCTGACCGAGGCAGCGTCGAAGAAGGGCGGAGGGGGAAACTGGCGCACGTCGATCGTAGACCTGCTGAAGTTGCTGGATCTCGACTCCAGTCTCGCCGCACGCAAAGATCTCGCCAGTGAATTGAATGTGCACGCGGGCCCCGACGGCAGCGCGGAGCAGAACATCGCCCTGCAAAAGGCCGTCATGGCCAAGCTTGCGCAAAACGGCGGCAAGGTCCCGGATAGCTTGCGGCATTAGACCGGCAATCACGGGGGGACGACCTCGGGAGGTCCCTCCCAGCGCCGAACGCTGGGCCGCCGCAGGCGCGTCCCGGCGCGCGATGGTGGAAAAACATGAGTGCGCCAGGTGCTCACGCCCGTTCGTATATGACTTGGGTTCACCTGGGGTACTGTGGGCGGCGCAATCCGCCCGGGACACGCACGCCGGCCTTCCGTTCGTGTTGCGCAGGCCACCGTGAACGTGTTCGTCTCGCCGGCCGAGAGCCGAGAACGGTGGAAATCGGGTTTGGAAATACGAACCCCAGGGGCGGCCCTGGCTTTGCCGCACGCTTACGCCGGGCCGGCGACGCCACGGTCCTAGGTTTTCAGCGCAGCAACGGAGTCAGTGATAATTTTCAGGGCCCTTTCGACCTGGTTCGATGAGATCACCAGCGGCGGCGTGATGCGCAGCGTGTTGCCATGCGCACCGGTCGTCGAAATCAGGGCACCGCGTGCGAGTACCTCGCGTTCGAGCGCCTTGGCGAGCAGGGGTGCGGGTGTCCGCTGCGGATCCTGCACGAGCTCAAAGCCGATCATTAACCCGCGGCCTCGCACGTCACCGATGACCGGGTGGCGCTTCTGGATTTCTCGGAGTCCGGCTAGGAACTGGGCACCCCTTTCCCGCGCGTTGTCCGTGAGCGCCTCGTCGCGAAGGATATCCAGCACCGCATGGCCTGCCGCGATGCCGATTTGGTTCTTAGCGCCGTACGTCGTGAAATGGTCGCCCGGATCGAAGGCCGTACCCAACTCCTCGGTGGCGATGAATCCCCCGAGTGGGACGCCGCCGCCGATGGCCTTGGCGAAAGTCATGATGTCCGGCTCGAGGCCGTAGTGCTGGTGCGCAAAATTCGAACCGGTGCGGCCGAACCCGGTGAACACCTCGTCCATGACAAGGGTGATCTTGTGCCGGCGGCAGATTGCCTGAACCTTCGGCCAATACTCGTCCGGTGGCACGATCGCTCCTCCAACGCCGAGAATCGGCTCCGCGATCATTACCGCCGCTTCGCCGGGGACGCGCGTGTGCAGCATGTCCTCGATGACGTCGGCGCACGCCGTGCCGCAGCTTGCCGGTTTTAGCTTGAGCGGACAGCGGTAGCAATAGGGTGCCGGGGCGTGCACAACGCCCGGAAAGGTGGCGTACGGCCCCATGCCGCGCTTCTGCTTCGCAATACCCGTGAGCGCCAGCGGCAGGGACAGTCGGCCGTGAAACCCATGTTCCAGCGCGATGATGCCGAAGCCCTTCTTCCCGGTGTTGGCCGCGTGCTTCATGCCGCACTTGATGGCCCCATCGGCGGACTCGGCGCCGCTGTTGGAAAAGAAAGTCCGGCGTAGCCGGCCGCCGGAATATTCCGAAATGCGCCTGGCGAGACCCAGCGTCTGCATGCTGTGGTAGCGACCGGGGATCTGAAGCAGCCGACCGGCCTGATCCCTGATCGCCTGCACAACCTTCGGGTGACAGTGACCCACGGACGCGACCCCGGGCCCGGCTTCGAGGTCGATGTAGCTGCGGCCCTCCTCGTCCTCGACCTCGGCGCCTTGTCCCTTGACAAGGCTGGGCTCGATGTTCTGATTGACGACCAGGAAATCGTTCAATTTCGCGTGATCGACCGTGGCGGCTTCGTTCATCGGTTCTCCCTTCGACTCGGCAATCGACATGGTCGGGGGTGGCGGTCGAGCTCAGCGGTCGACCGAGAGCGGCGTGGACGTGGCTCCCATGAACACGCTTTTGATCTGTTGATATTGCCGCAACCCGTGGACACCCCGTTCTCGTCCCAGGCCGCTTTGCTTGTAGCCGCCAAACGGGGTCGAGGTGCTGTTCTGCCGGTAAGTGTTCACCCATACGGTTCCTGCCTGCATCCGGCGGGCGATTCGCCAGGCGCGCTGGAAGTCACGGCTCCAGATGCCGCACGCAAGCCCGTACGGGCTGCCGTTTGCCTCACGCACGAGATCCTCCTCGTTCGCAAACGGCAATACCACCAGCACGGGGCCGAAGATTTCGGTCTGGCACGTCGGGGAATCGTTGCCGAGCCCGTCGATGACCGTCGGCATGTAATAGGCGCCTTTCTCAAAGCGGGCACCGGGCGGGGGTACGCCGCCGACGATCACCCTGCCCCCGCCCTCCCGCGCGCCGGATACCATCGCATGCACGCGGTCACGATGCGGAAACGACGCGAGCGGTCCCAACTGGGTGTCGTTTTCGGCCGGAGGCCCGAGCCGCAGCGATCGCGCGATGTCGGACACCATTGCCACCAGCCGGTCCCGTATTCCTTCGTGCACGAACAAGCGCGAGCCGGCGATGCACGACTGGCCCATCGAACCGAAGATTCCGGCGGCCACGCCGGCAGCCGCGGCCATGAGGTCGGCGTCGTCCATGACGATGTGTGCGGACTTCCCGCCCAGTTCGAGCACGACCGGAATCAGCCGATCGGCCGCAACCCTCGCGATCGCGCGTCCGGCAGCGGTGCCGCCGGTGAATGAGATCATGTCGACCCCGGGATGCCGGATGAGCGCCGCTGAAGTCGCTACGGCACCGGGCAGGACGTTCACGAGCCCCGCGGGCAATCCCGCATCGAGGCACAGCTGGCCGAGCTCCAGCGAAACGATCGACGTGAGCTCGGAAGGCTTGAGGATGACCGCATTGCCGGCCGCCAGGGCCGGCGCGAGTTTCTCCGCGGCAAGGTTCACCGGTGAATTCCAGGGGGTGATCGCCGCCGCCACTCCGAGCGGTTCGTAGACGGTGAACGAAAGATAGTCGCCGCGCGACGGCGTCACGTCGGATCCGAGCGTCTCGCAAAGGCTCGCGTAGTACCTGAATATCCCAGCGGCGCCTCTTATCTGGGTCCGGCATTCGGTCAACGTCTTGCCGTTCTCGTGCATCACGAGTTGAGCCAGCGCTTCCACCCGGTCCAGCAGCAGGCGTGAAATGGCGTGCAGGTGATCGGCGCGTCGATGCGGGAGCAGGTCGGCCCAGCCGCTCGCGGTGACGGCTGCCCGCGCCGTTTGCACCGCGTGGTCTACGTCCGCCGCCGATGCTGTGGTCAGCGTCGCATTCGACGCTCCCGTAGCAGGATCGATCGACGACAGTGGCTCGCCGCCACCCCGGAGCCACTGGCTACCGATCAGCAACGTCCGGGACGCGCGCACATTCTCGTTGAGGTTCAGCATTCGGTGTGTCCTGTTGATTGCCTGACGACTGCGCGCGTCACGCCGCGCTCAGCGCCGGCACGTACGCATCGACGAATCGCATGAACACCTGGCCGCCGCGAAAGGTCCGCTGATCGAGCAACGCCTCCAGAAACCGGATGTCCGTCGCCGGCCCCGCGACCTCGGTCGCGGCCTGCCCCGTCTCGGCGTGGCAGATCACCTTGGCGATCATTAGGTCGTAGAAGTGCATGATCCCGTCGCCGCTGCGGAAGCCGCTGTCGATGCGCATGCCCGGCGACTCGTCGGCCCAACGCGGGGGTCGACCAGGCGCGCGAGGTGCTCCTCGGCGTTGAGCTGTCCGCGGCTCTTGCGCTTCGCAAGCTTCCGGGCGCTGCCCATCTGCCCGGCATGGGCGCGGCGGCGATCCAACTCCAAAAGCAGCTTTCGTGTGCCATCGCAACCTCGTGATCAGCGGCTGCGCCGGATACCGGTAGCTGCGGGGCGCAGTCTGAAACATTGTTGCTGGTCTTCGGACGGACCGGTCAGGGTATGCACGCACCGGCCAAAAGGCTGCCGGCCGATGGGCGCTCGTTAGCCGCTTCCGGCCGCGCCGACCACTCTGCCTCGCCGCATGCAGTCGACTTCCCGCGGCCGAACAGGTGCGGGCGCCGGCGGCTGCATACGCCGACGCCCTTAGACTCTAGGCTTTGCGAAATGATGCTGTCAATGAGACTTCAGAGGGTCTTAGGTAATACACTTTTCGCATCATGACTCGAGTTTGCCAATTACTCGTGCAGCCGCGGCAGCTGCAGGCGGTCGTCGCCGTTGCGCAAGCCAGGGTACGTTCATGCGCCGGCACGTCGGCTCGGCTTTTCCCAGTCGGCCATTTTTGCGACTCTCGCGACCACCGAGAAAGTACTGGGCGTCGACCCGTTCGAACGTTCGCGTTCGGGAACCCCGATGACCGCGAGCGGCGAGCGGGT
>JBDTWB010000223.1:0-5984 GCA_040006895.1 Casimicrobiaceae bacterium | reverse complement strand
CGATCGGCGAGATCGGAAAAATAGGTGTCGTCGGAGACCTTGTTGAGGTTCCAGAACGCCGCGAGACCCGGGGTGATCGGGGAGAGATTCTGGTTGTGCTTCCACGCCAGCAGGTACCGGTTGGTGCCGGTGACCCGGTCGTTGGGCAGGTCCTCGACGTCGGCCTCGCCGGCGGAATTGCTGAACAGGTAGCGGAATTGCGCACCCAGCTGCACGCCGCGCTTGGTCATGATCCGCGGGGTGAGCGTGGCATCGTAGTTGGGCGCGAGGTTGAAGTAATAGGGCGCGGCGAGCTCGAAGCCGCGCGTGCCGGTGGAGCCCAGCACCGGAGCGAGAAACCCCGACTTGCGGTCGTCGGACAGCGGGAACGTGAGCCACGGCGTATAGGCGATCGGTGCGCCGAAGAAATACACGAACGCGTTGTGCGCGGTGCCGACCTTGCGCGACTCGTCCACCTCGAGCTCGCTCATGCGCACGTACCAATCGTTCCTCGGCGCGACACAGGTGGTGAACTGCGCGTCGGTCGCGGCGAACTTGTCCGGTCCGACGAACTCGATGTTGCGCGCCGTGCCCCGGCCCCCGATCTCGCCGAGATAATAGGTCGGCGCGACGAAAAAGCCGGTTTCGCTCTCCGGCCGGTAGCGCGTCTCGGGGCCGGTGATCCAGTCGATGCCGCGACGCAGGAGCACGTCGCCCTTGCCCCAGATCTCCCCGGCCGCGAAATCGTAGCGCAACCAGTCGGCCAGCACGGTCTCGCTGCGGGTGCGCAACTCGACGTGACCGGTCCCGTCGACACGCTCGCCGCCACGCCCCTCGAGGGTATCGGCACGCAGGAAGATCGCGCGGTCCTGCACGGTGCCGGTGGGACGCGGCATGGCGAGAGTCCCGGAGCGCACGCGCCCGGGCGGCGTGAGGTCGGGCGCGAGCTGGAGCGTCGGCAG
Source organism: Casimicrobiaceae bacterium (assembly GCA_040006895.1). Taxonomy (GTDB): domain Bacteria; phylum Pseudomonadota; class Gammaproteobacteria; order Burkholderiales; family Casimicrobiaceae; genus CAIWHR01. Next base: position 5,043 of record JBDTWB010000223.1, on the reverse strand, counting down.
CGGTTCGCCCGATGGCGCCGCGGCGCCGGCCTCGGCCGCGTGCGCCGCCGACGCGAGCACATGCGCAGCGACGGCGACCAGTGCGAAGCAAATACGGGGTATGGCGGAACGGTGGGAACGCATTTTCAGCCTGCTACAATCGGCGCATTCTAGCTTGGCGACCCGGCTCTGCGCCGCGCGCGCATCCGCAAACCCGCCTGCCGGCCGCACCCGCCCGCGGCGCACGCCCAGGCGCGGGTCGAGCGCCGGCACCTGGCAGAACTCTCGTGGACTCTTCCGTTTCAATCGAACCGCGCTCCCCCTCCGGTGCTTGCGACACGCGTGCCGACCCGCGCCGGTCGCTCCTCGAGGACTGGACGGCCGACGCGCTCGGGACGCGCGACTTCGCCATCGCGCCGGCTTCGGCAGATGCCAGCTTCCGGCGCTATTTCCGCATCACCCCGCGGGCGCCGTGGCAGGGCGAGGATTCGCTCATCGCCATGGACGCGCCGCCGCCCATGGAGGATTGCCGGCCGTTCGTGCACGTCGCGGCGCTGCTGCGCAATGCGGGCGTCCATGCGCCGCAGGTGCTCGCCCAGGACCTCGAGCGCGGCCTGCTCCTGCTGACCGATCTCGGCCACACCACCTATTTCGCCGCATTGGGTGGCGGCGGGGATCGCGCACTCTACCTCGACGCCCTGGACACGCTGGTGCGCTGGCAGGTTGCGTCCCGGCCGGGAATCCTGCCCGCCTACGACGAAGCGCTGCTGGACCGTGAGCTGCAGCTGTTCCCGGACTGGTACATCGCGCGCCATCTCGGCATTACCCTCAGCACCGCGCAACGAGCGCGTCTCGACCAGGCGTTCCGGGCCGTTCTCGCCCACAACCTCGCCCAGCCGCAGGTCTACGTCCACCGGGATTACCACTCGCGCAACCTCATGGTCTGTGCGCCGAATCCTGGCGTGCTCGACTTCCAGGATGCCGTGCTCGGCCCGATCACCTACGACCTGGTCTCGCTGCTGCGTGATGCGTACGTTGCGTGGGACGAGGCGGAGCAGCTCGACTACGCGGTGCGCTGGTGGGAGCGCGCCCGCGCCGCGCACCTGCCGGTCGATCCGGACTTCGGCGCGGTCTGGCGTGATTTCGAGTGGATGGGCGTGCAGCGCCAGCTCAAGGTGCTGGGCATCTTCGCCCGTCTCTACCATCGCGACGGCAAGCCCCAATATCTCGACGACATGCCGCGCGTGATGGCCCACCTGCGCGGCGCGTGCAGCCGCTATCGCGCGCTCGGCCCTCTGCTGCGCCTGCTCGACGAGCTCGAAGGCACCGCGCCCGCCGTCGGCTATACCTTCTGATGTCCGCAGCCCCACCCGCCGCGGGGGTCGCCGCCATGATCCTGGCCGCCGGCCGGGGCGAGCGCATGCGTCCCCTCACCGACCGCACGCCCAAGCCCCTCCTTCCGGCGGGCGGCAAGCCGCTGATCGTCCACCAGATCGAGGCGCTGCGCCGCGCCGGCATCGTCGACATCGTGGTCAATGCGGCGCATCTCGCCGAGCGCCTCGTGACGTCCCTCGGTGATGGCCGCGCATTCGGCGTGCGCATCACGTGGTCGATCGAGCCGGGGCCGCTGGAGACGGCAGGCGGCATCGCCACCGCCTACCCGCTGCTCGGCTCGGACATCGTCGCGGTCGTCAGCGGCGACATCCACACCGATTTCGATTACGCCACGCTGCTGCCGCGCGCGGCGCGCATGGCCGCGGACGCCATGGCGCCACGCGTCCACCTGGTCATGGTGCCGAACCCGCCGTATCACCCGACCGGTGATTTCGGGCTGGTCGACGGCCGCATCCGCGACGATGAGGCGGCGCCGCGCCTGACCTTCGGCAACATCGCCCTCTATGATCGCGCCCTGTTCGCCGAACTTCCGCGGGGGGTGAAGCTCAAACTGCTGCCGTTCTTCAAGACATGGATCGCCGCCGGCATCGTCGGTGGCGAGCTCCATTCGGGACGCTGGGCCAATGTCGGCACCCCCGCCGACCTCGCCCTGCTCGATGCCGCGCTTGGCGCCACGCCAGGTCCGTCGCGCGGGACCGTCGCCCCATCCTCCACCGTTTCCTAGCCAGGCTGCCGCATGGATACCAACGTTATGACCAACCCCCTGCTCGATTTTTCGAGCCTGCCGCGCTTTGATTGCATCGCGCCAGCCCACATCACCCCGGCGGTGGATTCCCTGCTCGAGCGGGCCACGATGGCGGTCGAGGCAGTGGCCAACGACCGCCGTGCCGCGACCTGGGACACCGTGGTCGAGCCCCTCGCTGCCCCGCTCGATCACCTCGAGCGCGCCTGGGGTGCGGTGGGGCACCTCAACGCCGTGGTCAGCACGCCCGAGTTGCGTGACGCGTACAACGCCAACCTGCCGCGCATCACCGCGTTCTACGCCGGCCTCGCCCAGGACTTGCGACTGTTCGAGCGCTACCGCGCCCTGCGTGAATCCGCGGCGTTCGCGGGCCTCGATCAGGCCCGGCGCCGCATGATCGACAACGAGGTGCGGGATTTCCGACTGGGGGGCGCCGAGCTGCCGGCGGACCGCAAGGCACGCTTCAAGGAAGTCCAGGAATCCCTCGCCCAGCTATCGGCACGATTCGACGATAACGTACTCGACGCGACCAACGATTGGGTACGCATCGTCACCGACCCGCACGAGCTCGAAGGCGTGCCGCACGATGTCCTCGCCGAGGCGCGCGCCGCCGCCGCCGCCGAAGGCAAGGATGGCTGGAAGCTCACGCTGCGGATGCCCTGCTACCTGCCGGTGATGCAATACGCCGAGAGTCGACAGCTGCGGGAAACGCTGCACCGTGGCTACATGACCCGCGCCTCCGACATGGGCGACAGCCCCGAATGGGACAACACCGCGCTCATCGACGAGATCCTGCGCCTGCGGCACGAGGCGGCGACGCTACTCGACTACCGCAACTACGCCGAGGTGTCGCTGGTGCCGAAGATGGCGACCAGCGCCGACGAGGTGCTCGTCTTCCTGCGTGATCTGGGCCGGCGAGCGAAACCGTTCGCCGAGCAGGACTTCGCGGAGCTCGCCGCGTTCGCCAAGACCGAGCTCGGCCTCGAGCGCCTCGAGGCGTGGGACGTCGGCTTCGTCTCCGAGCGCCTCAAGGCCAAGCGTTACGAGTTCTCCGAGCAGGAGGTACGCCAGTACTTTCCGGAACCCAAGGTGCTCCAAGGGCTGTTTCGCGTGACCGAGAGCATCTATGGCATCCACATCCGTCCCGGCGATGCCCCGACCTGGCATCCCACCGTGCGCTTCTTCGATATCTTCGACCGTGACGAGGTGCTCGTCGGGCAGTTCTATCTCGACAACTATGCCCGTCCCGGCAAGCAGGGCGGCGCATGGATGGACGACGCCACCAACCGCCGGCGCATCGGCGGGCGCCTGCAGCATCCCGTCGCCTACGTGACATGCAACCTGTCGGCCCCCGTCGGGGGCAACCCCGCGACCTTCACCCACGACGAGGTGATCACCATCTTCCACGAGTTCGGCCACGCGCTGCACCAGCTCCTGACCAAGGTGGAAGTGGCCGGCGTCTCCGGCATCCAGGGCGTGGAGTGGGATGCCGTCGAGCTGCCGAGCCAGTTCATGGAGAACTTCTGCTGGGAGTGGGAAGTCGTCACCCACATGACCGCCCATGTCGAGACCGGCGAGCCGTTGCCGGACGTGCTGTTCGAGCACATGCTCGCCGCCCGCAATTTCCAGAGCGGGCTCGCCACCGTTCGCCAGCTCGAGTTCTCGATCTTCGACATGCTGCTGCACTCCGCGTACGACCCCACGCAGGGTGGCCAATGGGCCACGCCCCGCGCGCTGCTCGAAACCGTGCGCGACGAAATCGCGGTGGTGCCAAGGCCGTCCTACGATCGCTTCATGCATGCCTTCGGCCACATCTTCGCCGGCGGCTACGCGGCGGGCTACTACAGCTACAAGTGGGCCGAGGTACTTTCCGCGGATGCGTACAGCCTGTTCGAGGAAGCGGGGGTGCTGTCGTCGGCAGCCGGCGCCCGGTTCCGTGACGAGGTGCTCGCCCGGGGCGGCAGCCGACCGGCCATCGAGTCTTTCATAGCGTTCCGCGGCCGGCCGCCGCAGATCGACGCCCTGCTGCGCCATAATGGAATGGTCACCCCGCCGTAAGTCGTCCAGGAGGACCGATGGCACGCTCTGCACGTCGTACCGCCCAGGGCCCGCTCGCGCTTGCGCTCGCTGCATTGACGGCGCTTGCGGCGATCTGCATCGCCCCCGGCGCAGTAGCCCAGGGGCAGCAGGTCTACCGGTATACCGACCCCGACGGCAGGATCGTCTATTCGGACCGCCCTCCCCCGGGAGCGGCCAAGGACGTACAGCCCAAGCGGCTCGGCGCCAATTTCATCGAGAACGACACCCTCCCGCTCGCGGCACGCAACGCGTCCGACAACTATCCGGTCACCCTCTATACCTTTGCCTGCGGCGAAATCTGCCAGATGGCAGAGGCACTCCTCAATCGCCGCGGCATTCCGTTCACGCCTATCAACGTCGAGGAGGTCAAGGGCGCCGAGCGGCTCAAGACCCTCACCGGCGACATGACTGCACCCGTGCTGCAGGTCGGCGACAAGCTCGTGGCCAAGGGCTACAACGAAGCCCGCTGGCACGCCCTCCTCGACGAAGCCGGCTACCCCAAGACCATCCCCCAGAAGCAGCGGCCGCTTCCGCAAAAGCCCGCACCGGTGGCGGGACCCGCCAAGCCCGCGGCTGCGCCCGCCGCGCCGGCTCCAGGAAGCGGCTACCCGCGCAACTGAAGCCCGACGCCAACCGCTCGCCGCCGGCTCTCGCGGGCGTCGGGCCGTGGCCGCCGCGCGCGAGCGGTGCGTGACCGTCCGGGACGGGCGAAGGCCAACCACGTAGCCGGGCTCGCATCCGGGGCGTCATGCCCATCGGCATCGGCGGCTTCGATCCCGTAGTCGACCAGGGCCCGGATCGCTTCGTGCCGGAACAGGTGAATGGCAGGCATGGTCGATAGGCAGGTA
>JBDTWB010000222.1:0-6091 GCA_040006895.1 Casimicrobiaceae bacterium | reverse complement strand
ATCACGGCGCTCGCCGATCGCCTCATGTACGACGTAAAATCCGCGGGGGGCGAGGGCGTGCGCTACGGCGTCTATCGCCGCGACGGGCTGCACCTCTCCGATAGCCATGGGAAGGGCAAGGCATGCTGCGTGCCGACGTGACGCTCGAGTGCCTGAACGAACGCGGCCAAGGGCGCCTTCCCGAGCTGTTCGGCTTTCGCGTGGTCGCGCTCGAGGAAGGTTTCCTGACGGCCGAGATCACGATCCAGCCGCACTTCCTGGCGCCCAATGGCTACCTGCACGCGGCCTCGGTGATCGCCCTCGCGGACACGGCGTGCGGCTATGGTTGCATCGCGCACCTGCCCGAAGGGGCGGACGGCTTCACCACCGTCGAGCTCAAGAGCAACTTCCTCGGCACGGCCCGCGAGGGCGTGCTCGCCTGCGTCGCACGGCCCGCGCACCTGGGCAACAGCACGCAGGTGTGGGACGCGACCGTGACGCGCAAGGCGGACGGCCGGGCCCTTGCGCTCTTTCGCTGCACCCAGATTGTCTTGCGCGCGCGAGGGTCGTGACGGGCCCGTGGCATGCTGACCGTCGAGCGGATTGACCACGTCGTGCTGACGTGTCGTGACCTCGCCGCGACCCTGCGCTTCTATACCGAGGTTCTCGGCATGCGCGAGGTGACCTTCGGGCGGGGGCGCAAGGCCCTTGCGTTCGGTCGGCAGAAGCTCAATCTCCACCAAACCGGTCAGCCGCCAGACCTGCATGGCGCCGACGTCGCCGCTGTCGCCGCGCGACCCATGCCCGGCGCGGCCGACCTGTGCTTCGTGGTCGCCGAGACGATGGAGGCGATCGCGGCGCATCTCGCGGCCTGCGGGGTGCCGATCGAGGCGGGCCCGGTGACCCGTACCGGGGCGCTCGGTGCCATCCGTTCCATCTACGTCCGCGATCCGGACGGCAACCTGGTCGAGCTCGCCAGGTACGGCGTCGACGATCCGGATTGACCTTGCGCCGGCCGCTCGTGCGGTCGCGCATGGCAACCGCGCGGCCATGCGGCACTCGTCCATGCGGACGATAGGCGCGGCGCGGCCCCCCCGCTAAGCTCGATCTCACCCGGTCGTCCGGGCCCGCGAAACACGACTCCGTGATCGCCGGCGCGCGATCGCTGGCGCCCCCATGCATTCCCTTCCAGCTGCCCTGGCGGGCTTCGCCGCAGGCTGCGTGGCGCTGCAGTGGCAGTCCACGCTTCCCGCAGCGGGACCATATGCGCTGGCAGCTCTGGTGATCCTGGTTGCGGCCGGGCTCGCACACGGCCAATGGCCGTGCATTGCGGTGCGCCGCCATGTCGTGCCGGCCATGGTGGTGGCTGCGCTGGCCTGCAGCGGGTTCGGTTATGCCGCATGGCGGGCGGAACTGCGCCTGGCCGACGCGCTTTCGCCTGGCTGGGAAGGTGCGGACCTCGCCCTGGTGGGCGTGATCGACGACTTGCCGGCGCTGTCGCTGCAAGGGACTCGCTTCGCGTTCGCGGTGCAGGACGTACTGACGGAAGGCGCCACCGTCCCCAAACGGCTGTCCCTCGCGTGGTATCCGGCGGAACGCGGGAAGTCTGGCGGCGACGTGCCCCGCCTGCGTGCCGGCGAGCGATGGCACCTGACCGTCCGGTTGAAACGGCCCCATGGCAACGTCAATCCGCACGGCTTCGATCTCGAAGCCTGGTTGCTGCAGAACGGTTTGCGGGCGACCGGCTACGTGCGGGTGCACGCGGACAATGCGCGCTTGGCCGACTTCGCGGGACGACCGTCCGATCACGTGCAACGGACGCGCGAGAACATCCGCGATCGGGGCATGGCGGCGCTCGCCGGCGCTCCCTACGCGGGTGTGATCGTCGCGCTGGCGATCGGCGAGCAGCGCGCTATCCCAGAAGCGCAGTGGTTGGTGTTCAACCGCACCGGGATCACCCATTTGATCTCGATTTCCGGCTTGCACGTCACCATCTTCGCCGCCCTCGTCGCGGCGGTGGTGTACGCGCTCGCGCGGCACAGCGTCTGGCTCACCACCCGCACGCCGGCGCGGCGCGTGGCGGCGCTCGTTGGCGCATTCGCCGCGTTCGGCTACATGTTGCTGGCCGGCGCGCAGGTTCCCGCACAGCGCACCTTCGTGATGCTCGCCGTGGCCGCGACCGGACTGTGGCTCGGTCGTCCGGGCACGGCGCGCATGGTCTGGCTATGGGCGCTGGCGATCGTCCTGCTCTTCGATCCGTGGGCGGGGCTGACCCCGGGGTTCTGGCTCTCCTTCGCCGCCGTGGGCCTTCTGCTCTATGCGGGAACCGCACGTCTCCACTCGCCATCGCGCACCTGGACGGACTCGATCGTACGGTCACTACGCGCTGCGGCGCACGCACAAGTAGTGGTCACGGTGGGGCTCGTGCCGCTCACCCTCGCGGTTTTCCAGCAGGTGTCACTGGTGACGCCCGTGGCCAATGCCCTCGCCATACCGGTCGTGACGTTTGCGGTGGTACCCCTCGCCCTCGCGGCGATCGTGCTGCCCGTCGACTGGCTGTGGCAACTCGCGCATGGCGTGTTCGCGGGGTTGATGGTGCCGCTTGCGTGGCTGGCGCAACTGCCCGGCGCGACCTGGCAGCAGCACGCCCCGGCCGCATGGGCCGTCGTCACGTCGCTTGCCGGTGTGGGGTTGCTGCTGGCTCCACCCGGCGTGCCGTTACGCGCCTTGGGCGCACTGTGGCTATCGCCCCTCTTTCTGGTCGAGCCGCCGATGCCGGCCCATGGTGACTTCGAGGTCACCGTGCTCGACGTCGGACAGGGACTGGCCGTCGCCATCCGCACCCGGCGTCACACCCTGCTCTACGACGCCGGACCGCGCTACACGGACGAGGCCGACGCCGGCAGCCGGGTGATCGCGCCGTTCCTGCGTGCGTCCGGGATGCGCAGGCTGTCGGCACTGGTGGTGTCGCACCTCGATAGCGACCACAGCGGCGGGGCCCGTTCGCTGCTGCAGACCGTGCCGGTCGCCAGGCTGCTCTCGTCCGTGCATCATGGCGAACCGCTCTGGTGGGGTGCGCCGCGCGACGTCGTGCGCTGCCGAGATGGCCAGCGCTGGACATGGGACGGCGTCGAATTCACCATGCTGCATCCGGCGCCGGAAGCCTACGCGGGGCCCAAGCCGAAGACCAACGACATGTCGTGCGTCCTGCGCATCGAATCGGCCTCCGGAAGCGTCCTGCTCACGGGTGATATCGAGGCCCGTAGCGAAGCTGCGCTGATCGCCCGGCGCGCTCCGCTGCACGCCGACGTGATCGTCGTGCCGCACCACGGCTCGCGTACGTCATCCACGCCCCAGTTCGTCGTGGCGACGGCACCGCGGATCGCGATCTTCACCGCCGGTTACCGGAATCGTTTCGGGCATCCGCGCGCGGACGTCATCGATCGCTACCGCGTCCGTGGCGCCATGATCGCGCGTACCGACCTCCAGGGTGCGATCACCGTGCGCTTCCGCCATCCTGAGGTGCCCGAAGTCTCGGCGGCGCGGGATCGGCAGCGACGCTACTGGTACGACGCCCCGGAACCTGGGGAAGGCAGCGACACGGCGGCAAGTGTCCCGAGGTGAAGTGGGAGCGGCTGGACCGGAGCCCCGCTTTCAGGGCTGCACGCGCCCGAGCCGCACTGCGGTTTCGCCGACCCGGGGGCGCCGCGTAGGCATGATGAGTACGCACGCATCGTAGGGCGTGCGAATGAGGTTGCCGCCATCGTTGGCGAGCACCGTGCCGGCCTCGGGAATGACGGTGAGACCCTGGACCGGGAGGACGAACGCAAAGTCCTCGGAGGTGATGGTGATGGCGTCGGAGACCTCGATTACCTGCTGGTCGCGCGCCGGCCGCGGCGGAACGAGCTCGGCATCGAGTTGCCCGAAGTGCGCCAGGAAATGCAGGATCGCCTCGCGTGCGACCTTGGGCGCAGCACGCTCCCAATGCTGGCCGCACTCGATGAGGAGGGCGGCACGCGGATCGTCCGGATCGTCGAAAAAAGCATAGTCGCGCAAGCGCTTGCCGGCTGCATGGCCGCCGTCCACGATGATATGTCGCGGCATTCCGACGCCGAGGGCGAGCGTGCGCCCCTTGTCGTGCAGGCCGGCGAGGGCTAACGGCGGACAGGCATCGGTCATCGAGTGCAGGTCGAGGAGAGCATCCACCACGTCGTAAAGCGGTCGCAGCGCGCGGGCGCGGCGCAGATCGGCGGTGTCGCGCTGGCCGGCCAGCACGTCCTCCGTCCACAGGCGGTTGAAGTCCTCCTGGACGCATCGGGACGCGAAGGGATCGGCCGGATCGAACGCCTGGTAGGCCTCGACGTTGGCAAAGGCGAACGTGCACCGGCCGCGGGCCGGCCGCAGCGCGCAGCGCAGTGCCCAGTCCACGGCGATGGCTCCGCAAACCTCGTTGCCGTGGGTGAGGGCCTGGACAAGAGTGTGCGGCCCGGGCCGCCCGGAGTCGAAGGTCCAGACGTAGGGGATGCCGGTGTTGCCGTCGGCCCAGCACTCGATGTCGGGAAACCGCACGTCGATGACGGGCGGCCGCGCACCGCGTCCGGCCGCATTCATGAACGACCTGCGTGCGACGCGCGTTCCGGGCCGCGGCGGATCAGCTCGCCGTGCACCGCTCGGTCAGACGTTGCATGAACGCCTCGCACTGCGCGAGTTGCTCCACGCTCACCCATTCATCGGGCTGGTGTGCCTGGGCGATGTGACCCGGACCGCAGACCACGGTCGGAATATCCGCCCGCTGGAATAGCGCGCCTTCGGTGCCGAACGAGACCTTGCCGCACGCATGGCTTCCGCTGCATGCCTTGGCGAGTACCACGATGTCGCTCGAGTCGGAAACTTCCATGCCCGTCATCGCCGATAGTTCCTCGAACACGATGCCGGTGCCGGAATCGACGGCATGCATCTCGGGCAGAAAACGCTCGGCGTACCCCTTGACCTCGGTCAGCAGCGCACCGGGATCGTCGAACGGCAGGTGCCGGATCTCGAAATCGAACCAGCAGTCCAGAGGCACGATATTGACGGCGGTGCCGCCATGGATGACGCCGGTGTGGACGGTGGTGTAGGGCACGTCGTAGGCGCCGTCGAAGCGGCCCTGGTCGCGAAAATTCCGGGCCATCCCGGTGAGATAGGTCACGATCTCGCAGGCGATCTGGACCGCGTTCACGCCATGCGGCGTCAGCGACGAGTGCGCTTCGTGGCCGCGCACGCGGCAACGGAAGGATCGCCGCCCCTTGTGGGCCACCACGAGCTCCATGCCGGTGGGCTCCCCGATGATGGCGCCGGCCGGCCGGACGCCGCGCGCCGCGATATCGGCGATCAGCCGGCGCACGCCGATGCATCCGACCTCCTCGTCGTACGAGAATGCGAGGTGCAGGGGTTGGGTCAGGCGGCGTCGCGACCACTCCGGCACGAAGGCGAGCACCGTGGCGATGAAGCTCTTCATGTCGGTGACGCCGCGTCCACAGATGCGCTCGCCCTTGCGGGTCGCCTGGAACGGTGGGCTGTGCCAATCCTGGCCATCTACGGGTACGACATCGGTATGGCCGGACAGCACGATGCCGCCGGTGGTGTCGTTGCCGTCGGCGGCGGGCAGGGTCGCGAAAATATTGGCCTTGCGACCCGCGTCGTCGAACGTCAGGGTTGCCGCGACGTGGTGCTGCCGAAGGTAGTCCTGCACCCAGTCGATGAGGGCGAGGTTGGATTCGCGACTGGTGGTATCGAAGGCGACCAGCTTCTGGATCAACGGCCAGGCGCGCAGGTCCGTAGCCGCGTCCGATGCGGAGGTTCGATGGGTGGGAGTCAGCGTGGCGCTCATGGCGTTAAGTTCCCGGTGGCTCAACGCTGACCCGTGCGAGGGGCCGAGCGCGGCCGTTGGCGCCTCGGGTCAGGATCTGGACGGTCGACAGCCAACTATCAACAGCGCGAGGTAGGGCTTGTCGGTCCGGGACCTGATGGGCGTCCGGTTGCCCGGCTGTCGCGGCAGCTAGAATAATCGACCATCATCGACCGTCATCGACCGTCATCGACCGACATCGACCGACATCGACCGACATCGACC
>JBDTWB010000221.1:0-6118 GCA_040006895.1 Casimicrobiaceae bacterium | reverse complement strand
GGGTAATGGGGTCGGTGTACTTTATCGACGCGGATAACTTACAACGACCCCATTATCCGTGACCCCGTACTCGGTGGCACGCTTTACGAGTCAGGCACTTACTTGGGCTAAGATCGCCATTGTCCCGCCCTACACACACCCGTCCACCTCACGCATGCCTTCCTCCCCGGCCAAGCCGGACCGACCTTCCCCGTTCAATGAGCGGCAGTTCCGCGATGCGCTAGCTCAGTTCGCCACCGGCGTGACGGTTATTGCCGCGCGCGCCCGGGACGGCACCTACGCCGGCTTCACGGCGAATTCGTTCAATGCGGTCTCACTGGCCCCCCCCCTCGTCCTCTGGAGCCTGCACCTGCGGGCCAATACCCTTGCGGCGTTCGAGCACGCACAGCGCTACACCGTGAACGTGCTCGCCCACGACCAGGTCGAGCTCGCGCGCCGCTTCTCGGAGCCCCATGAGGACCGCTTTGCCGGGGTGAACCATCGACTGGGACTGGCCGACGCACCGCTTATCGAGGGTTGCGTCGCCTGGCTCGAGTGCCGGCACTTCGCCCGCCATCGGACCGGCGATCACATGCTGTTCGTCGGCCAGGTGGAGCATTGCGAGCGCCGGCCCGGCGTCGGCCTGGTGTTCGTCCACGGGCGCTACGCCCTGCCGCAGGAGCTGCCGCTCGGCTGATCGCCGGCGCGCAGCCGGGGCAAGCTCCGGGGCAACTCGAGACGCCGCGCGACCGCGGTCCTGCGCCGGTCGGTCCTTACCGCGCCGCAGCCGCGCCAACGGTTGCAGTAGCAAGGCGCGCCCCGGAGCTCGATTTCGGCTTGCGCTCCTGGAAGAGGGCGTGCATGCGCCGGAAGACCGGTCCCGGGCTTCCGGATCCGAAGGGACGGCCATCGACCGTGGTGACCGAGATGACTTCCTTGGTCGACGACGACAGCCACATCTCCTCGGCCGCAAGCGCCTCGGCGCGGGTTACCGGCCTGATGTCGAATGGCACGCCGGCATCCCGCGCGAACTCGTGGGTCGCGTCGTAGGTGATCCCCGGCAGGATGAGATTGTCCTTCGGCGGGGCGACGATGATGCCGCCGATCACGACCAGCACGTTGGAGGCCGAAGCCTCGGTCAGGTAATCGTCGCGGAACATGACCGTCTCGACGGCGCCTGCCTCGGCGGCGAGCTGGCGCATCAGCACGTTGCCGAGCAGCGAGATGGTCTTCAAGTCGCAGCGCTTCCAGCGGTTGTCCTCGGCCGTCACCACCGCCACCCCGCGCGCCACCTGCTCCGCCGTCGGCGTCGCCAGGGGATTGCTCATCATGAACACCGTCGGCGTCACCCCGGTGGGAAACGCATGATCGCGTTTGGCGACGCCGCGCGTGACCTGGAAGTACACGCCTTGGTCGTCGAACGGCTGCTCCGCGACCAGGCGCCGGATGATCGCTTCCCACTGGCCGTCGTCGTGCGGGTTGGCAAGACCGATGCCGGCGAGACTGTTCTTGAGGCGCGCGAGGTGATGCGGCAGCCGGAACGGCTCGCGGCCGTACACCGGCACCAGCTCGTACACGCCGTCGCCGTAGATGAAGCCGCGATCGAGCACCGAGATCTTGGCATCCTCGATCGGAAGAAATGTGCCGTTGAGATAGACGACCATCGTTGCCTCTCCTTACTTGAACCAGAGTCGCACGGTATCCCAGGTCCGCGCGAAAAAGCTGCCGAGCGGCACGTCTTTCAAGGCGACCAGGGGAAACTCCGCCACCTGCTTGTTATCGAAGCCAACCCGCACGGCACCGATGCGCTGCCCGCGGGTGACCGGCGCGGTCAAGGGCTCGACCGCGGTCATCGATACCGCGAGCCTGTCGGCACGTCCCTTGGGCACGGTCAGGTAGTGCTCGGCGACGAAACCGGCGGGCACTTCCTTGTCCGCGCCCTTCCACACCCGCAGGCTCGAGATCGTCTGCCCCGGCTGGTAGAGCTGGACCGTATCGAAGGCCTGGAAGCCGTAGTTGATGAGCTTTTGGCTCTCGCTGGCACGCGCGGCATCCGAGGCGGCGCCGAGCACGACCGACAGCAGGCGCCGCTGGCCGCGCTTCGCCGCCGCTACGAGGCACCAGCCCGCGGCCTCGGTGTGCCCCGTCTTCATGCCGTCGACGTACGGGTCGGTCCACAGCAGCCGATTGCGGTTCGGCTGACTGATGTTGTTGTAGCGATACTCTTTCATCGAGTACAGCGGGTAGTAGTCGGGGAAATCGCGGATCACCGCGGCCGCGAGGCGGGCCATGTCGGCCGCCGTCGAATAGTGCTGCGGATCGGCAAGTCCCGTGGCGTTGGTGAAATGGGTATTGGCAAGACCCAGTCGCTTGGCCTCGGCATTCATGCGCTCGGCAAACGCGGACTCGCTGCCCGCGACGAGCTCGGCAAGGGCGATCGAGGCGTCGTTGCCCGACTGCACGATCATCCCGCGCAGGAGTTCGTCGACCGACACCGCCTTGCGCGGCTCGATGAACATCCGTGACCCCTCCGCCTTCCACGCGGCGGTCGACACGTTGACCATCTGCGAGCCGGTGATCGTGTTGTCGCGCAGGGCGCCGAACGCGAGGTACGCAGTCATCAGCTTGGTGAGGGAAGCGGGATCGCGACGCTCGTTCTCGTTCTGCGCCACCAGCACCTGGCCGCTGGTCACGTCGAGCAGTACGTAGGCCGCGGCGTTGATGCTCGGCGCCGGCAGCGGCGCCTGAGCGAAAACGGTCGAAACGAGGGGGAACAGCAGGACAGCGAGAACGAAACGGATCACGAGCAGCACCTTCGGCAACGAAGCCGCAATTATAGACGCGCACGACGGCGCGCTCCGTCGGGCACGACCCCGGCGGCCGGTGTTCGGTCAGGACGCGCTGTTCCAGAAGGGAAAATCGACCGAGGGCGTACGACCGGCAACGATATCGGCGAGCGCGCGTCCCGAGCCGCACGCCATCGTCCAGCCGAGGGTGCCGTGGCCGGTATCGAGGAAGAGATTGGCCACACGCGAGCGACCGATGATGGGCACGTTCGACGGCGTAGCCGGCCGGAGCCCGGTCCAGGTCGTCACGCTGCCGCGCTCGCCTGCATCGGGAAAGAGATCGAAGACGCGCGCCACCAGCGCGTCGCTGCGCACGGCGTTCGGCGCGAGGTCGTAGCCATTGAGCTCGGCGGTGCCGGCCGCACGCAGTCGATCGCCGAGCCGCGAGATGACGATCTTGGTGGCCGGATCGGTGAGCGAGACCATCGGCGCACCGCGGTGGGCTCCCACGTTGATCGTCGCCGAATAGCCCTTGATCGGATAGACGGGAATGTCGATGCCGAGCGGCCGCAACAGCAACGGGGAGTAGCTGCCCAGCGCCACCACGAACGCATCGGCAGCAACGACGATCCTGGTGCCGCGCTGGGTGCACCGTGCCGCAACGACGCGTCCCGCGCGCGTCTCGAGACCCTCCACCACCGTGTCCCATGCGAACCCAACGCCGGCCTCATGGGCGCGCGCCGCCAGCGCCGTGGTGAAGCGATGGGCGTCGCCCGACTCGTCGCTCGCGCTGAAGATCCCCCCGGCCAGGCGAGTCCCGAGCGATGCGAGGGCTGGTTCGATGGCGATGCAGGCGTCGGGACTTTGCGGGACCTGGTCGCCACCGTACGCACGGAGCAGCGCTGCGGCAGCCGAATCGCGGCGGAAGTCATCTGCATCGGTATGAAACGCCAGGATGCCGCGCTCGAGACCGTCGTACTCGATGCCGGTAGATGCACGCAGTCCGGCGAGTTGTGCGCGCGAGTAGAGCGCCAGCCGCAGGCAGGCGAGGGTGTTGCGCCGTGTCCGCGCAGGCAGGCATTCGCGCAGGAAGCGCAGGCCCCAGCGCCATTGCGCCGAGTCCATGCGGAGACGGAACAGGAGCGGAGCGTCCTCCTGCCCCAGCCATTGCAGGATCTTGGCGGGCGCATGCGGGTTGGCCCATGGCTCGGCGTGCGAAGCCGAGATCTGGCCGCCGTTGGCGAACGAGGTCTCGCGCCCCGCACCCGGCTGGCGGTCGACCACGGTCACTGCATGCCCGTCGCCGGCGAGGTACCACGCGGCGGTGACGCCGATGACCCCGGCGCCCAGCACCGCAATGCGCATCAGGTCGTCGCCGCCGCGGCGTCGGTCGGGCGCGCTTCGCGAGAGTCTGCGGGGGGCGCTTCGTCGTTGTCCGCCAATTCACTCACCGGCACGCAACTGCAAAAGAGGTTGCGATCGCCATAAGCGTTGTCGACCCGGCCCACGGGCGGCCAGTACTTGGTCTCTCGCAAGGCGGCCATGGGATACGCGGCCACGCTGCGCGCGTACCCATGGGTCCACTCGTCGGCCGTCACCGCTCGTGCGGTGTGCGGCGCATGCTTGAGGGGATTGTCGGTGCGCGAGCCCTGTCCCGCCTCGATGGCGCGGATCTCGTCGCGAATCGCAATCATCGCCTCGACGAAGCGGTCGAGCTCCGCCTTCGATTCGCTTTCCGTCGGCTCGACCATCAACGTGCCTGGCACCGGAAAGCTCATGGTCGGAGCGTGGAAGCCGTAGTCCATGAGGCGCTTGGCCACGTCGTCGACGGCGATGTCGGCGCTGTCCTTGAGCGGCCGCAGATCGAGAATGCATTCGTGCGCGACCAATCCGTTCCGGCCGGCGTAGAGAACCGGGTAATGGGGCGCCAGGCGGCGTGCAACGTAATTGGCGTTGAGGATCGCGGTCGAGGTCGCCGCGGTCAGGCCTTCCGCGCCCATCATGACGATGTACATCCACGAGATCGGCAGGATCGAGGCGCTGCCGTACGGCGCCGCCGCGATGAGCCCGATGCCGTCCTGGCCGTCGACTGTCGTGCGCGGCAGGAACGCCGCGAGGTGCGCACGCACGCCCACCGGTCCCACGCCGGGCCCGCCACCGCCGTGCGGAATGCAGAACGTCTTGTGCAAGTTGAGGTGCGAAACGTCCGCGCCGAACTCGCCGGGCGCGGCGAGGCCGACGAGGGCATTGAGATTGGCGCCGTCGACGTACACCTGGCCCCCGTGCTCGTGCACGATCTCGCACAACCGCCGGATCCCCGCCTCGAACACGCCATGTGTCGACGGGTAGGTGACCATGATCGCTGCCAGCACGTCGCGGTGCTGCGCGGCCTTCGCCTCGAGCTCGGCCAGGTCCACGTTGCCCTCGCGGTCGCAGCCCACCACCACCACCCGCATTCCGGCCATCTGTGCCGACGCCGGATTGGTGCCGTGCGCCGACGCGGGAATGAGACACACGTCGCGGTGCGCGTCGCCGCGACTCGCGTGGTAGGCGCGGATGGCGAGCAGGCCCGCGTACTCCCCCTGAGAGCCGGCATTGGGCTGGAGGGAGAAGGCGGCGTAGCCGGTGATGGTCGCGAGCATGCCCTCGAGATCGGCGACGAGTTCGCGATAACCCTGGGCCTGGTCGGCGGGCGCGAACGGATGCAGGTGCGCGAAAGCGGGCCACGTGATCGGCAGCATTTCCGCAGTGGCGTTGAGCTTCATCGTGCAAGAGCCGAGCGGGATCATCGACCGGTCGAGCGCGACGTCGCGATCGGCGAGGCGGCGCAGGTAACGCAGCATCTCGGTCTCGGAGTGATACCGGTTGAAGGTGGGGTGCGTGAGGAACGCCGACGTGCGCACAAGCGCGTTGGGCAGGGCGTCGGTCACCCCGGCTTCCAGGTCGTCGACCGAGCACGGCGTGCCGGCGTCCTGGGCGAGCGCTTCCTGGAACACGGCCCAGATCCGCTCGACCTGCGCCCGGGTCGTGGTCTCGTCGAGGGAGATGCCCAGGGTGGCGGCGTCGATGCGACGGAAGTTCATGCCCGAGGCCACGGCGCACGCGTGGATGACCTCGGTGTGCTTGCCAGTGGCGAGGGTGATGGTGTCGAAGAACGGCGCCTTCGATGCCCGTGCGAAACCGAGGCGCGCGAACCCTTCGGCCAGGATCGCCGCAAGACGATGCGCCCGGCGGGCGATCCGCGTCAGTCCGTCGGGGCCGTGATAGACCGCGTACATGCTCGCCATCACGGCGAGCAGCACCTGGGCGGTGCAGATGTTGGACGTCGCCTTCTCGCGACGGATGTGCTGCTC
>JBDTWB010000220.1:0-6126 GCA_040006895.1 Casimicrobiaceae bacterium | reverse complement strand
AGCCGATGTCGAACTCGTACCAGCGCGACGACAGCTTGGCCGACGTGCCGTAGGCATGGTGGTTGTTGTGCAGCTCCTCGCCGCCGATGATGATTCCCCACGGCACGATGTTGGTCGCGGCGTCGGCACAGGCGAAGTTGCGGTAGCCCCAATAGTGGCCGATGCCGTTGATGATGCCCGCAGCGGTCACCGGGATCCACGCCATCTGCACCGCCCAGATCGTGAGCCCGATCGGCCCGAACAGGACGACGTTGATCACCAGCATCAAGCCGACGCCTTCCCACGAGAACCGGGTGTACAGGTTCCGCTCGATCCAGTCGTCGGGCGTGCCGCGCCCGTACTTGTCCATGGTCTCGGCGTTCTTGGCTTCGTCGCGGTAGAGCTCGGCGCCCTGCCAGAACACCTTGCGAATGCCACGGACCTGCGGGCTGTGCGGGTCTTCCTCGGTCTCGCACTTGGCGTGGTGCTTGCGATGGATCGCGACCCACTCCTTGGTGACCATGCCGGTCGTGAGCCACAGCCAGAACCGGAAGAAATGGCTGGCGATCGGGTGCAGATCGAGGCCGCGATGCGCCTGGTGGCGATGCAGGTAGATCGTAACGCTGGCGATGGTGACGTGGGTGAGGACAAGCGCCACGATCACGATGCCCCACCACGGAAGCGGGGTCAGGCCGTTGGCGATTACATCAAGGAAATCAAAGGGCATGGAGTTCTCGGCAATACCCGTCGCGGCGGGTGGGAGATCGCGATTTCGAGCAAACGCATCATTATACAGGCGAAAGCTGCGATTTCCGCGTGTTTCGCCGGTGTTCGGGGATGTGTACCCAAGGTCTTCGACGCTGCCCGGCGCAAGGCGTTCCGCTGGCCTCGACCCGGTGACGGCGACGCGTCGCGGCGCGCTGGCATCTCGCCCCGGCGAGTGCCCGTTGCCGTGGCTGGACCGCGGCACAACGGCGGCCAGTCCAGCCGGTGCAAGGGCGGCGGGCACTCACGCCCGCGCTCGGTGCTGGAGACGCCGGCCATGCAAGCGGGCGACGATGGTGGTGCAGACAGCCCGGCAGGGCGAAGTGCCGGCAGCGACGCGGCCGACCGTCGCGCGGGGCTACGGAACAGCGCGCTCGAAGTGGGGCGAAGGCGCGCGACGCTTCGCCGCCGTTCGGGGCGGCTGCCGCGCCGGCACCACGCCGCCCTGCCATCGTTGCGCGGTGGCCCGACGGGCGAGGAAGTACCGGTCGTAGATCCGCGCCACGTCGCGATTGCGGTGGAAGATGATCACGTTCTCCGCATTCGAGGTCTGCGCCGCGCGGGTGAAGTTGAAGCTGCCGGAGATCGTGGTGGCGGCGGGTGAACGTGGGTCGATGATCATCACCTTGTTGTGCGCGGTCCCCGGTCCGGGATCGAGCCAGACCGCGACGCCATGGCGGCGAAGGTTGGGGACGGCGCTGCCGGGCGGGTCGATGCCCTGGATACGGTCCACCACGATCTCGACGCTGACCCCGCGCTCGTGCGCGGCCAGCAGGGCCCGGGCGATGCCCGGGTGGGTGAACGCGTACGCCAGCACGTGCACCTCCTCGTGGGACGCGTCGATCGCGGCGACGATGCGACGATCGATCGCATCGCCAGGCGTGAACAGGATCTCCACCGTGCCCGCATGGGCGATCGCAGCACCCCGCGCCGAACCAGGGAGGCCCAGCGCCAAAGCCAGCATCGCCACGCAGGCCAGCGCGAGGCCGATCACCCGTGATGGCGGCGTGCCGGGGTCCGCGGAGCCGCTCCCGCAACCCTGGGGCTGGATGGCGCGAGTTCGACGATCGGCCGGGCGGCCCCGCATCAGGACGTTTCCGGGATTCGCTCGACGATCGCGGCGAAAAAGCCGTCGCAACCATGCACGTGCGGATACAACCGCAGGCGCTCACCCGTGTCGAGGCCGATGCCGGCACGGGCGAGCTCGGCGGCGACCGGAACGGGACGGAAGCGCGGGTTCTGCGCCAGGAAGCCGTCGACGATCACGTCGTTCTCCTCCGGGAGGATGCTGCACGTCGCGTACACGAGACGGCCACCGGGCTTCACCAGGCGGGCGGCCGCAGCAAGGATCGCCGCCTGCTTGGCAGCCAGCTCGGCGACGCCCTCGGGCGACTGGCGCCATTTGAGGTCCGGATTGCGCCGCAGGGTGCCGAATCCGGTACAGGGCGCGTCCACCAGCACCCGGTCGATCTTCCCGGCGAGCCGACCGACGCGTGGATCGCGCTCGCTGGCGATCACCTGCGGATGGACGTTCGACAGGCCCGACCGCGCCAGTCGGGGCTTCAGGTTGGCGAGGCGACGTGCGGAGACGTCGAACGCATAGAGCCGGCCCTGGGAACGCATGAGTGCGCCGAGCAGCAGCGTCTTGCCGCCCGAGCCCGCGCAGAAGTCGACCACCATGTCGTGGCGTCGTGGCGCGACCAGCCAGCCGACGAGCTGGCTGCCTTCGTCCTGCACCTCGACCTCTCCGGCCAGGAAGGTTGGATGGCGGTTGATCGCAGGTCGGCCCGCAGTGCGCAGCCCGACGGGACTGAGCGGCGTCGGCTCGGCGGTCCATCCGGCAGTGGCAAGCGCGGCCTGCACGGCCTCGCGGGTGGTTTTGAGAGTGTTGACCCGCAGGTCGAGCGGCGCGGGCTGGGCGAGGGCGCGCGCCAGGGCCGTGCCTTGCTCCGTGCCATGGGCCGCCTCGATGCGCGCCCAGAGCCAGTCGGGGAGGTCGAGGGCCACGGCGGGCTCGAGCGGCTGACCGGCCCGCGCCTTGAACTCACGCAGCCAGTCGAGCGCCTCGGCGGAGACGACGTCACCGAGCTCGCGGACGCTGTGCCCGAGCTCGCGCACGGCCACCGCAAGCGCGAGTCGTGCCGGCGCGCGGGTCTGCGCGATCGACTCGAGCGAGCGCCGGCGTCGCAGCCAGGCGAACACGCCTTCCGCCACGAAGGCCCGGTCGTGCTGTCCCATCTCCCGGTGGTCGCGAAAGAAGCGATGCAGGAGACCGTCGGCGGGCGCGTCCAGACGGGCCAGCGCGGTGATCGCAGCCGCCAGGCCGGTGAGCTGGTTGGAACGCACGCTCACCGTTGTGCCACCGCGGGTTCGTCGACGCGGATCGCGTCGAGCAGCGCCTCGAGCGTGCCGCGATCGGTGTTGGAAAAGCGCAGCTTTACGGCGACGTAATGCAGGCTCGGCGCGAGCCACACGTAGGCGTCGGTCTTGCCATCGTCGCTGCGGCGATGCCACCGCTCCGTTGCCACGGGGCCCGAGCGGGTCTCGATCGACTCGGTGCCTTCGCGGGTGAATGTGTATTGATAAAGCCGCTTGGTGGTGGCGATGGCGAACGTTTCGCGATCGGCGGTAGGTGGCAGGAAATAGAACTGCCAGAGGAAGGCGAGCGGATCGAAGGTCGGCATGGTGAGCGGCTCGGACTTGTCGCCCTCGAGGGTGACCGTGCGTGCGTCCCAGTCGAAGCGCGCCATCTCGCGCTTGCGGCCCTGGCCCCTGACCAGCGCAAACTCGTCGGGCTGCAATCCGTCCACCGTGATCGATCCCTCGCTTTCGAGCTTGCCCTGTCCCCGCAGGATGAGTGCGGCCAGTCCGCGCGCTTCGCCGACGGTGGCGATCCGATAGCGATCCGCGCTGTGCTCGAACCGGTAGGTCGCATCGCCGATGAAAAAGCCCTGGGTACCCCAGAACACCCGATACACGAGATCGACGCGAGGGGGAAGCGTCTTGAGCTCGAGGGCAGGCGGAGCGAGCAACGGCTCGGCGGCCGAGGCGACAGGACCCGACGGCAGCATGGGTGCCGGGGTCATCAAGGGTGCGCCCGTTTCGCCCTCCGACGCTGCGGTGAGATCGTCGGGAATGGGTCCCGGCAACACAGGCACGAAGGGACGAGCCGGCAAACGGGGTCGGGCACGCGCCGTCGGGCGTGGCTTGGGCGGGGTCGCGACCACGGCCTGGGGGGGCGGCGGCAGCTCCTTGATGGTGGCCTGCAGCGGCGGAGTCTCCGGCACGTCCGGGGCGGGCTCCGGCCAGAGCGTGGCTGCGAAGTGCACCGCGACCGAGAGCAGCAGCGCGAGCACGAATATGCGCCGGGGCTGCCACGCCCGGGGCCCGGCGAAGCGGCCGGGTTTCATCGCGTCGATCGCGGTAGCGGACGTGTGGACGGCGGTGGACACAGGGGTTCGATGCCGAGGGAGCAGGCGCGTTCCGCGCCCCGACCCTGTGGCGGCCGCGATGGGTGCACCCTCAACCAGGGTCGGGAACCTGCAGGACAGCGTCGGGAACCTGCAGGTCGGCGTCGGGTACCTGCAGGACGGCGTCGGGGACCTGTGCGGTTGCCATGCACACCCGTGTGCCGGCCACGGTCAGGCGCTGCTCGCACCAGGCTCGCACCGCGAACGGCAGGAGGCGATGCTCGACTGCGAGCACGCGATCGGCGAGGCGCGCCTCGTCGTCGGTGTCCAGCACGGGCACCGCGCCCTGGGCGATGATCGGGCCGGCGTCGAGATCGGGCGTGACCAGGTGCACGGTGCAGCCGTGGATGCGCACGCCCGCGGCGAGTGCACGGCGATGGGTATCCAGGCCCGGGAACGCCGGCAGCAGCGACGGATGGATGTTGATCATCCGCCCGGCGTACCGGCTGACCAATTCCGGGGTCAGGATGCGCATGAATCCCGCGAGTACCACCAGATCGCACGCGGCATCGTCGATCGCTGCCGCGAGCGCGGCATCGAAATCGGCACGCTCGCGACCGGCGTGGGCGACGACCCGGGTGGCGACCCCATACCCACGGGCGATGGCGAGTCCGCCCGCGTCGGGCCGATTGCTGACCACCAGCGACACGGTGCCGCCGAGACGCCCGGCGCGCTCGGCGTGGAGCAGCGCGCCAAGATTCGAGCCGCGTCCGGAGATCAGGACGGCAATGCGCGCGATCGCAGCCATGCCGGCGGAGGCGTTGGAGGCCTGGGTGACGACGTGGTGGGCGACCCTGCGCCCGCTCAGTCGACCACGGTAGCCGGCGCGCCCGCCGGCCGTGCGACGATCCGGCCGATCGGTCGGACGCTCTCGCCGGCTTCGGTGAGCAGCTGCGCCGCACGCTCGGCATCGTCTGCAGCAACGATCACCGCCATGCCGATGCCACAGTTGAAAACGCGATGCATTTCGTCGTCGGCGATGTTCCCGGTTTTCTGCAGCCAGTCGAAGATGGGGGGGCGCACCCATGCGGCGGCCGCGAGCCTGGCCTGTACGCCCTCGGGCAGGACGCGGGGAACGTTCTCGACCAGTCCCCCGCCGGTGATGTGCGCCATGCCCTTCACCGGCACGGTCTGCAGCAGTGCCAGCAGCGGCTTCACGTAGATCCGCGTCGGCGCGAGCAGGGCGTCGGCGAGGGTCGTGCCCGCCAAGGCCCCATCCAGGCGCGCCCCGGAGTCATTGATGATCTTGCGCACCAGCGAGTAACCGTTCGAATGCGGTCCCGAGGATGCGAGTCCGAGTACCACGTCGCCGGCGGCGATCGTCGATCCGTCGATGATCCGGTCCTTTTCGACCGCACCGACCGCGAATCCTGCGAGGTCGTACTCGCCGGGCGGGTACATGCCCGGCATTTCCGCGGTCTCGCCACCGATCAGGGCGCAGCCCGCCAGCTCGCAGCCGCGCGCGATCCCCTGGATCACCTGAGCAGCCGTCTCGACGTCGAGCTTGCCGCAGGCGAAGTAGTCGAGGAAGAAGAGCGGCTCGGCACCTTGCACGAGGATGTCGTTCACGCTCATGGCGACGAGATCGATCCCGACCGTGTCGTGGCGCTCGAGCTCGAAGGCGAGCTTCAGCTTCGTGCCCACGCCGTCGGTACCCGCCACCAATACGGGCTCGCGAAAGCGCCTGCCCACCTCGAACAGGGCACCGAACCCGCCGATGCCGGCCAGCACTTCGGGGCGCATGGTGCGCTTGGCGAACGGCTTGATGCGTTCGATGAGCGCGTCACCCGCATCGATGTCGACACCGGCGTCGCGATAGGAAAGGGGACGGGGCGCTCCGGATCGGGTCATGGGAGAGGCTGGAAGGGTGGGACGGTGAGACGGTGAGACTCTGGGACGGTGGGACTCTGGG
>JBDTWB010000219.1:0-6180 GCA_040006895.1 Casimicrobiaceae bacterium | reverse complement strand
GCGCTGTTGTTGCGCAACGTCACCTTCAGCCTGTGTGCGAGCGCCGTATGGGCGCTGCTGCCGCTGGTGGCGCGTGACCAGCTGCAGATGGGCGCGGCAGGCTTCGGCCTGCTGTCTGCGGCATTCGGCACCGGCGCCATCCTCGGCGCACTCACCATCACGCGGGAGATCCAGCGCACCTCCCTGCAGAAAGTGGTCGACTCGGCCGCCGTGCTGTGGGTCGCGGCAAGTCTGCTGATCGCCCTGTCGACCATCACCTCCCTCGCGGTCGTCGGCATGTTTGCCGGCGGCATCGCCTGGGTGGGCGTGCTTGCCAGTCTTTCCGCGGGAACGCAAAGCGCCGCTCCAGCGTGGGTGCGAGCCCGCGCGCTGGCCATGAATCTCGTCGCCAACCAGACCTGCCTCGCGCTCGGCAGCGCGATGTGGGGCGCGCTGGCATCGTCTTTTTCCATCCGTATCGCCCTCGCGGCGTCGTCCGCGAGCCTGGTCGTTCTCCTGTTCCTGCATCGCCGCGTGCGGGTGCGCATGGGCGAGGAGTCGGACGTCATGCCGGGTGCCCAGTTGCCCGATCTCGGCCTCACCGTCCCGCCCCGGCCGGACGATGGCCCCGTGCTGATCCAGATCGAGTACCGGATCGCACCGGAGGCGCGCAACGCTTTCCTGAAAGCCATGCGCGAGATCGAGCGCGTGCGGCGGCGTAACGGTGCGTACGAATGGCGGGTGTTCCGCGACCTCGAATCGGATGATCGT
Source organism: Casimicrobiaceae bacterium (assembly GCA_040006895.1). Taxonomy (GTDB): domain Bacteria; phylum Pseudomonadota; class Gammaproteobacteria; order Burkholderiales; family Casimicrobiaceae; genus CAIWHR01. The sequence continues at coordinate 5,430 of JBDTWB010000219.1, read as the reverse complement.
TTCGTCGAGCGCTACATCATCGACTCCTGGGCCGAGTACCAGCGCCTCCGCGCCCGGATGACGATTGCCGACCGTGCCGTCAACCAGCGGGTCGTCGATCTGCAGCGCTCCGGCACCGAGATGCGCATCTCTCGGTTCATCAACATGGACCCGCGCATGGTCCGGGAAAGCATGCAAGCGCCATCGCCGCCGCAAGGGTGAGCGCCTCGCCCTGCCTTAGACTCCCGGACATCGAGATCCGGAGGTGGCACCTCGCGGGCCGCTCGCGAGCCACGCCGGATCCATCCGCGAGTCCCATGCCGCCCCTATCCATTGCCGTATACCTGCACCTCACCGCGGCCATTGCAGCACTCGTCATGGGCGCGATCATCCTGGCGAGGCGCAAGGGCACGCGCTCGCATCGGGCCCTTGGCCGGACGTGGGCGGGACTCATGCTGGCCGGGGCCATCTCGTCACTGTGTGCCGGCATTCCTCCACTTCACTTGGGTCCATATTTTCACGGCGGTGACACGGGTCGGTCTTCCCCTCGGCATCTGGCGTATTCGTCATGGGAATGTGCGCGGCCACGCCGCCACCATGAAGGGACTCTACATCGCTGGCCTGGTGATCGCGGGTGCATTCACCTTGGTGCCGGGGCGGCTCCTGGGCAATCTGCTGTGGAAAGGAATCTGGGGTTACGGTTAACCGGCACCTGACGGCGGCGCGGATACGGGCCGATGTCTGCGAGCAAGATCCCGGACTTACGGCGTCGCCGTTGTCGCGCGGCCACACCAGCCCGAAATGCCTGCGCGTTTCAGGATCCGCCGGAAAGCGGTATCGCTCGCCAGCCATTCGAATTGCGGCGCCACGGCGGCGTAGAGGAACGCGACATCGCGCATCGCATACGCGGTCGCGAGGTTCTCGAGCACCGCCTGCCGGTCGCGCAGCATGGCCGCGAGCGTCGCGCGCGTGGTCGGGGAGAATTTCGGGAAGCGCTGCCGGCACGCCTCGATCTCGGCGCGCGCCCGCGCGACGTCGCCGCGCGTGCACCAGCCATAAATCCGGTACCACGCCACGCCGGGCAATTCGGGATAGCGCGCGATGGCTTCGTCCAGCAGCGCCTCGCCTTCGGCCTGGTGGCCGGCGAGGAGGTCGTTCAAACCCGATTCGGTGAGGAGCCACGCGCTGCTATCCCCGGCCGCACGACATAGGTCCCATTCGACCCGCGCCTCGTCGTGCCGGCGGGCGATACCGAGACACATCGCCCGCGCCATGCGTACGCTCGACGACAGTGGATCGTAGACGAGGGCGAGGCTCGTCTCCGCCAAGGCCTCGTCGAAGCGGCCCTGCAGCCACAGGATCTCGGCGTAGTTGAGCCGCGCCGACGTGTAGTGGGGGGCGTTGCGCAGCGCTCTGGCGAAGAACGGTTCCGCGGCAGCGGGACGGTAGGCGCATTTGCCGACGATGATCGCTTTGGTGCGTAGCGCCACGGGTTCGTCGGGGTCGAGCGCCAGGGCGCGGTCGGCGCTGACCTCGGCCCGGCCGAGCAGAGGGCCGTGGTCCTGATCCTGGAAACTGAGCCGGCTGTAGAGCGCGGAAGCGAGGGCAGCCCAGCCTGCTGCAGCGCTGGGCGCGGCGGTCACGACCCCCTCGGCAAGCAGGATCGCCTGGTCGGTCGCTGCCACTGTCCGGCGCAGCAGCAGGAGGCGCGCGTTGTCGAGGGCATTGCGCTGGGCGGTGGCCAGGCGGACTGTCGTGCCGTCCGCCGATGCTGAGGGCAGGCTCGCACCGCTCGTGCACATGCGCAGGACCACTGCATCGACGATCCGGTCGGCGAGCGCATAGACCCCATCGCCGCGCGCCACCCCCGTTTCGATCCAGGACATGCTGCCATCGACAGCGAGCATGAGCCGCACCGAAAGTCGTTCCTCGCCGGCCTGCTCGCGCGCCAGCACGCACTCGATCAGCCATTGCACGCCAAGTTCCGCGGCGACCCCCTCCGACTCCGAACCATGGGACTGCGCCGCCCGCGCCGACGTCGGGGCGACGACCCGCGCAACTCCAGCGCGGGCGAGGTTATCCGCGACTCGATCGCTGAACGCTGCGCAAAAGGCTTCGCGGCCCGCATCGCCGGTGAGGTTGCGGGCAGGCAGGACCGCAAGACCGTGCCGCGCGCGCACTGCGTCGCCAGTGACGAACTCCGGGGCGTACCGGCCCTTGGGCAACACGATGCGGATCTTCGGCGGCGCGTCGTAGTGCGCGTAATGGGCGGCGAGGCGGCCGCGCAGCCGACCGATGGTAACTCGCACGATTGGATCGGTCTGGGGATCGTAGGTCGCCGGGTCGCGCCGGAACACCTCGAGTGCAATCGAGGTTTCGCGCAGCGCGGCCTCGTCGCCGGCGAGCCGCCTTTCCACCAGGTAGCGCAGCAGCCGCATATGACTCGGCGCGCGGCGCAGGGCGGCGCTGTCGAACAGGCGGTCGAGCTCCTCCTCGACCACGGCAACCGGAGGTGCCTGGCTGGTCATGGCGGCACTCTACCCATTTGTCTTCAAGGACAGGGGAGGATGTTACTTGTTGTTACGTGCTGTGCCATAGGCCGCCCCAGGCATTGACGCAGTCACGTGATGGCGGCTGGAGCTCGACGCGCCGATCCGCCCGGCCGGACCCTCCAGCATCGAGGGACTTGCCGGCGCCATGCGTTGACGCCAGCACGAACGACGGCATGCCTCCGTCAGGAAGCCAACGTCACCAGTCCCCGCGGGCTGCGCAGCATTGCGACCAGGCGGGTTTCGCGGTCGTACGCTACGCGCAGACTCGGCTCGAGGCCCAGGTGTCGAAGTGTGGCGCGGATGGCGTTCGGATCCGGATGCGAAGCCGCGAGCTCCACGAGCGAGACTGCCGCCGCGGGCAGCCGCTCCGCCGGGTGCATCGCCACATCCCACTGGATCAGGGTCGGGATCAAGCCGCGGCCCGGCAGTGAGCCGTCGTCCGGAACGGTGATCCGCCACCGATAGTCGCCGCGTTCCATGGCGTGCACCGGACCAAGGTCGACGCCGCTGGCCTCGCGGGCGGCGTCGATGTCGTGGGTGCGTGCCACCCAGTGGACGAGCCGCGGCTGCTCCATCATTTCCGCCTGCAGTGCCACGCCGTCGAGGCCGAACCACCGCGGCCGCTTCGGTTTCGAACCCTGCGGATCGATGGCGATGATCTCGAGATAGAGCTTCTCGCCCAGGCGCAGCAGCGCATTGTGCGTGCCCATCGCGACGTGCTGGCCGCCGGGCTTGGGCACCGCGCCGGTCAGGGTGGCGACGTAGTCGATGCCGTCGGCCAGGGTCGTCGCCGCGACCACCAGGTGATCGATGACCGCAAGCGGGCCCGCAGCTTGCGGCATCAGGGTGCAGGTTCGCCAGGGTCGAAATCGAGCTCGACCCGCGCACCGTTCGGATCGTTGACGAAGATCTGCCAGATACCCGAGGTCACCTGCTTGCGGCACACCGGCTGGTGCCCGTTTTTCTCGAGGCGCTCGAGCGTCGCCCGCAGTCCCGTGGCCGACAACGCCACGTGGTCGATCACGCCGGGCTTGAGCTCGGCAGCGCTGCGCCCCCCCGAGACGTGCACGACGGGACGATCGCCGACGTACAGCCATGCCCCGGGGAAGTCGAGATCGGGCCGGGCCCCATCGACGAGTCCCAGTGCGTCACGGTAGAACGCGACCGTGCCCGGAACGTCGTCGGTCAGGATGTTGAAATGATTCATGCCGGTAACGGCCATGGCGAGCCCTCGCGTGAAGAGTGGGAAGGTGGAGTTTAATCCAGCACGTCCGCCATGAAGGCACGGAGGATCTCGGTGGCCTGCGGCTCGCCGGGATCGGTGAACGCCAGCTCCGGATCGCCGCCGCTCCAGGCATGGCCGAGCTCGCGCACCAGCACCTGCCGGGCGAGGAGGCGTGTGCCGCCGCGCCATTCGCGCACGGTGACATGGCGACCGTCGGCCGTGGTGGAGTGGCGCTCGTAAGCGGGCGTCGGCAGCGGCGCCGGTGCCGCCGCCACCTGCGGATGACGCGCGAACGCCAGCACCTGGCGGACGATCTCGGTTGCGTGGTGCGGCGATACCACCTCGTCGCGCTCGCCTTGCAGGACCAACGCCGGCACGGCGCGGGCGTCACGACCGGCGGCGGCGCGCGCCGCACGGCCGATGGTCGCAACGTCCTGGTCGGGACCGCGCTTCAGCACCGATAGCGCCGCCATCGGCGACGAGGCCGCGCCCGCCGCCACGCCCGAATGCACGAAGATCCCTGCGAGCAGGCGCGAGTGGTGCATTGCCAGCGCAGTCACGAGGCCCGCGCCGGAGGACAGACCGGCGGCGAACACGCGTTTCTTGTGGACGCGATAGCGGCGCCGCACCGCACGGATTTGTGCGGCCAGGATCGCGGTCTCGCCGCCACCCGCCGTGGTCCGTTGATCGAACCAGTTCCAGCATCCCCAGCTGTTGGCGCGTGGATTCTGCTCCGGCAGCAGGACGAGGCATCCCAGGCCGTCCGCGAGCGCGGTGATGCGGGCGCTCCTGGCGATGTCCTCGGCGGTCTGCCGACAGCCGTGTACCAGCACCAGCAGCGAATGCTGACGCCACCGCGAGTGTCCTTGGGGCACGTAGACGAGATACTCGCGGCGTGGCCAGATCCAGGGTGCGACCGCCAACGCCCCCCGGATCGAGAACTTGGCGCCGGTCTCGAACCGACCTGGCGCCGGCGGCGCACGGCGCCGGAGCCGGGCAAGGAATGCCTTGATGCGATTCCAGAGTGGACGGAGCATGAGGCGCGATGATCAGGGGCGGGCGATGGCGTGGGTGTCGGAAGCGCAGTGCGCACCCCGCAGTTCAGGGTTCCGTCGACCGGCGAAGAATGGGTCTGGCCGACCAGGCCACCGGGCTGGGAATGATGCCCCACGATCCTCGCAGGTAGCGTGATGCCTGGGTGGATCAGATGAGCACGATGTCGTACTGCTCCTGGGTGTAGATCGATTCGACCTGCAGCGAGATCGGCTTGCCGATGAAGTCGCCGAGCTGGGCGAGGCTTTGCGATTCCTCGTCGAGGAAGAGATCGATCACCGATTGCGCCGCGAGGATGCGGAATTCCCTGGCATTGAACTGCTTCGCCTCGCGCAGGATCTCGCGCAGGATCTCGTAGCAGATGGTCTGCGCCGTCTTGTGCTCGCCACGGCCGTTGCAGGTGGGGCACATCTCGCAGAGGATGTGGGCGAGCGACTCGCGGGTGCGCTTGCGGGTCATCTCCACCAGGCCGAGCTGGGTGAAGCCGTTGACGGTCAGCCGGGTGCGGTCCTTGTCGAGGGCGCGGTTGAGCTCGGCGAGGACCGCCGCGCGGTGCTCGGCCTGCTCCATGTCGATGAAGTCGATGATGATGATGCCGCCGAGGTTGCGCAGCCGCAGCTG
>JBDTWB010000218.1:0-6190 GCA_040006895.1 Casimicrobiaceae bacterium | reverse complement strand
AGGGAAGATGATGCGATCAGGCACGGCGTGCGAAACGAAACGGCGCGGAGACCCTGCACGGGCCTGCCGGCGGAACCAAGCCAGGGCGTCCGTGACCGGGCGCACCATTGGGACGGCCGCCAGTCGCGGCGGCCGTCCATTGTACGCGCCCCCCGCGGCGCGGATGCCTGGAACCCGGCCTAGTCGGGGACCACCACGGTGTTGTTCGAGAACGTGATCTGGTCGGCCGCTGCGGGGTTCTTCGAGATCGGTGGCACGTTGGCAGGTCCGATGACGGGAGCGGCGCCTGGCGCGCCGCCGCGCGGCGTGGTGCGCACCACCTGCGACGGCGGCAGTACCGCATTCTGGGTCAGATTGGCCCACATGAGGTCCATCGCCTGGATGAAGTAGTAGTGCAGCGGCACGAACGCAGCGTCGTACCCGGGCACGGCGCCATTGTCGATAAAGGTATCGAAGTGCTGGGCATTCGTGACCTCGATGTACGACAGTTTGCTCGCGCTGCCTTCGACCATCTTGTTCTGACCGAAGTAGGGCCGGGCGTTGAAGTTGACCGGCACCAGAGCGTCAGCGCGACCGGCCACGATGATCGCGGGCTTGCCGTGCAGATTGGCGGTGCGCAGGGTCTCCTTCACGCCGTTCTGTACCCGCACGGCGTTGGCGTCGGTGCCGGTCCACAGATTGCGCAGGCAGATCGCGGCATCGATGTTGTAGTCCTGCTTGCCGGTGGACGGCGAGACCGAGATCGGGTTGTTGAGTGGCCCGCCGACGCTGTTGTTGTTGATGATCTGGGTGCCGCCGGTGGGAGGCACGCCGTTGCCGGTGCCGAAGATCTGCGCCAGGGCAGCGGCCGAAAGCGGCGCCGGGGCGCCGGTGGCATCGACCCCGGCGAAGGACAGACCGCACAGGTTGTCTGCCGGCCCGAAGCGACCGTAGGCATTGGCGTAGCTGATGGTCACGGCCGGCACGGCGAGGGTGTAGTGCGTAGCCTGGACCAGGTTCGACTCGGGCTGCCAGCCCGCCGCGAGCAGGATGTCGAGTGCCTCGTCGGCTTGCTCGGCAGCAGTCGGCTTGGTGAGAAGCCCCTTGGCCTTGAGCGCGGCACACTGGTTGGCGGCGATCGCCGCGACCGGCAGCACGGCCGCAATGCCGAACGATCCGGAGGCCCGCGTCGACTGCGACGCGCACGGCTGGTAGAGGTTGGCCAGGGTGAAGTAATCGTAGAGCGGCCGCGCGCCACCGACCAGGGTGGTACTGCCCCGCTTCACCGTCAGTGCCGGGTTGGGCATGAGTTCCAGCACCGGCTCCGCGACCGCGACCCCGTCGATCAGGTTCTCGGTATCCTGCTCCGCTGCCGCGATGGCCGCCGAGGCGCCGTTGGATACCGACGAGGCGATGACGATGGTGTTGTCGGCCTTGATCTGCACCTTCGAGCTGCCATCGGCAAACTTGTCGGAGAACTGCTGATTCAGGACGTAGAAGGCGAGACGGACGGCATCGAGGGTGTTCTTGCCCCAGTCCTTCTCGGGGTTCTGCTGCGAGAACGCGTGCTTGACGGCGACCCGGTTCGGGAACGCCGCGTTGTAGGCCGTCAGCTGCGCCGCACTCAGCGCTGCCGTGAAGTTGGAGTTCTTGCCGGCGGTGGCGGAATCGGTGCGCAGGCCGTTCTGCAGGTTCACCGTGTTGGTGGCGAGATCGTGCACGCCCATGCCTGTGCCCTTGTCGCTGTAGGCGACTGCGCAACCCCGCTTCAGGCCCCACTCGCCCGCGCTGCCGATGGCGCCGTAGACGCCGCGCGATCCGGACGATGTTGCGGTCACGATGCATGGGCGGTCCTTCTGGAAGCTCGCCGGGACTTGCACCATCAGGGTAACGTTCAACTTGCCCGTGCCGTCAGCGGCGTAGGCCAGGTACTCGGTACCCGCGACCTTGCCCTCGCCCAGGGTATCGGCGCCGTTGACGTCGATGTTCGGGCCATACAGCGTGCCATAGCCCCCCTTCGGGCTGATGTCGAGGATGGCACGGTAGTTGTTGAAGATGGCAATGCGACGCACCTCGGCCGCGGTGGGCGATACGGGGTTCGCAGGCGCCGGCGCGGCGGCGCCGAGGCCGTTCTTGCCGAGTCCGGCCGTAAGCAGATCGTCGCTCGCGCCGTCGTAGGTCGTGGCCGTCACGATACCGATATTGGCGGCCTTGGTGTTGACACTGAATGATTCGCCGCCGCCGCTCAAGGACTGGCAGCCACCCAACATGGCGACCGCCGCCATCACCGCGGCGCCGGCGCCGCGCCGTTGCGCGGACTGCCATCGAGACTCGCCCATGCCTATGCTCCAGTCGATTTCGAGCTGAATTGCCATGACCCTGACCGTCGCGGTGCGTCCGCAGCCCGAGGGCCGACGGATTCTACGTGAGCCGTGCCGTTCGTGGTCCGCCGGTGCCCGGGGCTGGATCGCTTATGATGATGTACCGCATGTAGATCACGGGGCGCTTCGTCCGCTCCGTTTCGCCCGAAAAAGGCCTCCCATGAAAATCGCCCTGCCGCTTGTCGCTGCACTGCTCTTGTGCAGTTGCGCCACCCTGCGACCCAGCAAGAGCGCGCTGGCCGACCTCGCTCCGACCAAGGGCAACAGTGTCCGCGGCACAGTGACCTTCACCCAGCGCGGCGACCACGTGCTGGTGGTCGCCGACGTGACCGGCCTGTCACCGGGCAGTCACGGCTTCCACATCCACGAGAAGGGCGACTGCAGCGCCGATGACGCGACCAGTGCCGGCGGGCACTTCAATCCCCTCGGCAAGCCGCATGCGGCACCCGGCACCACCGATCGCCATGCCGGCGACATGCCGATGCTGGTCGCCGACGCGAACGGCGTCGCGCGGCTGTCCACCGAGATCGATGTCGTCACCATCGCTGGCGGTGCCGCCGACCTCCTCGGCAAGGGGCTCGTCGTGCACAAGGATGCCGACGACTTCAAGACCCAGCCCACCGGCAACTCGGGCGCGCGCGTGGCATGCGGCGTGATCCGCGCCCGATGAGCGCAGTGGCAGCCGCTTCGACCGCAGGGCGCCCGACGATACGGGTCGGTGCCCTCGTTTTCGCGTTGCTCGTGGTGGTCGCGCTGTCCGGATGCGACACGTTGAAGAGCCTCGGCAGCGCGGGGTCCACTCGCCGCGATGCGCAGGGCTCGCCCGGCCTCGGCGCCTCCCTGAAACCGGTGGGAGGCAGCGCCGTGCAGGGTGCGGTCGGATTCAAGGCGCGCAGCAACGGCGTGACCATGGTCGTCGCCCTCAACGGACTCGCGCCGGGACGCTACCGCGTGATGGTGCACGCCAACGGCATCTGCACCTCGCCCAACGGCTTTTCGGCGGGGCCGCCGTGGCATGGACCGGGCGGTGACGCAGCGCCGATGCTTCGCGACGCGCCGATCGTGACCACCAACTCGGAAGGCAGCGCGGCGCTCACCGTTTACCTTCCCGGGGCCACCCTGGAGGGTCCGAACGGGGTGCTGGGCCGGTCGGTCGTCGTGCATCAGGGCTCCACGGGCCCGCTCGAGGCCGTGCCGGACGTCCCCAATGGACGCATCGCCTGCGGCGTGATCGGCCCCATCGCCCCGCTGTTCTGAAAGCCCCACATCATCGGATCACAGGAGTGACGATGGGATTTCTCGCCGACAAGAAGATCCTGATCACCGGCGTGCTGTCGAACCGGTCGATTGCATACGGGGTTGCCCGCGCCTGCGCCCGCGAAGGAGCGAGCCTTGCGTTCACCTACGTCAACGACGAGCTCAAGGATCGGGTCACCAGGCTCGCAGGGGATTTCGGCGCCGTTCCGGTGCTGCGCTGCGACGTCGCCCGCGACGAGGACATCGATGCGCTGTTCGCCGAGGTGAAGGCCGAGTGGGGCAGCCTCGACGGGCTGCTGCATTCGATCGCCTTCGCTCCTCGCGAAGCCCTGGCAGGAGACTTTCTCGCCGGCATGTCGCGCAGCGCCTTCAACACCGCCCACGACATCTCGAGCTACAGTTTCGCGGCCCTCGCCAAGGGCGCGCGGCCTTTGCTCCAGGGACGCTCCGGGGCGCTGTTGACCCTCACCTACCTGGGCGCCATGCGGGCCATGCCGAGTTACAACGTGATGGGTCTCGCCAAGGCGAGTCTCGAGGCCAATGTGCGCTACCTCGCGTCGTGCCTGGGACCGGAAGCGATCCGGGTAAACGGCATCTCGGCGGGGCCGATCAAGACCCTCGCCGCGGCGGGCATCGGCGGCTTCTCGCGACTCCTGAAGTTCGTCGAGACCGCCGCTCCGCTCCGCCGCAACGTTACCATCGACGAGGTCGGCAACGTCGCGGCCTTCCTGCTTTCGGATCTCGCGAGCGGCATCACCGGCGAGATCACCTACGTCGATGGCGGCTTCTCCAACGTGGTCGCGGGCATGCCCGTCGACTAGCACCACCGGGCCGGCCGGTCGGCGCGCGGTGGCGCTGGCCCGGCGAGGCAGCGCTGCGAGCACGGGAGCAACCCTGAGCACGAGCACACGAGCCGGCGCCGGCTTCGACGTCGTCATCGTCGGCGGCGGCCACAACGGCCTGGTCTGCGCGGCGTATCTCGCCGGTGCGGGCCTGCGGGTGTGCGTGCTCGAGCGGCGTCACGTGGTGGGTGGGGCCGCCGTCACCGAAGCCTTTCACCCGGGATTCCGCAATTCGACGGCGAGCTACACGGTCAGCCTGCTCAATCCGCGGATCATCCGCGATCTCAAGCTGGTCGAGCACGGTCTCACGATCGTCGAGCGGCCTTTCTCCAATTTCCTGCCCTTGCCCGGCGACGATCATCTGCGGGTGGGCGGCGGCCTCGAGGCCACCCAGGCAGCGTTCGCGCGCTTCTCCGCCCGCGATGCCGAGCGTCTCCCCGCCTACTACGCCATGCTGGACGGCGTCGCCGACGTGCTGCGCGATCTCTTGCTGGCCACACCGCCCAACCTTGGTGGACGCGGCGCGGCGTCCGTGGGCGCACTGCTCGATGTCTGGAAGGCGAGTCGGCGGTTTCGCGCCCTCGATCTTGCCGGCCAGCGCGACGTGCTCGATCTCTTCACCAAGAGTGCCGGCGACGTGCTCGACCGGTGGTTCGAGGCCGCGCCGGTGAAGGCGGCGTTCGGATTCGACGCGGTGGTCGGCAACTTCGCCAGTCCGTATACACCGGGATCCGCCTACGTGCTGTTGCACCACGTGTTCGGCGAGGTGAACGGCAAGCGCGGCCAATGGGGCCACGCCCTGGGCGGCATGGGGGCGATCACCCAGGCCATGGCAACGGAGTGCACCGCGCGCGGCGTGGCATTGCGTACGGATGCCGAGGTGGCGCAGGTCCGGGTCGAGAACGGCCGGGCCGCAGGCGTCGTGCTGGCGTCGGGGGAGGTAATCGACGCGACGCGCGTCGTGGCCAACGTCACGCCGCGCCTGCTGTTCGAGCAACTCGTCGCTCCCGAGCACCTCGGTGCCGACTTCCGCGCCCGCATCGCCGCTACGCGCTACGCATCCGGCACGTTCCGCATGAACGTCGCGCTCGCCGAGCTGCCGGATTTCACCGCCATGCCGGGCCGCGCTGCCGCACCCCATCACGCCAGCGGCATCATCATCGCCCCTTCGCTCAGCTACATGGAGCGCGCGTACTTCGATGCCCGCACCCAGGGCTGGTCGACTGCGCCGATCGTCGAGATGCTGATCCCGTCGGTGGTCGATCCGAGTCTCGCGCCGGCGGGCATGCACGTGGCGAGCCTGTTCTGCCAGCATGCCAATCCCGACCTGCCCGCGGTGCGCGGGATGTCGTGGGATGACGCGCGCGCGCAGGTGGCCGAGCTCATGATCGACACCGTCGATTGCGTCGCACCGAACTTTCGCGCCAGCGTGCTCGGGTATCGCGCCCTTTCGCCCCTCGATCTCGAGCGCGAGTTCGGCTTGACCCGGGGAGACATCTTTCACGGCGCATTGTCGCTGGACCAGCTCTTCGCGGCGCGGCCCGTGCTCGGCAACGCCGACTACCGCGCGCCCGTGCCGGGCCTGTACCTGTGCGGTGCCGGCACGCATCCGGGCGGCGGGGTGACGGGCGTTCCCGGCCACAATGCGGCCCGCGAGGTATTGCGCGACGTACGGCGACGGCGTCACTAGCGGGCCCACGCGACGACGCCGGCTCGCACGTCGACGCGCGC
>JBDTWB010000217.1:0-6333 GCA_040006895.1 Casimicrobiaceae bacterium | reverse complement strand
ATGCAGTCACCCCAAATGACGTTGCGCCGGATGCAGTGGCGCCGGATGCAGTGGCCCCCGTCGTCCGGGCACCCGGATCGTATGCGCGATACCCGCGGCACCCGCACCGTCAGCCCTTCCGCGGCATTGGTGCCAAGCAGCGCGCGCGTACCCGGCGATTGTCACCTCTTCACACCGCGGCGCGGACGCACCGCGGTGCAGAGACTCGCTCTACGGTGCGCACATCACCACGAGGTCGGGGCCGTCACCCTCCGCGAGCCAACCCTTGGCGACCATGGCGTCGCGCACGGCCCCGTCCGTCATATACCGGTGGTTGGCGTCGGGACGGTTGCTGAAGACCCGATAGATCGGTCGCGTACCCGCCGGGCACGTTCCCACTACCGGCAGGAACATGTGCATGAACGTGGGATCCTCCAGGACGAAAGTCGGATTGCGCTGCCCGGTGGCATCGCACTCCGCGGTGCCCCTGCCGAAGAAATGCGAGTCGCCGCTCGCCGGTGGAATGTAGAAGCGACACACCGGTGACGTCCCCGCCTGCGCGGTGCGATACGCTGTAAAGGTGTATCCCGTGCGGACCCAGCCCTTGATGGCGATGCCCGCGTCCAGGGTGGCGATCTCGCCGGGAACGTAGGTGATGAAGTAATGGTCGAGCGATGCGTTGTAATACTCGACCACCAACAGCACCGGTGCATTGCCGGTTTCATAGGCACCCATATCGGCCCTGGCGCCGACGACGCGGGCGAACGAGCCGCCGCGCTGATCCGTCGCCAGGCTAAGCGGATTGCTGCCCGCGTCGATGGCGGGACTGCCGGGCAGTAGTGCCTGGGTCTGGGTCAGGCCGCCGTTGAAGGCCAGGGCGGCAAGCATCGGATCCGCGCCCGCTATGTTGGCCGTCCCATTCAGCACCACGCCCGGGCCCGCTGCCTGCACGAGCGAATTCCCCGCCGTCACCGAAAATGGCGCGGGAACCAGAGGCCCCGCTATTCCGATATCGGGGGAGGCGACGGTACCGCCGGCGACGATCGACGCCACGAGTTGCAGGGTCGGCGGTGTCGCGTTGCCGGTGGCGGGGGGGTCGAAGGGCTCGCTGAGCAGACCGATGCCGCTGATGCGGTTCACGTCCGCGGCACTGTTTAGAAAGTTGGCGACGTTGCCCGCGACCGTGGAATTGGTGATCACGGCGGCGACGTTGCCATCGAGGATAATCGCGCCGATCGATTGATGCGCGACATTGCCTGAAATCGTCGAGTCGACGATGGCGAGTTGCATGGCGGCGGCGCCGGGGATGGTATTGAACGCCCCGAGCGCTCCTACGTAGTCGGCCGAGTTGCCGGAGATCTCCGACCGGCGAATGGTGAGGCTTTGCGCGTAGCCGCCAACGCCGCCCGAGTTATAGCCTGCATCCATGCTCAACGGAGACGAGTCGGCATGGTTGTCGATGATGCGCGAATCCTGGATGACGACGGGGCCGTAGAGTTCCAAAGCGATGCCCCCGCCCATGCCCTCGAGGCCGGCGGCCGGCTGCACCCTGTTGCCCCTGAATACGCTCCGGTCGATGGTGACCGTCGCCGCGACGCGTGCCCCGCCGCAATTGTCCTTGGCGAGCAGGCCGCCTCCCCTGAACGCCCCGGTGTTGCCCGGCACCACGGGTCGCGCCGTATTGCCGATGAACTGGGAGTTGGTGATCGTCAGCGCCTGGCCCGGATACTGGGCGTTGAAAATCATCCCGCCGCCGCTCTTGCCGACGCTATCCCGGATCACCACGGCGTCGAGCGTGAGGCTTTTCGCGGTCATGATCGCACCGCCACCGCTGTCGACGACGTTGCGGCTGCCGTTGCGCAAGGTCATGCCGCTGATTGAGACAAGACCGTCGGCGGGACCGGACAGCGCTGGGCAGGCCGGGGCATTGGCCTCGATGATCGCGAAGATACGTCCATTCGCGTTGCCGTCGATGGTCAGGTTGCTCGCACCCGGGCCGACGAGGGTGAGGGGCGCGTCGATGCGGATCTGGCCGGAGGTCAGCACGATGGTCCCGCTGACGTTGACGATGACGGTATCCGCACCGGGAGCGTTGTTGGCTTGGGTGACGGCATCGCGCAGGCTGCCCGCCCCGCTGTCGTTGGTGTTCGAGACCGTGAACGTACCGGCCTGGGCTGCGATTGAAAAACCCAGAAGCATCGTGACGATGGCGCGGCTCATGACCTCTCCTGTCGTGGCGGGTGCCGTACGGTAGGCGAGTGTCAGCGGACCGTCAAGGCGGTTCGGTGCTCGGGCGCGGTGGCGCACACGCTGCACCGGCAATGACGGCCATCAGATGGCGCGAAAGCGGCCAGCGATGCGAAATCGGTTCATCAGCTCGTCGAGCCGCATCGGCAATGCCTGAACATTTGTCATGAGCGGCGGGGCTGGATGGAAAGGTCAGGCGACAGCGAGCTCACGCCATGTGCTCCATATCGACAGGCAACCCGACCCAAGGATGCATCCGCTCTTCGTAAACGGAGAACGAAGGCGCAGGAAAGCCAGGCTCGGCAAAGGCTCCGACCGGAACGACCACGTGTTCTGGATAACCGGCGGGCTCGTAGTAAACCGTGGCGCCGCACTGCGGGCAGAAGTGAAACGTGGCGCCGCCTCCTTCATCACCGACGCGGACGTAAACGGAAGACTCGCCAGTGACATGGACGCCACCTCGCCGAAAGCGCGCTTGCGCCCCGAATACGCTGCCCGTCCGGCGTTGGCACGCCAAACAATGGCAAATGGAAACGCGAGCCGGCTCCTCGCTCACCGTGAGCTGGAGCTGGCCGCAACTGCACGAAGCAACTCGTCTCATCGTTCAGCGGGAGGAGATGCAGGCTGTGTCGTCCAAAACGAACTGCCAACCGGCCTGCCGCCACCGGCGACGACCGAAGACGCGAGCGTGCGCGCCGGGTGCTGCCCGGCGGCGCCCATAATGCCCAGCGCCAGCGCCGTACCGGCAGGTCCGGTTGGGCGCCAGGTTGAGCCTGATTGTAAAGAGCGACATGACCGGAACGATAACGCTGGCGCAATGGCGTGGCAACGGAGAACGCCCGCCGCGCGTCGCTGCCACGAGGGCGCCGAGGGGTGACCCAGCATCGGGCAGGCGCCAGGACCCGCCGTGGGCACGATATAGCCAACCATTGCATGCGCGTGCCCATGGCCAATTTTGGGCGCGGGACTTGAGAGCCTCGACCATCTCCATGTGCGTCCTTCCCTTCAACCGTCCAGGACCTTGCACCAATGGCTGACCGGCTTAGCAAATGTCGTTTCGACGGAAGGAAAGTGAGAAGCAGGACCTTTCGGTTTCTGCTCTTTCCGCCATTGGGAACGGGCCGGCCGTGAGCGCGGTGCCTGACGTTCAATGGCGGGTTGGTCGTCACCACGGGTCGTAGGTTCCAACGTTCCACAGGTGACCCTCCAGATCCCTGCAGCTAAAGCCTCGTCCCCCGTAGTCTTCGTCCTTGATTTCAATCTCGATCTTGGCACCCGCGGCCTTTGCTTTCCGGTACACCGAGTCGGCGTCTGAGACTATGAGGTATGGGCTTTGCGTTTCCATGCCTCCAATTTCATCGGGTTGCTTGGTGAGACGACCGAACTCATTCTCGGGCTTCGCAACCGAGCCCAGCATGACCATGCCGTTTCCAAAGCTGAGTTGCGCGTGGGCAATTGTTCCGTCTTCGTGCGGCACGACGAGTTGCCGCTCGAACCCGAAGACTGAACAGAGCCATTCGATCGCCTTCGGTGCGTCGCGATACCGCAGACACGGAACTACGGTTGCGCGAGTGTTCTTTGCGGTGCTCGACATTACAGTTTCCTTGAAGGGCGCGGCGTCCATGGATTGTGAACGCCCAACGTCCAAGCTGAGCGGCGCGAACGAAGCGCCAATCTGAGCACAACAACGCCGGCCCCCGTCCGCTCGAATGATGGGTTAGCCCGTGGTGCACTTCGCGAGGTCATTTGCACCACTGCTTCTCACATGGGATACCGTCCCCATTTCCATCCATCTTCGTACCCGGGCAGTGGTTGAGAAAGTAAGTTGCCTCCGCACAAGACGTCATTTGGGAACAAAAGGTGCGGCCGTCGCAGCGAAACGTGGTGCTCGCAACCGGAGCAGGGGCACTGAGCCCGATAGTCGGTGAGCGGTGGTCGACCGCATTCACGCGTGCCTGATATTTTCCGTAGGCGTACCACGCGAGGCTTCCCAGAATCGCTATCAGGATGAGCTTCTGCATAGTGGATAGGGCGGGGGCCAGAACGTCGAACGGCGGGTTGAGGCCGCAACACACCTGTCATTGCTTTGGCAGGCACAAGGAAATGTACCGGTCAGCGACAGATTTCCCGAAATGCCTGGCGCTCGACTTGGTCGGAGGGCGCGGACTCGCAAAGTGCAAGGTCTCCGGCGGTCCGGGCCGGTAGTGGCGCGCATCCTGCGGCAACCAGAGAGAGAGTGGCCAGGAGCAGGAGTCTCGTCATGAAATGAAGCGCCTGCCCTGAATCCCAGGGCACACAAAAAGCGTCAGTGCGGACATTTCGTGCAAGCGCATGTCAGCGCAAGAGTACCCGCCTTGGACGAAACGCACCACTGCCTTGTGCGCTCTAACCTGAAGTGGGCGCACGCGATCAAGAACGCCGTACTCCAGGCAGGCGTGTCCCGGCAGCACAAGGCAATCGGAGGCGGACCAAGCCCATTCGCACCGTTCATGGGCCTCTCGGGGAACGTCGCCCGTGTTTCAACGCAAGCGGCGCGAAGAGCCAAGGGCAGGGCCGCCGCATCGAATGTGGGGGGCTTGTTGCCTACGGTCTTGACCGGGGTACTGTGCTTTTGTGTCTGGCGCCGTTGGAGGTTTTTCCGAAAGGGTGACCAAAGTGTGACCGGCGACTCGACCCAACCTGGCGATCACGCACGGCCTGCCCTGCGGGCCCAGAAAAAAAGCCCCGCTCTCGCGAGCGGGGCTGAGGCTGTATCTTTTAGGAGGAGGAAAAAGATACAGAGGAGCCGTCGGTTCCTACATCGGCGCCGGTCGACCTTTTTTCAAGGGGCGCACCGGCGCTCTGCGTGCGCTTGCGCGCGGCGTGCTTCAGGCGGCCTTGCGCGAACCCTTGCTCGCCGAGGCGGCGCGGGAGGCGTTGTTGGCCGCGGCGCGGACGCTGGCATCGGCCAGGTCCACCACTTGACGACTGGCCTTCTGGAACTGGTCGAACGCAGCGGTCGTGGCGGCGAACGTGGAACGGAACGCGTTCACGGCGACGTCGCTACCGGCCGGCGCGTTCGCGCCCGCTTGGTCGACCATCGTGGCGACGCCCTTGGTGTAGGCAGCGAACGCCTCTTCGGCCAGCGCGGTGTATTGCGCCTGGGTCTGGGCGGCGATCTCGTACAGGCTGCGGGAATAGCCCAGCGCGCCCTGCACACCGGTCTCGGCGTACTTGGTGCGCAGCGAGATCAGTTGCTGCACGTCCTTGACACCAGCGGCGGCTTGCGCGCCTTCGACGCCCTGGGCCAGCGCAAACTTCGCGGCTTCGAGGTTGGCGTTGAAAAACTTCTCGGCGTTCTGCAGAGCGACCGCGGCGAGCTTGGTGACCTGCTCGACGTTGGTTTTGTTGATTACGGCGAATTGCTCAGTGGCGTTGTACATGGCGTTCCCTTTCAATTAGCGGTCGGGCTCCGACCGGAAGGTCTGGGTGCCGCCGACCCCCTGTCGGACCCGCTGGTCCCGGAGGTTTTGCTGCACCGCACAAAACCAATTGTAGGGACCACAGGGGGGCAAGTCAAGGGTTTTTTTGTGCGCCGCACCAACTCGCCTTTCTGGCGCCGCAGCATAAATCAAACCACCTAAAAATCAAAACGTTATAATGCCGCCCTGCCTTACCGGAGCGCCCCATGGCCGACAGCCGCAGGATTATCAAGAAGTATCCCAACCGCCGTCTTTACGACACCGTCAACAGCGGCTACATCACGCTGGCGGACGTGAAGCAGATGGTGCTCGAAAACATCGAATTCCAGGTGATCGACGCCAAGTCGGGCGACGACCTCAGTCGGGCCATCCTGCTGCAGATCATCCTGGAGGAGGAATCCGGCGGATTGCCGATGTTCTCGTCGGAGATGCTCACCCAGATGATCCGCTTCTATGGCACGGCGCAGCAAAGCATGATCGGCGCCTACATCGAGCAGAACATCACGGCATTCCTCGCCATTCAGAAGAAGCTCCAGGACCAGGCGAAGCAGATCTACGGTGACAAGATGATGATCACGCCGGACCTGTGGAAGCAGTTCATGCAAATGCAGGCGCCGGCGATGCAAGGCATGCTCGGCAACTATCT
>JBDTWB010000216.1:0-6336 GCA_040006895.1 Casimicrobiaceae bacterium | reverse complement strand
TGGCGGATGGGGTGGGATTCGAACCCACGAGCCGCTTGCGCGACTGCCGGTTTTCAAGACCGGTGTATTCGACCGCTCTACCACCCATCCGGGCTGCAGGCCAAGCTCGACGCCGCGTAAGCGGCAACTCGAGGTCGCTGGTGCGCGTGACTGATCCGCGCTGAAGGCCGTCTAGTGCATCCTCTGCCGGCGCTGAGCATACGAGGATGCCCCTACGGCGCGACGTTTCCGAAGCCATTGAATTTGCGTCAGCGGCCCGCATCTTAGCATCGTGGCAAAGGAGGCCTGGACGGCTCCAGGCGCCTTGAAACTCCTCGCCTTTCTGTTAGTCTTAGCCTTGCCTCGGCCTTCCTGGGCCGTTTTTGGAGGATGCATGGAACGTAAATTCGAGCCGGTCATGTCGCCTGGCGCACAGCCCCCGATGGGCGGCCGCGGCGGCGAGACGATCGATCGCGGCAGCATCGCGGTCGACGGTAGCCGCGTCCTGCGCAATACCTATTGGTTGCTCGCCCTGTCGCTTATTCCGACGGTGTTCGGTGCCGTGGCGGGCATGTCGTTCAACTTCATCGGCCTGTTCCGCGCGGCGCCCATCATGACGCCGCTCCTGATGTTCGCGTTGATGATCGGCTCGCTGTTCGTGGTCACCAGGTTGCGCAACAGTGCGTGGGGGGTTCCTGCGCTCTTCGGGTTTACGTTCATCGCCGGATTGATGCTGACGCCGATCCTGACCGTCGCTGCGGGCTTCAGCAACGGTGGGCAGCTCGTCGCGCTGGCGGGAGGCATGACCGCGGTGGTGTTCTTCGCCCTGGCGGGTTACGCAACGGTCAGCAAGCGGGATTTCAGCTTCCTCGGCAAGTTCCTGTTCGTCGGGCTGGTGCTGCTGATCATCGCCTCGCTTGCGAACCTGTTCTTCGCTGTGCCGGCGGCCTCGATCGCGATCTCCGCGATCGCCGTGCTGATCTTCTCGATGTACATCCTGTACGACATCAGCAACATCGTGCGGGGCGGGGAGACCAACTACGTGACGGCGACGCTGAGCCTGTTCCTGGACGTCTACAACATCTTCATCAGCCTGCTGAACATCCTGCTGGCCTTCACGGGTCACCGCGACTGATCAGGCAACGAAGTAGTGAGCCGAAGGGCGGCGCGAGCCGCCCTTCGGCTTTTCAGCGCTCGAAAACCGCCATCGACTCGACGTGGGCCGTGTGCGGGAACATGTTGATGATGCCGGCGGCTTCGAGGCGGTAACCGTGGCCGTTCACCAGCACCTCGGCGTCGCGTGCGAGGGTCGCCGGATTGCACGACACGTACACGATCCGGCGGGGTGCACCGTCGCCGGGAAGCGCCTTCACCACCGCCATGGCACCTTCGCGCGGTGGGTCGAGCAGCACCTTGTCGAGCCTGCCGAAGGCTTCCATTCCTTCTGGTGAAGCTTCGAACAGGTTGGCGACTTCGAAGGACGTCCGATCGCCAAGGCCGTTACGGCCGGCGTTCACGCGCGCTCGATCGACCAGGCTGCGGCTGCCTTCGATGCCGATGACCTCGGCACCGCGCCGGGCGATGGGCAGGGTGAAATTGCCCAGGCCGCAAAAGAAATCCGCGATGCGCTCGCCAGGCTGCGGATCGAGCAGCGCAACGGCGCGGCGTACCAGGACGCGATTGATCGCGGCGTTGACCTGGGTGAACTCGGTCGGCGCATAGGGAAAGACCAAGCCGAACTCGGGGAGGGTATAGGCGAGCTCCGGGCCGAGCGGGTGGAACGGCACGGCCGTCTCGGGTCCCGCCGACTGGAGGTAGAACTGCACGCCGTGAGTGTCGGCGAAGGTGCGCAGGACGATCCGGTCGCTTTCGCTCGGCGGCTCGAGCACGCGCAAGACCAGGACGACCAGCGGCTCGCCCGGCGTGGCGCCGTCCGTGGTGCGAGCGTCCTCACCGACGGCGAGCTCGATCTGCGGCAATCGGTCGCGGATCGAGAGCGCGGTGACGAGGGCGCGCAATGCGGGCAGGAGGGCGGAAACGTCGGGCGGCAGCACGGGGCAAGTCAGCATGTCGGCGACAAAACTCGATTTCCGCTCGTGGAAGCCGACCAGCACGCCCCCTTTCTTGACCACGTGGCGCACCGACAGGCGTGCCCGGTGGCGATAGCCCCACGCCGGGCCGTGCACCGCGGGCAGGAGCTGCGCGGGGCGCACACGACCGATGTGCCAGAGCGCATCCTCCAGGGCACGCTGCTTGGTCGCGACCTGGGCCGCGGCGTCGAGGTGCTGCATGCTGCAGCCGCCGCACACGCCGAAGTGCGGGCAGCGCGGTGTCACCCGCGAGCCGTTGAAGTGGTCGATGACCTCGGCGCGCGCGATCTCGTAGTTCGGCTTGCGCTTCAAGGTGGTCACCGTCACCCGCTCGCCGGGCAAGGCGCCCTCGACGAACACGGCCTTGCCCTCCACCCGAGCCACGCCGCGACCTTCCTGATCGAGGGATTGAATGGTGATCGGTGCGGAGGTCACGGGCGCAAGGTGTTTCGGTCGACGGCGGGGCCCGCCATTCTACCGGCGCCACCGCCCCGGCAGCCGATACCGACTGAAGCGCCGCCCGCCGTGCGCCGACTCTCGCGCGTCACGTAGAATCGCGCGATGCTCGTCCTCGCCTTCGATACCTCCACGTCGTGGTGCAGCGTCGCCGTTGGCGATGGCCGCGCGTGGCTTGCCGCTGAGGAAGACGTGGGGCAGGGTCACTCCGCCCGGCTGCTGCCGATGGCGCAGGCACTGCTTGCGCAGGGAGGCTGGCGCATGGCGGCCGTCGACGGATTCGCCTTCGGTGCGGGCCCGGGTACCTTTACGGGTATCAGGATCGGATGCGGCGTTGCCCAGGGACTTGCGTACGGGCTCGACCGGCCCGTCGTGCCCGTGCCGACCCTGGCGGCCATTGCCCAGGAGGCGCGGCGATTGCACGCAACCAATGCGGTCGTTGCGGCGTTGGACGCGCGTATGCACGAGGTCTACGTTGCCGCCTATCGGCATGACGGCGCGCGCTGGCAGGAATGCATGGCCCCGGCGGTGCTGCCACCCGCAGAGGTGCGGGTTGCCGCTTCCGCGCCGCCCTGGCGCGGTGCCGGCAATGGTTTCGCCGCGTATCCGGAACTCGCGGAGCGCCTCGGCATCGCCGTCGACCCCGGCGTGCGGCCGACGGGACGAGCCGTGGGCGAGCTCGGAACGATCGAGCTCGAGGCCGGCAATGGTATGGCCGCCGAGCGCGCCCTGCCCGTGTACGTGCGGCATCGCGTCGCCCTCACCACGGCCGAGCGCGAATCCGGGCTGAAGCTGTAGGTCCGCCCGTGGCCTCCCTGCCACGCAGTTTTCTCGAGCCGGAACTACGCTGGCGGCCCGTCCGCGAGGGCGACCTCGCCTATGTTGCCGCGCTCGAAGCGCAGATCCATGCAGCGCCCTGGACGCAGGGCAATTTTCGCGACGCCATCGCTGCGGGCTATCTCGCCTGGGTGGGCGAGCGCGAGAGTCGCGTCGTGGCGTATGGCGTGCTGATGGTGGGCGCGGGTGAAGCGCAGATCCTGAACGTGTCCGTCGTTCCCGATGCGCGCCGCCAGGGACTGGGCCGCATGCTGCTGCGACGGTTCGTCGCCGATGCGCGACGCCTCGGTGCCGAGCAGGTATTCCTCGAGGTCCGGGTGAGCAACGCCCCGGCCATCGCCCTCTATGCCAGCGAGGCATTCCAGTCCGTCGCGCGACGCACCGCGTACTATCCCGCCCGCGGCGACGCCCCTCGGGAGGACGCGTTGGTGCTGCGACTCGGATTGTTGCCGGCGAACGATGCGGGACATGATGGCGACGCGTGAGGAGATCCTCGAGGAGCTCGGCCTTGCGCCCGTGTGGCGGTTGCGGCGGACGCCATCGACCGCCGGTGATCGATCGAGCATGACGATGCGCGACGACGCGGCGCATCCAACCACCGTCGCCCCCTTCCCCTCCGTCACCCACGCTGCGCCCGACGTGCACGTCATCCCTGCCGCGCCCGACGTGCGCGTGACGCGCATCGCCACGCTCGACTGGTCGGCGCTGCGCACCGACATTCTCGGCTGTACCGCCTGCGGGTTGAGCCGCACCCGGCGGCAGGCGGTGCCGGGCGTGGGCGACATGCGGGCCGACTGGCTGTTCGTCGGGGAGGCGCCCGGGGCCGACGAGGACGCGCAAGGCGAGCCGTTCGTCGGCCAGGCGGGCAAGCTGCTCGATGCGATGCTGGCTGCCATCGGCGTCAGCCGGGGCGAGGCGGTCTACATCGCCAACGTGCTGAAGTGCCGTCCGCCGAACAACCGCACGCCGGAGCCTGCCGAAGTCGACGCATGCAAACCTTACCTCGATCGCCAGATCGCACTCATCGGGCCGCGGCTGATCGTGGCGCTGGGTCGAAGCGCCGCGGCCACGCTGCTGGGCGCCGACGCTTCCATCGCCAGCCTGCGGGGCCGCATCCACCGCTATGGCGACGTGCCATTGCTCGTCACCTACCACCCGGCTTACCTGCTCCGTAACCTGCCCGACAAGGCCAAGGCGTGGGAAGACCTGCTGCTCGCCCGCCGGACGTTGCGCGAAGCCGGCACCGCCGGGTCGGCTTGATCGCCGGCCGAACCAAGCTGTGCCAGCCGCTTGATACCATGCCGGGCGGCCCCACCTAGAAGAGCGGCTCGCGCCCATCATCCTTTTCCGGAGAAACCCCATGTTGCGTCGCATCGCCGGCCTTGTCGTGGTCCTCGTCTCGCTGACGCTGGGCGGTTGTGGCTACAACCAGCTGCAGGGCCAGGACGAGTCGATCAAGGCGTCCTGGTCGGAAGTCCTGAACCAGTATCAGCGGCGCGCCGACCTCGTGCCCAACCTGGTCAACACGGTGAAGGGCTATGCGGCTCACGAGCAGCAGGTGCTGACCGATGTCACCAATGCCCGCGCCAGCGTCGGCAACATTCGCGCGACGCCGGAGCTCGTCAACGATCCGGAGGCGTTCGCCAAGTTCATCCAGGCGCAAAACCAGTTGCAGGGCGCGCTGTCGCGGCTGCTCGTGGTCGCGGAAAACTATCCGAACCTCAAGGCGGATGCGCTGTTCCGTGACCTGCAGGCGCAGCTCGAGGGCACGGAGAATCGCATCACGGTGGCGCGCAACCGTTACATCCGGACGGTGCAGGACTTCAACACCACGGTGCGCTCCTTCCCGACCAACCTGACCGCGATGGTCTTCGGCCTGAAGGTCAAGCCCAACTTTGCCGTGGCCGACGAGGCTGCGGTGAGCGTTCCGCCGAAGGTCGACTTCAACCGGCCACCCCCCGTCGCCCCTCCCGCCGCGGGTGGCGTGCCGGTTCCGGGCGCCGCACCTGCTCCCATGCCGACCCCGGCTCCGCTACCCGGGCCGGCAGCACCCAGGGCCGAGCCTCCTGCCAAGACGTCGTGGCGCGCGGTACCGGCGCCCATCGCGGCCTGACCCGTCTTGCGGCACGGAACGCGCCGCAAGCCTGTCTCGCCTCTCGATGCCGATGATCGCGCGTAGCGCCCGCTGGATGCTCGCGGTACTGGTTGCCGCGTTCCTGCCCCTCGCGCAAGGCGCGCAGTGGGATGCGACCAGCGGTGGCGTGCAGCCGGTACCGCCCCTCACCGGCCGGGTCGTCGATCTCACCAGCACGCTGACGGCGGATGAAGCGCGCGCCCTCGAGACACGGCTCGCCGATTGGGAGGCGCGCACCACCAACCAGCTCGCCGTGCTGATGGTATCGACGACCCAGCCCGAGCCGATCGAGTCGTTCAGCCTGCGGGTGGCCGAAGCGTGGAAGATCGGCCGGCGAGGCAAGGACAACGGGGCCCTGTTCGTCGTGGCCAAGAATGACAAGAAGATGCGCATCGAGGTCGGCTATGGCCTCGAGGGCTCGCTCACCGACGTCACGTCACGCCGGATCATCGCGGAAACGGTGGCGCCGCTGTTCAGCCAGGGACGTTTCGAGACCGGCGTCTCCGCCGGCGTCGACCGCATCATCGAAGTGGTGGACCGTGGCGAGCCGTTGCCGCCCAAGGCTACCGAGCGCCCGCAGCGACCCGCGCAGGGATTCGACTTCGGCACGCTGCTCCTGCTGCTGTTCATCGGGGTGCCGGTGCTGGGCGGCGTGCTGCGACGGGTACTCGGGCGCGCCGTGGGCTCCACCGTCGGGGCCGGCGTGATCGGGGCGGGCGCGTGGTTCGTGGCGGGATCCCTGATCGTCGCCGTGCTCGCCGCGGTGGTGGGCTTCGTGGTGATGCTCTTCTCCGGCATGGGCATGGCCGGAGGGCTCGGCCGGCGCGGCGGGGTTTACTT
>JBDTWB010000215.1:0-6339 GCA_040006895.1 Casimicrobiaceae bacterium | reverse complement strand
GCCACTTGGCGTGCTGGTTGAACATCGAGTCGACGATGTGGATGAACGCCTCGTAGCAGTTGAACAGCCCGTGCCGCCCGGTGAGCAGATAGCCCTCGAGCCAGCCTTCGCACTGGTGCTCGCTCAGCATCGAGTCCAGCACCCGTCCGGTCGGGGCGAGGAAAACGTCGTTCGGCTGGGTCTTCGCATCCCATTGGCGCTCGGTCGCCTCGAAGAGGGCTTCCAGCCCGTTGGACAGCGTCTCGTCGGGTCCGAAGACCCGGAAATTGCGCTGTTCGGCATTGAGCTTCACCACGTCGCGCAGGAAGCGGCCGAGCACGTGCGTGTCGCCGATGCCCGGCGCGCCGGGCGCAGGCACGTCGGCTGCGTAGTCACGGAAGTCCGGCATGCGCAGGTCCCGCAGCAGCATCCCGCCGTTGGCGTGGGGATTCGAGCCCATGCGGCGCTCCCCTTCGGGCGCGAGTTCCGCCAGTTCCGGGAGCAGGCGCCCCTGCGGATCGAAAAGCTCCTCCGGGCGGTAGCTTCGCAGCCAAGCTTCCAGCAGCGCGAGGTGCTCGGGATGCGTCGCCGGGTCGGACAACGGCACCTGGTGCGCGCGGAACGTGCCTTCGATCTGCAGGCCGTCGACGACCTTCGGGCCGGTCCAACCCTTGGGCGACTGAAGCACGATCATCGGCCAGCGCGGGCGTGTGAGGTTGCCGCGGACCCGGGCATCCTCCTGGATGCGCCTGATCATTTCCACCGCGGCATCGAGCGTCGCGGCCATCGCCTCGTGCATCAGCTCGGGCTCGTCTCCCTCCACGAAGTACGGCGTCCAGCCGTAGCCACGCAGCAGCTGCTCCAGCTCTTCGTGCTCGATGCGGGCGAGGATCGTCGGGTTGGCGATCTTGTAGCCGTTGAGATGCAGGATCGGCAAGACCGCGCCGTCGGTGACGGGATCGAGGAACTTGTTGGAATGCCAGGCCGTGGCCAGCGGGCCCGTCTCCGCCTCGCCATCACCGACGACGCAGGCGACGACCAGGTCGGGATTGTCGAACACTGCACCGAAGGAATGGCTGAGTGAGTAGCCGAGCTCGCCGCCTTCGTGAATCGAACCCGGGCACTCGGGCGATACATGGCTGGGAATGCCTCCGGGAAACGAGAACTGGATGAACAGCTTGCGCAGGCCCGCCTCGTCCTGGCTGACGTTGGGATAGATTTCGCTGTAGGTCCCCTCGAGATAGGTGTTGCCGACCACTGCCGGGCCACCGTGGCCGGGGCCCGAGACATAGATCATGTCGAGGTCGTACTTCTTGATCACCCGGTTGAGGTGCACGTAGATGAAGTTTTGTCCGGGCGTCGTGCCCCAGTGGCCCAGCAGCATGTGCTTCACGTCCGTGAGCTCGAGCGGCCGCTTCAAAAGTGGGTTGTCGTAGAGATAGATCTGGCCCACCGACAGGTAATTCGCGGCGCGCCAGTAGGCATCCATCTTCCCGAGCAGATCCGGGGAGAGCGACTTGGTCTTGGTTTTCATGCTTCAGATCTCCTGCTTTGAGGCTTGGCTAACGGCGGTTTCTTCGGTCCAACGCGCGGTGGTCATGTCGAGCCCGACCCGTCCGCGGCGGGTTGCGGTGATGTCGCGATCGCTCGCGTCCCGGCAGCCGGTCCGGCGCTGTCATTGCGGGCCACCCCCATGCGCGATCCGCGGTCATGACGGTCGGGCCAGGAGCGCAGCACTGGCGAAGCCCTCCAGCCGGAACGACTGCGGATCGACCACCGGCGGCTCCTCGCCCGAGGCATTGCAGTCGCTCGGCGCGGCGAGGGCGGTGTTCACGGCCACGTGCCAGCGCGCACCGTAAGCCAGCGGTGGCAAGCGAAAATCGACCGCCTCGCCGCCGGCATTGAACAGCAGGCAAAGCGCGCCCTGCCCGTCCTGATGGACGAGGCACGCCAGTTGCCGTGCCTGCGGATCGGTCCAGTCGGGCGACACGCCCTGCGGCCCGAACCATTCGATCTCGGCGTCCGTGTAGAACTGCTCCTCGGCGAGCACCGGGTGCGCCCGGCGAAAGGCGATCATCGCGCGCACGAACCGATGCAGTTCCGCGTGCGCCGCGAGCATGTTCCAGTCGAACCAGCTCGTCTCGTTGTCCTGGCAGTAAGGGTTGTTGTTGCCGCGCTGGGTGCGGCGGAACTCGTCCCCGCCCAGGAGCATCGGCACCCCGCGGGAGATCAGCAAGGTGAACAGGAAATTCCTGATCTGCCGTTGCCGCAGTGCTTCGATTTGTGGATCCGACGTCTCGCCTTCGACGCCATAATTGGCACTCAGATTGGCATCGCTCCCGTCCTGGTTGTGATGCCCGTTGGCTTCGTTGTGCTTGTCGCGGTAGCTCACCAGGTCGTTCAGGGTGAAGCCGTCGTGACAGGTGATGAAATTGATGCTGGCCTCGGGACCCTTGCCCGACGCGGCATAGATGTCGGCGCTGCCGCCGATGCGACTGGCGAACAGGCCGAGCATGCCCGGATCACCACGCCAGAAGCGCCGCACGTCGTCCCGATAGCGGCCATTCCATTCCGCCCAGCGCCGCTCCGAGAAACTGCCCACCTCGTAGGCGCCGGCGGCATCCCACGCCTCGGCGATGATTTTCACGTCCCGCAGGATCGGGTCCTCGGCGATCCCTTCCAGGAGCGGAGCATTGGCGAGCAGCTTGCCCGTGCGGTCCCGGCCGAGGATCGAGGCGAGGTCGAAGCGGAATCCGTCGACATGCATTTCCATCACCCAGTAGCGCAGCGCGGTCAGGATGTATTCCCGCACGACCGGGTGGTTGGCGTTGACGGTATTGCCGGTGCCCGCGTAATCCATGTAGTGGCGGCCGTCGCCTGCGAGGGTGTAGAAGATCGCGTTGTCGATGCCGCGCCAGCACAGCGTCGGTCCCAGCTCGTTGCCTTCTGCCGTGTGGTTGAACACGACATCCAGGAACACCTCGATGCCGGCGCGATGCAGCGCCCGGACCATCTCCTTGAACTCGAGGTTCTGCTGTCCCAGCCCGCCCGCGCTGCTGTAGGAAGCCTTCGGGGCGAAGAAGGCCACGGGATCGTAGCCCCAGTAGTTGCCGAGTCGCCTCCCGGTCAGGGGATCGAGGCTCGGTCCCTCCGCATGGTTGAACTCGAACACCGGCATCAGTTCCACCGCCGTCACCCCCAGGTCCTTCAGATAGGGGATTTTTTCGATCAGGCCGCGATAGGTGCCGGGAAACTTGCTGCCGGCGGAGCCATGCACCGTCAGGCCGCGGACGTGCAGCTCGTAGATCACCGTGCTCGACCAGGGCCGGCGCAGCGGCTGATCGTCGTCCCACTGGAAGTACGCGGGCGTGAACACGCATTTCGGCATGGCGCCGGCATCGTCACGCGTCGATCGCACGAGATCGGCCTCCGGCGCCGCCGGGTCATAGCCGCGCGCAGCGCCAAAGTCCCAGGTGGGCAACGGCGCGATCGCCGTCGCGAACGGATCCAGGAGCACCTTGCTGGAGTTGAAGCGATGGCCGGCCATGGGCTGGTACGGTCCATCGATCCGGTAAGCATAGAGCTGTCCTGGCCCCAGCCCCTCCACCCACACGTGCCACACGTCGCCCGTGCGGTTGGCCCGGGGATCGAGGTCAATCGCCCGCGCCGGGGTCGCGTCCTCGGTCCGCTCGAAGAGCTCCAGGCGCACGCGCGTGGCGTGTCGGCTGAAGATCGCGAAGTTGACGCCGCCTCCATAGGCATGGGTGCCCATCGGCAGGGGAACGCCCCGGCGCAAGGCCGAACGCTCGCACACCGCCGCTGCGTAGTCCTGCAGCGCGCGCGTGGGCGTACTGGTGGTCGGTGCGTTCATCGCTGCCAGAGGATGTGCGCCGCTTCGAGCGGCACGATGACGCCGTCGCGGCAGGGCACCACGCGTGGCGTGTAGTGCGACGGCGGCCGGGTAGCCGGAACACGCGCGGCGTAGACATCGCCGCCCAGCGCGCCGGGCAGTCTGCGGGCGCGCTCCATTGGCTGCCGGACGGGCGCACCGCCGTCGATCCCGTCGGCGTAGAGCTCGACGCACACGGCGCCAGGATCGAGCTCATTGAGCCGCACCTCGACCTCGAAGGCGTGCTCCTCGCCGCCGGTCGCGACCTTGGTCGCGCCGAAACGAAGCGTCGCCCAGGTCTGCGCCAGGCCATGCTGCCAGTCCACCAGTTCCTTGCCCATCGCGCCGCCCGCCGCCGCGCGCGCACGATAGCGGCTCGCTGCCGGCAGATAGAACTGCTCCGTGTATTCGCGCACCGCCCGGTTGGAGGAGAACTGCGGTGTCAGGCGGGCCATGCTCTCGCGCATCCGCGCGACCCAGGCCGTCGGGATCCCGCTACGGTCGCGGTCGTAGAACGCGGGGATCACCTCACGCTCGAGGAGATCGAACAGTGCATCGGCCTCGACCGCATCCCACGCCGGGTCGTCGCCGTGCTCCCGACCGTCCCCCAATGCCCAGCCGACCTCGGGGGCATAGGCCTCTGCCCACCAGCCGTCCAGTTCCGAGACGTTGATCCCGCCGTTGACGAGCACCTTCATGCCGCTCGTTCCACAGGCTTCCCAGGGGCGGCGGGGCGTGTTGAGCCAGACGTCGACCCCCTGCACCAGCTGCTCGGTGAGCAGCATGTCGTAGTCGCTGAGGAACATCGCGTGCGGGCGCACCTCCGGCCGCCGGACGAAGTGGGTCCATTCCCGGATCAGCGCCTGGCCGGCCTGATCCGCCGGATGTGCCTTGCCCGCCATGATGAGCTGCACCGGACGCTGCGGATCGCTCAACAGACGCAGCAGCCGCTCGGGGTCGTGCAGCAGCAGGTTCGGCCGCTTGTACGTGGCGAAGCGGCGCGCGAAACCGATGGTCAGGTGCTCGGGATCGAATACCCGCTTCGCGCCTTCGACCTCCTCGGGCGAGGCGCCGGACGCAGCCAGCTGGCGGGACAGTCGCCCCCGGGCGTAGTCGACCAACGCCGTGCGGGAAGCACCGCGGAATTGCCAGAGCGTGGCGTCCGGGATGCGCAGGATGTCCTGCTCAAGGGTTTCCGTCGTACGCAGCCAACGGTCCTTGCCGCAGGCTTGGGTCCAAAGATCATCGGCCGGCGCCGAGTCCCAGGTAGGCATGTGGACACCGTTGGTCACGTGTCCGATGGGCACTTCGTGTTCCGGCCAGCGCGGGAAGAGCGGCAGGAAGATCTGCCGGCTAACCTGCCCGTGCAGGCGGCTCACCCCGTTGACCGCGCCGCTGCCGCGAACGGCCAGGTAGGCCATGTTGAAAGGTTGGGCCGGATCGTCCGGGTCGTCGCGGCCGAGGGCGAGCAATTCGTGGAGGGTGATGCCGAGACTCTGTGTGCCATACGCGCCGAGGTATCGAGCGATGAGGCTCGGCGCGAAACGATCGAAACCCGCGGGCACTGCGGTATGGGTGGTGAAGACGTTACCCGCCCGGGTAACGGCGAGCGCAACATCGAACGGCTGTCCGGTCGCCTGCATGAAAGCATGGGCACGTTCGAGCACCGCGAAGGCCGCGTGTCCCTCGTTCAGGTGGCAGACCTCGGGCCGGATGCCGAGCGCCTCGAGCAATCGCCAGCCGCCGATGCCGAGCAGGAGCTCCTGCTGAAGGCGCAGCTCCGGGCCGCCGCCGTAGAGCTCGCTGGTGATCCCGCGATGGATGGGAAGGTTGGCGGCATCGTTGCTGTCCAGCAGGAAAAGCCTGGTCTTGCCGACTCGCACCTGCCAGGCGCGCAGCCAGATCGAGCCGCCGGGCGCCGCGATCTCCAGGCGCAGCCATTCGCCGCTCGGCTGCCGCAGCGGCGTGATCGGCAGTTGCCCGGGCTCGTTGTAAGGATAGAGCGCCTGTTGCGCACCGTCCTGGTCGAGCGCCTGCCGGAAATAGCCTTGCTGATAGAGAAGCCCTACGCCGATCACCGGCACGCCCAGGTCACTCGCCGCCTTGAGCTGGTCGCCGGCCACGTTGCCGAGGCCTCCTGAATAGATGGGCAACGCCTCGCTCAGCATGAACTCCATGCTGAAATATGCGACGCAGCCGAGCTCCGCCTGCGGGTGGGTCTGCTGGAACCATGCGGGCGCGTCTTCCGCACGACGGCGCGACTGCACCAGGCCGTCGACCTGACTGCGGAAGGCCGGATCGGTCCACGCTGCCTCGATCCGATCGCGCGCGGCGGTCTGCAGCACGCTCCAGGGGTTGTGGGTGAGTTGCCAGAGCACGGGATCCAGTCGCCGCCAGACTTCGTCGGTCGCATGGTTCCAGGCCCAGCGCACGTCCAGGGCAAGCTCGGCCAGGGACTCGAATCCGGCGAC
>JBDTWB010000214.1:0-6343 GCA_040006895.1 Casimicrobiaceae bacterium | reverse complement strand
GTCGGTCTTGAGGTCGGCGCGCGCGGCGACGTCGGTGATCTCGAACAGCGCGAGCAGCGCGATGTGGTGATCGGCCGCCGTCACCTGTTCCGCGAAGAACGCGACGCGATGGAACAGCACCTCGAGCCGCATCAAGGTGCGGATGCGCTCGTTCAGTGGATGCTCGTAGCGGATGGTCGGAATCGTGGCGGGGGCGGGTGACGTCATCGGGACTACGTCATTGTGCACCAGCTCGTGCATCGGTCGCTCCTCGGGCGGCGCTCGGGTGGCGGGTTGACGCTTAAGCCGCGGCCAGTTCGCGATAACGCCGGTCGAGGGCCGCGACTTGCGGTCCGAGCTGCTCCAGTGTGCCGCCGTTGTCGATGACGTCATCGGCGGCGGCCAATCGCGCGGCTCGGGTGAGCTGGGTGGCCATGATCGCACGCACGTCCGATTCGGCCAAGCCGCTACGCAACATGACGCGATGGATCTGCACGTCTTCGGGGCAATCCACCACCAGGACCCGGTCCACGACGTGCGTCAGTCCCCCCCGTTCGACGAGCAGCGGCACGACCAGCAAGCCGTAGGGGCTCGACCACGTCGCCACGTCGGCGAGCGCCGCAGCTCGGATCAGGGGATGCAGCGCCGCTTCGAGCATCGACCGCGACGCCGCCTCCGCGAACACGCGCTCGCGAAGCCGCGACCGGTCGATCCGCCCCGTGACGTCCAGCACGTCCTTCCCGAAGGCCGCGACGATGGCCGCATGGCCCTCGTCGCCTGGCTCGGTCAGGCGGTGCGCCAGGACGTCGGTATCGGTGATGGCGGCGCCCTGGGCAGCAAAGACCTCGGCAACCGCCGACTTGCCGCTGCCGATGCCTCCGGTGAGGCCCACCACCAGGGTCACGGCAGGTAGATCGCCGTCAGTGCGCGTCCCCCGAAGAGCGCGATGGCGCCCGCGATCGCCAGGTACGGGCCGAAGGCCAGCGGCACGTTGTGGTCGCGACCCTTCGTCACGATGAGGCCGATGCCGATGAGCGCGCCGACGGCGGAGGAGAGCAGCACGATGAGAGGGAGTATCTGCCAGCCGAGCCACGCCCCGAGCGCCGCGAGCAGCTTGAAATCGCCATAGCCCATACCTTCCTTGTTGCGCAGGAGCTTGAACAGCCAATACACGGTCCACAGGGACAGGTAGCCGGCGACGGCGCCGATGACCGCGCTCGTGAGCGGGGCGAACAACTCCCACAGGTTGACGAGGAGTCCTGCCCACAGCAACGGCAGGGTGATGTTGTCCGGGAGGAGCTGGGTGTCGAAGTCGATAAAAGTCAGGGCCAGCAGCGCCCAGAGCAGTCCGGCGGCCGCGAGGCCCTGCCAGGTCGGGCCGAAACGCAGCACCGCGGCGACGAGAGCGACTGCGCCCAGCAGCTCGACCAGCGGATAGCGTGCCGGAATGCGCGCGCCGCAGCCGGCGCACTTGCCGCGCAGGGCGAGCCACGAGACCACCGGCACGTTTTCCAGGGCCCGGATCGGCCGGCCGCACCCCGGACATGCCGAGCGCGGCACGACCAGGTTGTAGGCCGGCGCGGGCGCCGGCTCCGTACCGGCGAGCTCGGCGCATTGCGCCTGCCATTGCCGCTCGAGCATCCTGGGCACGCGATGGATGACCACGTTGAGGAAGCTGCCGACGCACAGTCCAAACACCGCGGCCAGCGACCAGAACAGCACCGGGTTGGTGGCGGCGATCAGCATGCGCGTACGGAAGGTCCCGCGGGCAGCCGGCGCAAGGCGCGCCGCACCCCGGGGCGACCCCGGGACCGGCGTCCGAACGAGGCGCGCGGCCTTCCCGGAATCACGGCCGTGGCGACGTGCGGGTCAAACCACCGAGCCGAGCTTGAAGATCGGCAGGTACATGGCGATGACCAGGCCGCCGATCACAACGCCGAGGAAGGCGAGGATCATCGGCTCCAGCAGGCTCGACAGCGAGGCGACGGCATCGTCGACTTCGCGCTCGAAAAAGTCCGCGACCCGGGAGAGCATGCCGTCGAGGGCACCGGATTCCTCGCCGATCTGGGTCATCTGCAGCACCATGTTCGGGAAAAGGCCGGTCGACATCATTGCGTTGGTGAGGCTCGATCCGGTTGCGACTTGCGTCTGCACCTTGCGGGTCGCCTGCTCGAACACCCGGTTTCCGGAGGCGCCGGCGACGGCGTCGAGCGACTCCACCAGCGGCACGCCGGCCGCGAACATGGTCGACAAGGTGCGCGTCCAGCGCGCGATCGCGGCCTTTTCCATGATGGGACCCAGCACCGGGATCCTGAGGAACATGCGGTCGCAGCCGAAGCGGAAGGCATCGGAGCGCTTCCACAAGGTCGATACCAGCATCGAGCCGCCGACGATGACGGCGGCGAACACCCACCAGTACGAGACCATGAAGTCGGAGATGGCGATCACGATCTCGGTGAGCGCCGGCAAGCCGGCGCCGAAGCTCGAGAACACCTTCTTGAAGGCAGGGATCACGAACACCATGATGACCCACACCACCACGATCGCGACCACGACCACCGAGGCCGGATAGAACATCGCTGACTTGATCTTGGACTTGATGGCGAGGATCTTCTCCTTGTAGACCGCGAGGCGGTCCAGGATGCCGTCCAGCATGCCGGCGGTCTCGCCAGCCGCGACCAGGTTGCAGTAAAGGTTGTCGAAGTGCTCGGGATGCTCCTTGAACGCCTGTGACAGGCTCGATCCGGATTCGACCTTGGCCTTGATGTCCATCATCAGCCGCGAGAAGCGCGCATTGCTGTGGCCGCGGGCGACGATCTCGAAGGACTGCAACAGCGGCACACCCGCCTTCAGCATCGTGGCGAGCTGCCGGGTGAACATCGTGACGTCCTTCTCGGTGATCTTCTTCCCACCGCGAAACGTCTGGCGCTTGATCTTGGTGACCCGGATGCCCTGGCGGCGCAGGTTGGTGCGCACCACGGTTTCCGATGGCGCGCGCACCTCGCCGTGCAACTGGCGCGCGTTGCGATCGGTGCCTTCCCAGACGAAGACGAATTCCTTGACGTCGCGACGCGACAGGGCGGCTGTGGCCATGGCTGTTCCCTTGCTACTCGTTGGTGACCGCTTCGATCTCTTCGAGCGATGTGATCCCGGCTTTCACCTTGAGCAGGCCGGATTGACGGAGATTCGACACGCCTTCCTTGCGCGCCTGGGCGGCGATGTCGATGGCCGAGCCGTTGCGCATGATGATGAGTCGCATCTCGTCGGTGATCGGCATGACCTCGTAGATGCCGAGCCGGCCCTTGTAGCCGGTGCCCTTGCAGTGATCGCAGCCGACGTGGCCGTACGGTTGCCAGGTCCCGTCGAGATCGGCCTCGGCGAATCCGGCGCGCAGCAGCGCCTCGGGCGGGATGTCCTCCGGCCGCTTGCACTGCGTGCATAGTTTGCGGGCGAGGCGCTGGGCGGTGATCAAAATGACCGATGAGGCGATATTGAACGGCGCGACGCCCATGTTGGCCAGGCGCTGGAGGGTCGCGGGCGCGTCGTTGGTGTGCAGTGTCGACAGCACCAGGTGGCCGGTCTGCGCGGCCTTGATGGCGATATCGGCGGTCTCGAGATCGCGGATCTCGCCGACCATGATGATGTCCGGATCCTGGCGCAGGAACGACTTCAGGGCGGCCGAGAACGTGAGGCCCGCCTTGTCGTTGACGTTCACCTGGTTGATCCCGGGCAGGTTGATTTCCGCGGGGTCTTCGGCGGTCGAGATGTTGATGCCGGGCTGGTTCAGGATGTTGAGGCAGGTGTAGAGCGAAACCGTCTTGCCACTGCCGGTCGGGCCGGTGACCAGGACCATCCCATATGGACGATTGATCGCATTGAGGAGATGCTTCTGCTGTGCAGGCTCGTAGCCCAGCGCCTCGATGCCGAGCTTGACTCCGGCGGAGTCCAGGATCCGCATCACGATCTTCTCGCCGAAGAGCGTCGGGAGGGTCGACACCCGGAAGTCGATCGACTTTGTCTTGGACAGGACCAGTTTCATGCGCCCGTCCTGCGGCACCCGCTTCTCGGCGATGTCGAGCTTGGAGATCACCTTGATGCGCGAAGCAACCTTGTCCTTGATGACCAGCGGCGGCTGCGCCACCTCCATCAGCACCCCGTCGAGACGGTAGCGGATGCGATAGTACTTCTCGTAGGGCTCGAAATGGATGTCGGAGACCCCGGCCGAGATGGCGTCGAGCAGGATCTTCTGGATGTACTTGACGACCGGGGCGTCCTCGATCTCCGCCTTGGACTCATCGTCGGCCGCGCTGCTGTCGGCGTCGCGGAACTCGACCTCCAGGTCGCCCATGTCGGACGCGGCTTCGAGGTTCGAGCCGGTCGATTCAGCAAGCTTGTCGAGGGCCTGGCGGAGCTTGTCGTCCTCGACTACCACGGGCTCGATGACCAGGTTGGTCTTGAACCGGAGTTCCTCCAACGCCTGTAGATTGGCGGGGTCCGAGGTTCCCACATAGAGCCGGTTGCCCCGCTTCTGCAAAGGCAGCACGCGGCGGTTCTGGGCCATCTTGATGTCGACGAGCTCCTTCGGGACCTGCTGGAGGTCGAAGGCCGTCAGGTCGAAGAGCGGGATCCCGAAGGCGCGCGAGGCGAACGTGGCGAGCTGGGTGGACGACAGGCGTTTGCCGGTCAGGACCTGCTCGACGAAGGAGATGCCCGCCGTGCGGGCCTGCGATTGCATGGCCTCGGCATCGGTCTCGGTCATGAGGCCATGCTGGGCGAGGGCGCGCGCGAGTCCGCTGATGTTCCGGGTGGCGGCGGCGTGGGTGGCCATGGGTCGTACGGCGTCTTGGGCGTGGGTGGCGCGTGGTGTCGAAAAGGGGCGCCCTCGGGCGGTCCCAGTGGTTATCGGCCGGGTTGAGCCGGCCCTTGAGCTTCGGTGCGCAAGTTATTCCAGGCGCATGAAACTTAGCTCTTCGATGATGCCCGTCCGTCGGGGCCTTGTAAAGGCAACGGCGGGGTGGTTGCCGCCTTGGGCGGCAGCAGGCGTACCACTTTCACCGCCCGGCCTTGGGTTTGGAGGATTTCCATGGGCTGGGCGGCCAGGGTCAGGCGGGTGCCTGCCTCGGGGATTTCGCCGAGGGCCTCGACGATGAGGCCATTGAGGGTCTTGGGACCGTCCAGGGCAAAGGCCGTCCCGAGCCGCCGGTTCAAGGTCCGCAGCGGTGACATGCCGTCGACCACGGCGCTGCCGTCGGGCGAGCGGCCGTACGACCCGGCGGAGTCCGGCGCCGGCGTGGTGAAGTCGCCGACGATCTCCTCGACGATGTCCTCGATGGTGACCAGGCCCTTGAGGTCGCCGTACTCGTCGACGACCAGGCCGATGCGCTGGCGATCGGTCTGGAACTGCTGCAACTGCGCCAGGATCGGGGTCCCGGCCGGGATGAAATAGGGAGCCCTGAGGATGGCGCGCAGGTGCGCCTCGTCGACACTGTCGGACTGCTGCAGCTGCAGCACCTGCTTCACATGCAGGAAGCCGACGATGTTGTCGAGGTCACGTTCGTACACCGGGAGCCGGGTGTGATGCGACGTGGCGAGTTGCTGGGCCAGCACTCCCGGGCGCTCGGAGATGTCGATCGCATGCAGGTGGTTGCGCGGGGTCATGATGTCGTCGACCGTGATCGACTCCACGTCGAGCAGGTTGGCGAGCACAGCGCGATGCTTGCCGCGGAAGTACTGGCCCTCGAGCACCAGGCTGCGCAGTTCCTCCTGGCTGAGGGGCGTTTCGGACTGGCGCGACGGATCGATCCGGAAGAGCCAGAGCAGGGTGCCCACGAACAGGTTGACGAACCAGACCACCGGCGTGGCGATGCGCAGCAGCGGCACCAGCGCGTAGCTCACCATCGGGGCGATGCCGTCGGCGTGGGCCGCGCCGATAACCTTGGGTGTGATCTCGGAAAAAACCAGGATCGCGAAGGTGATCGCGATGGTCGCCACCGCAAGGGCGAGCTGGCCCTGGCCGAAGAGGCGCACGGTGATCACCGTTGTCAGCGTCGCGGCGGCGGCGTTGATCAGGTTGTTGCCGAGCAGGATCACGCCCAGCAAACGGTCAGTCTCACTCAACAGGCCAAGGGCCGCCGCCGCGCCTTTCTCGCCTTGCTTGGCGCGATGCCTCAGGCGGAAACGGTTGGCGGCCATCATGGCCGTCTCGGCGAGGGAAAAGAACCCCGAGGTCACGAGCAGGATCGCGAGGGCGATGCCGAGGGTGCTGAGCGGGATGTGGTCCATCAGTCGTCAGTTGTCAGTGTCAGAGGGCAGAGGGCAGAGGGCAGAGGGCAGAGGGCAGAGGGCAGAGGGCAGAGGGCAGAGG
>JBDTWB010000213.1:0-6422 GCA_040006895.1 Casimicrobiaceae bacterium | reverse complement strand
CGCGACTACCAGGAGCGGGCGCAGGAGCTCCTGGTCCGGGTGGGCCTGGCGGGCTTCGAGAGCAAGCGACCGCACGAGCTTTCCGGCGGCATGCGCCAGCGGGTCGCGATCTGCCGCGCGCTGATCCACGATCCCCAGGTGCTGCTCATGGACGAGCCCTTCAGCGCGCTCGACGCCATCACCCGTGACCAGATGAACGTCGTGCTGTCGGAGCTGCTGGAGCGGTACCGCAAGACCGTGCTGTTCGTGACCCACAGCATCCGCGAGGCCGTGTACCTGTCCGATCGCGTGCTGGTGATGGGGGGCCGGCCCTCGTCGATCATCCTCGACTTGCCGGTGTCCTTCGAGCGCCCCCGGCCCTTCGAGATCGAGGAAACCCCGGCCTTCGCCGAGGCGTGTCGCACCCTGCGACTCACCATCGAACAGGCCCATGCAGTTCCCGGTACCGCTGCCGGCGCTCCGGCAATGCATTGAATGGAACGCGCATGGCAGCGTCAGGCAGCAGCACCCTCCGCATGAACATCGGCACGGAGACCGGCGACGCGATCGGCGCGAGGCGAAGCGCCTACGTGTGGACCAGCGCGCGGGCCATCGTGCTCCCGGTCGCGCTCGCCCTGGCGGTTCTTTTCGCCTGGGAGCTTGCGGTGCGGCTCGGCAATGTTCCGGAGGTGATCCTGCCCGCGCCGAGCGCCATCGCCCGGATGATGCTGGACCAGCACGCCATCCTGCTGAAGCATGCGATCCCGACTACGCTCGAATCCGCCGGTGGCTTCGTCATCGCCAGCCTCCTGGGGATCGGTCTTGCCATCCTGATCACCTACTCGACGATCGCCCGCGAGGCGCTCTATCCGAACCTGGTGTTCTTCCAGCTCATTCCCAAGATCGCGCTCGCGCCATTGTTCATCATCTGGCTCGGCATCGGCGCGCAGTCGCGCCTCGCGTTCTCGGTGTTCATCGCCTTCTTCCCCATCGTGATCGCCACGACGGCCGGCCTCTTGAGCGTCGATCGCAACATGGTGCGACTGTGCCGGTCGCTCACCGCCACCGAATGGCAAGTGTTTCGCAGCGTGCGCTTTCCCGCCGCCCTGCCGTACATCTTCAGTGGCATGAAGATCGCGATGACCCTCGCGATCATCGGGGTGATCATCGGCGAGTTCATCACCGCGCAGCAGGGGCTCGGCTATCTCATCATCTTCGCGACCGCGCGCGCCGACACCGTCATCGCCATGGCGGCGATCGCAGTGCTGTGCGTCGCCGGCCTCGGGCTGTACGGACTGGTGGCGGCGGCGGAGTGGTTCGCCAACCGCACCTATGGCATGCCGAAGGAATAGCGGTCGTTTCGCGGTCGCCTGGCGCGCGAGCGCCCGTCCCGGTGCTCGCCACCTCACGCCGAAGCAAAAGGAACACGTCATGAATCTGGGCTTGAAGGGAATGTCGGTGCTGGTGACCGGCGCATCCAAGGGTATCGGCCGCGCCACGGCCAAGGCCTTCGCCGCCGAAGGGTGCAACCTCCACCTCGCCGCGCGCTCCGCCGATGCGCTCGAGTCGTTGCGTGCCGACATCGTCCGCACCCACGGCACCGCGGTCGCGGTGCATGCGCTCGACCTGTCCGTGTCGGCGAACATGACGGCGCTGGCGGAGGCCGCCGGCGACGTCGACATCCTGATCAACAATGCCGGCGAGGTCCCGTCCGGACCGATCGAGTCCCTGACGGAGGACGACTGGCGGCGCGGCTACGATCTCAAGCTCTTCGGCTACATCAACCTCACGCGTTCGGTCTACGCGCGGATGAAAACGCGCCGTTCGGGCGTGATCATCAACGACATCGGCAACTCCGGCGAGAACTGGGATGCCAACTACATCGCCGGGAGCACGGGCAATGCGGCACTGATGGCCTTCACCAAGGCGCTCGGCGGCCAGAGCCTCGACTTCGGCGTGCGGGTGGTCGGAGTCAACCCGGGACCGGTCGAGACCGATCGCATGGTCAAGATCAACAAGCGCCGCGCGCTCGACTGGTACGGCGACGAGAGCCGCTGGCAGGAGCTCCGCGAGAAGTATCCCGGCGGGCGCCCCGCCACGCCGGAAGAGGTCGCCGACCTCATGGTATTCCTGGCATCGCCGCGCGCCGGCTACATCACCGGCACGGTCGTCACCATCGACGGTGGCATCGCGTCGCGCGGCTCGATCATCAAGGAAAGGACGGTGGAGCGTGCGTAAGTTCGAGATCCGTAACCAGCACTTCGACCGCCT
Organism: Casimicrobiaceae bacterium; assembly: GCA_040006895.1. Taxonomy (GTDB): domain Bacteria; phylum Pseudomonadota; class Gammaproteobacteria; order Burkholderiales; family Casimicrobiaceae; genus CAIWHR01. The sequence continues at coordinate 4,172 of JBDTWB010000213.1, read as the reverse complement.
GTGCAACACCCCGGGCCTCATGTGGCTGGGCCAGAACACCAATCACTTCCATCCCCATCCGGCAGTGAAGCAGGCGATGCTCGATGCCATCGAGACCGAGGAGTACCACGCCTACGCCCCGCCCGCCGGGTTCGAGGAGCTGCGGGCCGGCATTCTCGCGGATCTGGGACTGAGCGGCGACAAGCAATCGGTGCTCGTGACCGACGGCGCGGTAGAAGGGCTCTACAACGTCTGCCATACCTTGATGGAGCCCGGCGTGGACTTCGTGACGACGGATCCGGGCTGGAAATGGCCGCTCGAGTTTGCGCGCGCCGCCGGCGCCAACGTGATCGAGATCCCGATCTACAAGCCCGAGAACGGCTACAAGCTCACGGTGGCGCAGCTCGAAGCGGCGGTCACCGACAAGACGCGCATCATCTATCTCGTCGATCCGAACAATCCGCTCGGCGTGTGCTACACCGTGGCGGAGATCGAGGCCTTCACGGCCATCGCCCGACGCGTCGGCGCCTACTTCCTGCACGATTGCACCTACTTCCATTTCGCCGACGATCACACGCTGGCAGCGAAGTTCTACCCCGAGCGCACGGTCACGATCTACAGCTTTTCCAAGTGGCTGGGACTCGCGGGCCTGCGGGTCGGCGCGGTCGTTGCCCATCCCGACCTGATCGAGCGTCTCGCGGCCGCCCCGCCGAACAACCTGGGGTGCAATGTCCTCTCCCAGCGCGCGGCGATCGCCGGGCTCAAGATCAAGGGCACGTGGTTCCCGGAGATCAATCGCCGCCAGCGCCGCAACCAGGCCGAGATCGCCAAGGCCGTCGCCAAGGTGCCGGGCATGTCGATCGCGGTCTACCCGTCGCAGGCCAATTTCCTGGTGATCGAGTGCATCGACGCCGGCATCACGCCGGAGGCGCTGTGCGCGGTCTATCGCGAACGGAACATCATGATCCGGCAGGGTACCTACCACACCCCTACGTTCGGCCATCGGTTCGTGAAGGTAAGCACGACCGTGCCCGAGGCCTGGGCCGATGCGTTCTGCGCGGCGCTGCCCGAGATGGCGGCGAAGGCGCGCGGTCCGGTCGAAGTGGCTGCACTCTTCTGAGGACGCGATCATGAGCTACGCGAATACCAATGACGGCGTGCGCCTGCATTACGAGGAAGCGGGCAGCGGCACGCCGATCGTGTTCGTGCACGAATTCGGCGGCACCTACCGGAGCTGGGAGCCGCAGATGCGGCATTTTGCCCGCGCGCACCGCTGCATCACCTTCGCGGCCCGCGGCTACCCACCGTCCGACGTGCCACCGGACGTCGATGCCTATTCGCAGCTGCGGGCGGTGCAGGATATCGTGGCCGTGCTCGATGCGGCGAAGGTCGACCGGGCCCATGTCGTCGGCCTGTCGATGGGCGGATTCGCGGCGCTGCATTTGGGCCTCGAATCCCCGCAACGCGCGCTCTCGCTGGTCGCGGCCGGTGCGGGCTACGGCGCCGAGAAGGCGTTCGAAACGTACTTTCGCGACGTTTCCCTCGAGGTCGCGAAGCAGTTCGAGGCGCAGGGCAGCAAGCGATTCGCGGCGACCTATTCACTCGGCGCGTCGCGCGTGCAGTTCCAGAACAAGGATCCGCGCGGCTGGCAGGAATTCGCCGACCTCCTCGCCCAGCATTCCGACGTGGGCGCGGCCAATACCATGCGCGGCGTGCAGGCGCGACGGCCGTCGCTCTACGATCTCGAAGAGCGCTTGCGGACGATGCGCGTGCCCACCCTGGTCATGACCGGAGACGAGGATGATCATTGCCTGCAACCGGCGATCTTCCTGAAGAAAACGATTCCTGCCTGCGGCCTCGCGGTGCTGCCCAAGACCGGGCACACCCTCAACCTCGAGGAGCCCGAACTCTTCAATCGCCTGGTCGGGGACTTCATCGCCCAGGTCGAGGCCGGTCGCTGGACCGAGCGTGATCCGCGCGCCGTGCCCGCGCAGATCATGAGGACTGCGTGACCCAGCCAGCAGGTCCGGCGGCGTGCGTCGACGCGACGCGGCTGTGGGATCGGCTCGAGCGCATGGCGTGCCATGGCGCGCTGCCCGGGGGCGGGGTGAATCGCCAGGCCCTTTCGGCGGAAGAGATCGCGGCCTGGCGGGAGCTCGTCGACTGGGCACGCGCGCTCGGTCTCGGCGCGTTCACCGATCCTGCGGGCAACCTGTTTCTGCGCCTCGAAGGATCCGACATTGATGCCGCGCCGGTGGTGACGGGATCGCACCTCGATAGCCAGCCAACCGGGGGCCGGTTCGACGGCGTCTTTGGCGTGCTCGCAGGACTCGAAGCCGTGCAGGCCATCATCACTGCCGGCATTACTCTGCGGCGGCCGATCGAAGTCGTGGCCTGGATGAACGAAGAGGGCTCGCGCTTCGCACCCGGCATGATGGGGTCGGCGGCCTTCACCGGCGCCACCGCTTTGGAACGCTTCCTCACCGTGCGCGACAAGGCCGGCATTACCGTCGGCCAAGGACTCGTGGACCTGGCCGTGGCGTTCCCGGACCTGTCGACGCGCCCGCTGGGCCGAACTGTGAGCGCGTACGTCGAGGCGCACATCGAGCAGGGCCCGGTGCTGGAACGCGAAGGCTACACGGTCGGCGTGGTCACGGGCATCCAGGGCAAGCGCACCTTCCGGGTCAGCGTGCGTGGCGAGGAAGCGCACGCGGGCACCGCGACCCGCCGCGAGCGCAAGGATGCGTTGCTCGCCGCGGTGCGAATGATCGATGCGCTGGCCGACGCGATGCACGACGAGGCGGACGTCGTGAAATTCACTGTCGGCAGACTGGACGTGAAGCCGAACGCCCCGTCGGTCGTGCCCGCTTCAGCGGACTTCTCGATCGATCTGCGCCACGTCGATTCCGCCACCCTGCAGGCGTTGGGCGATCGCATCGGCCCACTGTGCGAAGCGCAGCAGGGACCATGCACGGTCGAGGTCACCGAGCTCACCACCGCGATGTCACTGGAATTTCCCGCGTCCATGACCGACCTGATCCGTCGCAGCGCGCATGCCCTCGGCATCGCCACCATGGATCTACCCTCCGCGGCCGGCCACGACGCGCGCTTCCTGCACGCCGTCTGCCCCACCGGCATGATCTTCGTGCCCTGCAAGGATGGGGTCAGTCACAACCCGGCGGAATCCGCGGAGGCGGAGGATCTGGCTGCCGGGACGCGGGTGCTGGCGAACGTGCTGGTCGAGCTCGCGAACGCCTAGAGCGCGCGTACGCCCGCCTGCGGGTGACCGTCGCCGAGCAGGATCGGATACAGCGATGCCACCAGCAGCAGGGCCATGAGGACGTTGAAGATGCGGATCGCGCGCGGGTCCTTCAGCACTCGCTGCAAACCCGCGCCGAATCCGAGCCAGGTGCCGGCCGAGGCAGCGCCCAGGACGCAGAACAGGGCCGCGATGACAATCACGTTGAACGGAAACGGCGCGACCGACGCATAGGTGGAAACCGCCCCGACCGACATGACCCAGGCCTTGGGATTGACCCACTGGAACGCTGCCGCCTGCAGGAATCCGATCGGAGCGCCGGCAGAAGTGGTGCCCGTCGCGCGCTGCCCGGGCGGTGGCGCCGTCGCGATCTGCCAGGCCAGGTAGAGAAGGTAGGTTGCACCGGCATACTTGAGCACCGCGTAGGCGGCGGGCCAGGCGTGGAAAAAGGCGCCCAGGCCGGTGCCGACCAGCAACACCATCGCCGTGAAGCCGAACACCACGCCGAGCAGATGCGGCATGCCCTTGCGGAATCCGAAGTTGAGTCCTGACGCCATCAGCATCAGGTTGTTAGGTCCCGGTGTGAAGAGCGTGACGGCGCAGAACAGGGTGAGGGCAAGCAGCAGGTCCATGCAGTCGGTCGGTGGATTCGGTGCGAGGAGACAAGCGTCCGGCTGGCGCGTCGGCCGGGCGTTGCGCAGGCGTTATCATGCACCCGGGACACCGGGGGCGCGGCAAGACATGGGAGACCAGGGTGCGAGCGCGGATCGGCGGCGGCTCTATCGGGTAGGCGTGGCAGGGCTCCGCCCTGCTTCCCGCAATCCCGCGACGGTCGAGTCTCCATGCAACTGGCGCGACGTCGCGGACTCCGGTCCGCCTGGACAGGAAAGGTGACGCAATGACGGCCCCGCGAACCAACGAGTACGGCCAGCCG
>JBDTWB010000212.1:0-6514 GCA_040006895.1 Casimicrobiaceae bacterium | reverse complement strand
GCTGGCTGCTGGCTGCTGGCTGCTGGCTGCTGGCTGCTGGCTGCTGGCTGCTGGCTGCATCCACTTCCTGACTCATGAGCCACTACTCACCCGACAACATGACGGCCCGGTGGCGCCGAGTGTCGAGTCGGGCCCCACCCTTGTCAAATTATAAAGATCGCCGATTTGACAGGATTTGACTGTGCCAGCGCCTGGCATCGGCCTTGGCGATTTGACAGCGGCGACGGCCGAACGCGGAGCCCCGGATGAACGCTCGAGCAAGAGGTCACTTTGCCAGACAGCTGCGTCGCGTCGCGCAGCGCGCTTTACCGCAGTGCTGCGCACTATGCGCGGGGCCCGCCGGCGACGCCTTGATCTGCACCGCGTGCACCCGCGCCCTGCCCCGCCTCGCGCCACCGTGTCCATCCTGCGCGCTGCCCACGTCGACCGGCGGCACGTGCGGGCGCTGCCTCGCGCATCCTCCGGCGCAGGCGGCAACGATCGCCGTATTCGCCTATGCTTTCCCCGTGGACCGGATCCTGCAACGATTGAAGTACGGCGGGGCGCTCGCCTTCGCCGCGTGGGCGGCGCAAGCGCTCGCCGCGGAGATCGCGGCACGCGTGCCTCTGGCCGCGCGACCCGACGCCCTGGTCCCGCTCCCGCTGACCCCGGCGCGGCAACGCCGGCGCGGCTTCAACCAGGCACAGGAGATCGCGCGTGAAACCGCGGCAGGGCTCGGCATGGAGGTCGAGCGGTTGCTCGCGAGGGTGCGCGACGGCAGCCCGCAGGCCGCACTGCCCTGGTCTGGACGCGCGGCCAACGTGCGCGGCGCTTTCGCGTGCAGCGGCGACGTCGCGGGCAGACACGTGGCACTGGTGGATGACGTGATGACCACGGGCGCAACCGCCGGCGAAGCGGCGCACACGCTCCTCGCCGGCGGCGCTGCCCGGGTCTGCGTCTGGGTAATCGCCCGCACGCTCCCGCCGAACGACGCCTGATGTCGACGCTTCCGCTTGCGGTCGTCCTGGTCGCCCCGGAAATTCCCCCCAACACGGGCAACGTGATCCGCCTGTGCGCCAACAGTGGCGCCGCGCTGCATCTCGTCGAGCCGCTGGGATTTCGCATGAGCGACCGGGCATTGCGCCGCGCCGGCCTCGACTATCACGAGTACGCGCGAGTCGCGGTGCATCCGGACCTCGACGCATGCCGGCGTGCCCTGGATGCGAACGGCGCAAGCCGCTGGTTCGCGTTCACCACCCACGCCGACCGCTCGCTCTACGACGCGCAGTTCATGCCGGGTGATGTGCTGGTGTTCGGCCGCGAGACCGCCGGACTGGGGAATGCGGTGCTCGCCGACTTCGCGGCCGACCGAAGGCTGCGCATTCCGATGCAGCCCGGATTGCGCAGCCTGAACCTGTCGAACGCCGTTGCGGTCGCGGTATACGAGGCATGGCGCCAGTTCGGCTGCACCGGCGCCGGCTAGGCACGCGGGAGCGGAACTCCCGCCTTCAGGACTGCTCGGCCCGCGGCTCGCGTCTGAGGAGCTCGGCCACCGCCGCGCCGGGCGCGAGGCCCTCGTGCAAGACGCGGTCGACGGCCTCGACGATGGGCATGTCCACCGCATGGTGCCGGGCTAGCGCCCGTACGCCCGGCGCTGCGAGCACGCCCTCGGCAACGTGACCCAGCGCCTCGAGCACGGCCGCGAGGGTGTCCCCGCGGGCGAGTCCCAGTCCGACGCGACGGTTGCGGGAGAGATCGCCCGTGCAGGTCAGGACGAGATCGCCCAACCCCGCGAGACCCATCACCGTCTCACGTTGCCCACCCATCGCTTGCGCCAGCCGCATCGTCTCGGCAAGCCCGCGGGTGACGAGCGCGGCCCTGGCGTTGTGACCGAAGCCGAGGCCATCGCAAAGGCCCGCTGCGATCGCCAGGACGTTCTTCACCGCGCCGCCGATCTCGACGCCCGGGAGATCAGTGCTCACGTAGGTGCGCAGGGTGTCTGCGCGGAGCGCCGCCGCGATGGTTGCGGCTACGGCCGGATCGGTCGCCGCCACGGTCAGCGCCGTGGGCAGCCCGCGCGCGACCTCCTCGGCAAAGCTCGGCCCCGAGATGATGCCGACCGGGGCGCGCCAACGGGGCGCGATCACCTGGTGGGCCAGCGCCGCGCCCGAGGGTGCGGCCAAGGTCGGCGGGATGGCGAGCAGGCCCTTTGAGAGCCAAACCAGTGGCACGTCGGGTGCGACCCGCGCCAGCGCCGCGGCGAGATCCGGAAGTGCCGCCACCGGCGTTGCCGCGATCAGGAGCGTGCTGTCACCCACGTCGTCGAGCCGCGCCGTGATGACGAGTGCGGGGGGCAGCGCAATCCCCGGCAGGTAACGCGCATTGACGCGCGTGGCGTGCATCGCCGTGGCCTGGGCGGCGTCGCGGGCGAAGAGCCGCACGGGCCGCTCGCCACGCCGGGCGAGATGAACGCCCAGCGCGGTGCCCCATGCGCCTGCTCCGAGGATGGCGATGGAGCCTGTCACGGTCGGGCCGTCAGCTGCCCACCCTCAAAACCCGAACACCTGGTTGATGCGCACGAAGCCGGTTTGTCCGTCGCGATGGCGCACCTTTACCCACCCCGGCGTGGCGGTCGCGGTCGCGGCACTCGCGGGCTCGGCAAGCTCGAGCACCACGTTGTGCTCTGCTCGGAACACCACCGGCGCAGCGTCCTCGGGGTTCGCCCGAACGTCGGCCGTCGGGGTGCGCACGATCAACACGCGCTTGTCGGCGAGGCCACGCTTCTCGACCCAGCCGATGGTGCCCGTCGCATCGCGGACCTTGGTCCAACCTTCGAGGGCCACGATCACCTCGAGCGGCGTGTCACGACCGAAGAGGAAGAGCGGCTTGGCCTTGGCGGACGGCGCGTCGTAGAGGATCGTCGCGGGCTCGGTGGTGATGCGGTAATCGGCGGCCGTCGCGGCGGTCGCGACCGCCGCGACCGTCACGGCCGCGACGAGAGTCCCGATCGCGCATCCGATCGCAGCGAGCGTGGCGGCACGGGTGCTGGCACTGGCGTCGGCAGCGACTGTGGCCCCGGCGTTGACACCACCGCCCGCGCCGCCGGCTGCTCCGCGCGCACGCTTGGCGGCGCTCATCTGCACGTCAGCCAATCTGCACGTCAGCCAAATCTGCATGCCAGCCCATCACGCACCACGCCCGCCTTCAGTTCGCTGCGCCCGTCGGCTCGCCGGCGCCTTGCGCAAGCTGCTGCTGGTACAGCGCCTCGAAGTTGATCGGCGCGAGGTGCACCGGCGGGAAGCCGGCGCGTCCGACAGCGTCGGCCAGGGTCTCGCGCACGTATGGAAACAATACCGTTGGGCAGTGAATCGCCAGCAGGGGCTGGAGCTGCTCCTGCGGGACGCCCTTGATGGTGAACACCCCGGCTTGCGAAGCCTCCACCAGGAACAGCGTCTTGTCGCCGGTCTTGGCGGTGAGGGTAACGGTCAGTACGCACTCGTAGACGTCGGGCTGCACCTGCTCGCCGCGCGTGCGAAGCCCCACCTCGATCTGGGGTGACTCCTGGGTCATGAAGGACTGCGGCGCACCGGGATTCTCCAGCGACAGGTCCTTGACGTAGATCTTGTCGATCGAGAATTGCACGTTGCCGTTGCCGGTGGCGGGTGCGGCGTCCAGTGAAGGGGATTGCGACTCGGCCATGAATGCGTTTCCTGAAATGGGTGCGGGTGGAGGTGGAAGGGGAAGGACTGGGCTGGAGGTGGAAGGACTCGGCTGGAGGTGGAAGCACTCGATCCAGGGCGGTGTCAACGGGCCGGGCCGCCCGCGGGACGCAGCGATCGCCGCGAGTGGATCCACGGCAAAGCCAGGACCGGCCTGGCGCGCGATGGAGCGCCCCGCCACCTGGGCTCAACCCGGCATTTTACCCTACGAGCAGGGCCCGCCGGTGGCCCCTACCCGGGTGCCGCGCCGCCCTCGCCGGCGAGCAGGGGATCGAGGCGACCGGCGTGGTCGAGAGCGACCAGATCGTCGTAACCGCCGACATGGAAGTCGCCGATGTAGATCTGCGGGACGGTCCGGCGGCCGGTCTCCTGCATCATTTTCTGGCGCAGCGGCGGATCGAGGTCGACCCTGACCTTGTTGATTTCGGTCACGCCCTTGGCCTTGAGGAGGCGCTCGGCCTGCACGCAATAGGGACACATGCCGGTGGCGTACATCGTGATCGGAGGCCTCATCGTCGCATCACTTGGCAATCGGTAATCCCGCCTGGCGCCATGCGGCCAGCCCGCCGCGCAAGGCATAGACATCCGCAAAGCCCAGCTTGGCAAGCGGGCGCGCTGCCATGGGGGCGCGGTTGCCGCGAGCGCAGTACGCGACCACCGGCCGGCCCTTCAACGGGTCGAGCTCGGCACTGCGGGACTCGAGTTGGGACAGCGGAATGTGCAGGGCGTTCGGCACGCGACCACCCTCGAATTCCTTGGTCTCGCGCACGTCGAGGATGACCGGATTGCCGTCGTTGATGAGGCGGGTCATCTCGAGAGTCCCGAGATCCTTGACCGGTGACAGCCGTCGCTGGACGAGCGGCCACAGGAGCATGCCTCCGGACGCGATCAGCACCAGGAAGAGGAGCCAGTTGTTGTGGATGAACTGCATGCAGGAGGCCTTGCGCGGGGATGCGGGCTCGAAGCCGAAGCTAAAATGATAGCCTACGGGCTGCTGGCGCCACGTCCAAGCGCGCGTCGCATGTCGCGGGCCGCCGTCGGTCCGAGGCACCCGAGAACCTGCGTCTTGCCGGGATCTTCCCGGTAACCCTGCCGCGGCAGCGGCCTGGATCCTGCGCGCGTCATTGCCATGAATGCCAAGTCCTCCCCCGATGCCGCAGCACGAACCAGGCCGCGCGTTCGACCGGTCGTGCTGGTGATTCTCGACGGCTTTGGCTGCCGCGAGGACGCCCCCGACAATGCCATCACCCGCGCCGCGATGCCCCATTGGCGCGACCTGCTCGCGCGCTATCCGCACACTGCGATCGATGCCTCCGAATTCCACGTGGGACTGCCGCGTGGCCAGATGGGCAACTCCGAGGTGGGGCATCTCAACATCGGCGCGGGACGGGTGGTCTACCAGGATTTCACCCGGATCGACCGCGCCATCGAAACCGGCGAATTCGCCAAGAATCCGGAACTCACGGCCGCCGTGGGCGTCGCCGCCGATACGGGCTGCACGCTGCACGTGATGGGGCTCTTGTCGCCAGGCGGCGTGCACAGCCACGAGCGCCAGATCGCGGCGATGGTGGATCTCGCCGGGGCGGGAGGTGTGCGGGTGCGGGTGCATGCGTTCCTCGACGGGCGCGACACGCCGCCGAAAAGCGCCGCGGCGTCGTTGGCGTTCATGGACGATGTCTGTGCAAGGCAGCGCGATGCGCGCATCGCGGGGATCGTCGGTCGCTACTACGCCATGGATCGCGACCAGCGCTGGGACCGGGTGGAGCGCGCCTTCGCGCTGCTTGTCGACGGTGCCGCACCGCATGCCGCGCGGGACGCGCAGGCCGCCCTCGAGGCTGCCTACGCCCGCGGCGAGAACGACGAGTTCGTGCAGCCGACCGCCATCGAGGCCGCCGACGGCACACGGGTGCGCATGGAGGACGGCGACGTGGTGGTGTTCATGAACTTCCGCGCCGACCGGGCCCGCGAGCTTTCGCGCGCCCTCACCGATCCCGAATTTGATGGCTTTGCCCGCTCCCGCGTGCCCCGGCTCGCCCGTTTCGTGTCCCTTACGAGCTATGGCGACGCACTCGCCGGCATACCCTGCGCCTTCGGCCCGCAATCGGTCGCGAATGGCTTCGGCGAATACGTCGCCCACCTCGGCCTTACCCAGTTGCGCATCGCCGAGACCGAGAAGTACGCCCACGTGACGTATTTTTTCAGTGGCGGCGTGGAGAGGTCGTATGTCGGCGAGGACCGCGTACTGGTGCCGTCGCCGAAGGTGGCGACCTACGACCTGCAACCGGAAATGAGCGCTGTCGAGCTCACCGACCGTCTGGTCGAGGCCATCGGCACCGCCCGTTACGACGCCATCATCTGCAACTACGCCAACGGCGACATGGTGGGCCACACCGGCAACATGGAAGCAGCCGTCCGCGCACTCGAGGCGCTGGATGCGTGCCTCGGACGCGTGATCGAGGCCGCGCAGAAGGCCGGCGGCGAATTGCTGATCACTGCCGATCACGGCAATGCCGAGAAGATGCACGATGCCGATACCGGCCAGGCGCACACCGCGCACACGCTGTCGCTGGTGCCGTTCGTGTACGTCGGACGGCCGGCAAGCATCGCGCAGGGCGGCGCCCTGCAGGACGTGGCACCCAGCCTGCTCGCCATGATGGGCCTCCCCCAGCCTGCGGAAATGACCGGGCACGCGCTTATCGACATCGAGCAGGGTTGATCGTGCGGGCTCGACCGTTGTCCTGATTGTGCGGGCTCGACCGTCGTCCTGATCGTGCGGGCTCGACCGTCGTCCTGATCGTGCGGGCTCGACCGCCGTC
>JBDTWB010000211.1:0-6563 GCA_040006895.1 Casimicrobiaceae bacterium | reverse complement strand
TGACAGCCAGCAGCGCAACCCGGGCAATCGCGAACATGCGCTAGGGTAATCGACGCCGGCGAGGGCGGCAATCAGTCATGCGGCCAGGGTGCGTAGCCAATGCGGCAACCAGGACCGGCCGGGCTGCCGCAATGCCCGCCTTTCGCCGATCACAGCTTGTAGGCGGCCTTGGCGAAGTGATAGGCGAGCCTGGGTGCGAGATCGAACGCTTCGTCCTCATCGATCCGATGCTCGACCGTCAGGGTGGCGAGGAAGCGGCAGTCCACCCGGCGCGCGACATCGTGGCGCGCAGGGATCGACAGGAACGCCCGGGTGTCGTCGTTGAAGCCCACCGTGTTGTAGAAGCCCGCGGTCTCGGTCGCCTGCTCGCGAAAACGCAGCATGCCCTCAGGGCTGTCGTGGAACCACCACGGCGGACCGAGCTTCAGTACGGGGTAGTGACCCGCCAGCGGCGCCAGTTCGCGCGCATAGACCGTTTCGTCGAGCGTGAACAGGATGATGGAAAGACCTGCCGCGTTGCCATAGCGATCCAGCATCGGCTTCAGGGCCCTGACGTAATCGGTGGGCATCGGCATGTCCGCACCCTTGTCCCGGCCGTACGTCGCGAATACGTGGGGGTTATGGTTACGGAACGATCCGGGGTGGATCTGCATCACCAGGCCGTCGTCGATGCTCATCGCGGCCATCTCGGTCAAGATCTGGCCACGAAACGCCTCGGCGTCGTCGCGGGCGATATTGCCCGCCAGCGCCCGGTCGAGAAGTCGCTGACATTGCTCGGCGGTCAAGTCGGCCGTGGCGGCCGTCGGGTGACCGTGATCGGTGGAGGTCGCCCCCATGCTGCGGAAGTACGCCCGGCGCTTGCGGTGGGCGGCGAGGTACCCCTGCCATCGGGCCGTATCCTCACCGGTGAGCTCGGCCAGTCGTTGCACGTTGGCTGCGAAACCATCGAACTCGGGATCGACGACCGGATCGGGCCGGTACGCCGTGATGACGCGTCCGCTCCAGCCGCTTTCCCTGATCTTGCGATGGTGGTCGAGCGGATCGAGCGGCGACTCGGTGGTCGCGAGCACTTCGATATTGAACCGCTCGAACAGGGCACGGGGTCGAAACGCGGGCTGGGTGAGGGCCTCGGCGACGCGATCGTAGAGCCGCATCGCCGAGGATTCGTTCAGCCGTTCGCCGATGCCGAACACCTCCTGCATCGCATGGTCGAACCACAAGCGCGTGGGCGTGCCGCGAAAGAGGTGATAGTTCGCCGCGAAAGCGCTCCAGATCTTGCGCGGATCGCACTCCCCTGCGGTGCCATCGCGCCGCGGGATCCCAAGGGAATCGAGAGCGATCCCCTGGCTGTAGAGCATCCGGAACACGTAGTGGTCGGGCGTGATGAGCAGCGCCGCCGGGTCGGGAAACGGCACGTCGTCGGCGAACCATTGCGGATCAGTATGGCCGTGCGGGCTCACGATCGGGAGGTCGCGGACCTCGGCGTAGAGCCGTCGTGCGAGATCACGGGCGGCGGGCTCCGCGGGAAACAGGCGGTCGGGATGAAGCAGGCTATTGGACATGATCAACCACGCGTATGGGCAAGGTGCGCGCGCACGGTGGCGCCTGCACCGCCATTGAAGAGCGACACCACGTTCGCCGTCACGGCTGCTCGGAACTCGGCATGCGCGGCAAGATCCTCGCCAAAGACGGCGGTGATGTCGAGAAAGCCGTTCGCGATCGCCGAGGCATCGCCGGCGGCAGCCGCGGCGATGGATTTGAACCGCGCCGCGAGGGGATCTGCGACCGCGATGGCGTGACCAGCCTCGTCGGTGCCGCTCGCGTAGCGAATCCAGCCCGCGACGGCGAGCGCGAGGTGCGCGACGCTCGCGTTTCGCGCCAGCCGCTCGCGCACCGGATTGAGCAGCCGTTGCGGCAGTTTCTGCGAGCCGTCCATCGCAATCTGCTGCGTGCGATGCGGCAGCACCGGGTTGCGAAAGCGCGACAGGAGTTGCGCCTGGTAGCGTGCCAGGTCGATCCCGGGCGGAGGCGGCACGGTAGACGCCACCTCGTCGGCCATCAGGCGCTCGACCAGGCGTCCCAGATCGGGGTCACTCGATGCCTGCCAGATGAATGCGTGGCCCATCAGAAATCCGAGATAGGCCAGGGTCGAATGGCTGCCGTTCAGGAACCGCAGCTTCATGGTCTCGAACAGGCCGACGTCGTCGGTGAACTGCACGCCAGCCTCCTCCCATGCGGGGCGGCCACCCGCGAAGCGGTCTTCCATGACCCACTGGAAATACGGCTCGCAAACCACCGGCGCGGCGTCGGTCATGCCGAGCAGGGATGCCGCCTCGGTAATGTCGTGGTCGGTGGTGGCCGGCACGATCCGATCGACCATCGTGCTGGGAAAAGTGACGTGCTCCGCAATCCAATCCGCCAGCTCCGGATCACGGGACTTCGCGAGCGCCAGGACGATGCCTTCGACGATCCGTCCATTGTGCGGCAGGTTGTCACAGCAGAGCACCGTGATCGACTCGCTGGTCACGCCCCGCCGGGCGGCGAGACCAGCGACCAAAAGACCTGGCGCGCTGGTAGGCGCTTCGGGACGGGCGAGATCGTGGACGATCTCCGGGTGATCGAAATCGAGTCGGCCGCTCGCCGGGTCGTGGCAGTAGCCCTTCTCGGTGACGGTAAGCGAAACGATGCGCACGCGCGGATCCATGAACCGCGCCATGACCGCGGCCCGGTCGCTGCCGAGGAATATCACCTCCCTTACGGCGCCGATCACGCGCGCCGCGGTGCCCTTGGCACTCTTCTGCAGCACCGTGTAGAGCCCGTCCTGCGGCCCGAGCAGGCGCGCGGCAGTGGGCGACTTGAGACTGACGCCGGAGATGCCCCAGCGGAGGTCGTGCGCGAGCATCGTGTCCACCACCGTGGCCTGGTGTGCCCGGTGGAACGCGCCGATGCCCAGATGCAGGATGCCGACATGCGACTGGCGCGGATCGTAGCCGGGACGCACGACCGCGGCAGGTAACTCGGACAGCGTCGCTAGCGAAAGAATGGTCATGTTTGGATGCAGGCTCGTTCGAGGTGTCGCGCTGTCGGCGGGAGCACGCGTCACGGGGTATCGCCCTGCCCCTTGAGTTCGGGGAGCGCAGGCACGATATGGCTGGCGTCGCGCCGGCCTCAAGCCGTCTGCGGATGTTCCTTGACGCGCGACACCAGTTGCGTCGGATTGACGAAGCGCAGCGCGATCAGCAGCCACACCAGGGTTATGCCCATGTACACCATGGCCATGGCATCCACCGACTGTGGCGCCCGCACCCCTGCCGCGAACACCGCGTAGTAGAGGGCAACCACCAGGGTTTGTGAATCCGGACCGGCCGTGAGGAAGGTCAGCTCGAACATCGCGATGGTGCGCACCAGCACCAGCAGCGATGCCGCCAGGATACCGGGGCCGAGCAGCGGTACCAGGATATGCCAGAACATCTTGCGCGTGCTGGCGCCGAACACCCGCGCCGCCGATTCGAGATTCGGATCGATCTGCTCGATGAACGGCGTCATGACCAGGATCACGAACGGTGCTGCAGGGATCAGATTGGCCAGGATCACCCCGTACAGCGTGCCGGCGAGATGGACCTTGTAGAGCACCGTCGCCAGCGGGATGCCATAGGTGATCGGTGGCACCATCAAGGGTAGCAGGAACAGCAACATCAGGGCACGCTTGCCCGCGAAGTCGCGGCGCGCGAGCGCATAGGCAGCCGGCACCCCGATGATCAGCGCCAGGAGCACGACCGAGAACACGACCTGCACCGTGACCCACAGGACCGAGCCGAGCTGGAATTCCTTCCAGGCCGACGTGTACCAGCTCGTCGTCCATCCTAGCGGCAACCAGGTGCCGAGCCAGCGGCTGGCGAACGAGCTCGTCGCAACCGCCGCGATCATGAAGCCGATGTTGACCACGAACAGCGTCATCAGCCCCAGCAGCAACATGCGCCATACCCGGTCGAAGAACTCCTTCATCCCTTCCCTCCGACCACGGGGCCGCGATAGAACAGGTTGCGCAACCCCAGCACTCCCGCGACGATCACGAGCTGCACGAAGCCCATGATCATGGCGATGGCCGAAGCCAGCGAGTAGTCGTATTGCTCGAACGCCGCCTCGTAGGCCGCGATGGAAATGACGCGTGTGGGGCCCGCGGGCGAACCCAGCAGCACGGCTGAGGGAAACACCGAGAACGCCTGGACGAACGACAGGCAGAAGCACATCGCAAGTCCCGGCGCGAGCAACGGCAGGTAGATCTCGCGGAACTGCGCGCGCTTGTCGGCGCCGAGCGTCGCCGCCGCGCGCGCCAGCACGGGATCGATGCCGGTGATGTAGGACAGGATCAGCAGGAAGGCGAAGGGAAAGCCCGACACCACGAGCGAGATCAGCACACCCCAATAGTTATGGGTGAGCCGGATCGGGCCATCGTAGAGATGGACCAGCTGCAGGAAGTGCGACAGCCATCCCTTGGGGCCGAAGTAGGTCAGCATGCCCTCCGCGATCAGCACGGTGCCAAGGGTTATCGGCACCACCAGGATCGTGGTGACCCAGCGCTGATAGCGCGTCTTGACCCGCATCTTGAAGGCGATCGGCAGCGCCAGCCCGACATTAATCAGGGTGGCCGGCAACGCCAGGCGCAGTGTTGTCCAGATCGTCGGCCAGAGATTGTCGGTGGTGAAGAAGTGCTGGTAGTTCCAGAGCACCCCGCCCTCCTTCGGCTCGAACGACAGCAGCAAACCGTACGCGAAGGGATAGACGAACAGCGACAGCATGAACACCGCCGCAGGGAGCACCAGCAACACGCTGCGGTCGAACGGCGGTCGGGCGATCGGGCCGGAAGCGGCCGCGAGGCTACTCATGCGGATACACCAGCACTCTCTCGACCGGCACGTGCACCCGCACCGGATCACCCATCTGGTAGCTGCCTGGAGCGCGCACGTGCAACCGGGCCCCTCCGCGGGTGACGACGTCCAGCAGCGAATCCCTGCCGCCGTACTCCATATTGTCCACGGTTCCCTCGACCACGTTGATTCCGTCCGCAGGCACGTCGCCAGGGAGGATCGACATCTCCTCGGGACGCATCGCCACCATGGCGCGTCCATCCTTGAGTGGCTGCTTGCGTATTCCGGTCAGGTAGAGATCGGATCCGCCGAGGAACACCCGGTCAGCCTCTTCGCGCTCGATCGGCAGCTCCAAGACGTTGCGGTAACCCATGAAGCGGGCGACGTGCAGGTTCGCCGGCTGCCCATAGACTTCGCGCGGCGCGCCGATCTGTTGCACCACGCCGTCCTTCATGACCACGATTCGATCGGCAAGCGAAAGGGCTTCGTCCTGGTCGTGGGTGACATAGATCGTCGCGCGGCCGAGGTCACGGTGGATGCGACGGATCTCCGAGCGGGTCTCGAGACGCAGCTTGGCGTCGAGATTGGACAGCGGCTCGTCCATCAGGATCAGCGGCGGCTCGATCACGATCGCGCGCGCGATGGCTACGCGCTGTTGCTGTCCACCGGATAGCTGCCCGGGAAGCTTGTGCTCCTGGCCGGTGAGTTGCACGAGTTTCATCGCCTGGACCACCCGCGGGGCGATCTCCGCAGCGGGGACACCCTGCATCTTGAGGC
The DNA here is from genome assembly GCA_040006895.1 of Casimicrobiaceae bacterium. Classification (GTDB taxonomy): domain Bacteria; phylum Pseudomonadota; class Gammaproteobacteria; order Burkholderiales; family Casimicrobiaceae; genus CAIWHR01. Next base: position 918 of record JBDTWB010000211.1, on the reverse strand, counting down.
CGAAGCCGACGTTGCGTGCGACGTTCATGTGGGGAAAAAGCGCATAGTTCTGGAAGACCATGCCGAAACCGCGCCGTTCCGGCGGCAGCACGTCGATGCGGATTTCGTCGAGATGGATCGTGCCGCTCGACAACGGCAGCAGGCCAGCGATACAGTTGAGTGCGGTCGACTTGCCGCAACCGGACGGTCCGAGCAGCGCGATGAACTCACCGCGCTGGATGGTGATTGACAGCTCGTTCAAGGCGTTGAATGCCGTACCTCCCGCACCCGCAAAGCGGCGCGTGACCGCCTCGAGTTTCAGTTCGTTGAAGTCATGCTTCATGCAGTCGGAAAGCCATCAATGAGGGCCGCGATGCTGGGTCGACAGCCGCGCGGCGTGGAGCGGTGGGAAGGAACGGCGATCACTGGCACATGTCCGCCGGAATTGTCGTCGGTACGTACGCGCTGAGTTGCCGGGGCTCCGCGGGCCCCGGCCACGCAACTTGCGCGATGCTACTTGGTCTTCTGTGCGCCGACCTGCTGGTCCCAGATGCGGAATGCTTCGACCTGGGCCTTCGGCTCGAGCGATTGGGTGTGCGGGAACTGCGCCAGCCAGCCTTCGTATTCCGGACGCCCGTACTCCTTGATCGCGTCCTGGCTCTCCTTGGGCGCCATGGCAAGAGTCACGCCCTTCACCGCCGGTCCCGGATAGAAGTAGCCCTTGTCGTACGTGTACGCCTGTGCCGGCGGGGTGAGCAGGTAGGCCATCAGGTCGAGGACCACGGCAACCTTCTCCGGCGGGACGCCCTTCGGGATCACCATGTAGTGGGCGTCGTTCACCCAGGTCATGCCTTTGAACGGGGCGACCTTGTAGGCCTTCGGCACGATGCCGAGCACGCGCGGGTTGATGTCCCAGCCCGTCATCGTGACCGTCATGTC
>JBDTWB010000210.1:0-6622 GCA_040006895.1 Casimicrobiaceae bacterium | reverse complement strand
TGAAGCGGCGGATCTGCGACGGCGAGATGTAGATGTCGTCGGTGCCGGCGAGATAGCTCGTGTCGGGCGAGCGCAGGAAGCCGAAGCCGTCGGGCAGCACCTCCAGCGTGCCGTCTCCGAAGATGGATTCGCCTTTCTTCGCCTGCTGCTTCAGCATGGCGAAGATGAGGTCATGCTTGCGCATGCGGTTCGCGCCTTCGAGCTCGTTCGCGTTGGCGATCTCGACGAGTTCGGTGACAGGCTTGGATTTCAGTTCAGACAGATGCATAGTCGGCGGGACCGAAACGTGCGAGGACGTAGGGCACAGGGGCAGGCAGCCGGAGGCTGCGAACGACGATGTGGGAACGTGGCGCCGAGAAAGACGGCCCGGCCGGAAATGATCCGGGGCTGTCAGGCGGCCTTTGGGTGGTGGCTGGCGCAGGCCCGAACGTCCGGGAGTGCGCCGCGAGCACGAAGGTCAGCGTAGCGGGTTCAGAGGTTGCTGTCAACAAATGCCGTAAGTTGCGATTTCGACAGTGCCCCGACCTTTTGCGCGTGGACCTTGCCGTCCTTGAACATGATGAGGGTGGGAATGCCCCGGATGCCGAACTTGCCCGTCGTATCGGGATTGGCGTCGACGTCGAGCTTGGCGACCGTGAGACGCCCGGCGTAATCGCGGGCGATGTCCTCGAGGACCGGGGCGATCATCTTGCACGGACCGCACCATTCCGCCCAGTAGTCGACCAGCACGGGCGTTGGGGACTTGAGGACGTCGTCGTCGAACGACGCGTCGGTAACCTGCTTGATATGGTCACTCATGATTTCCTCGCAATGGCCCGGTAAGCGGACGATGGCTGACGACAGGGGTTGGAGTGTGGAGGTGCCCGGCCGGGTGCCTTCGAATGTACAGGTGGAATCGTAACCGCAGGCACGGTAGCCGAAGCCCCCCGCCTGCGCAAGGATCGCATCCCGGCCGTCGCGGTCGCCCGGTTTGCTAAAATCCACCTTTTCCGCCGGATCGAGCAATGACCTACGTCGTCACCGAGAGTTGCATCCGTTGCAAGTACACCGACTGTGTGGACGTCTGCCCGGTGGACTGCTTTCGGGAGGGGCCGAATTTCCTGGTCATCGACCCCGACGAATGTATCGATTGCACCCTGTGCGTGGCGGAATGTCCGGTGGAGGCGATCTTCGCCGAAGACGATGTGCCGGCCGACCAGCAGGAATTCATCGCGTTGAACGCCGAGCTCTCGAAGGCGTGGAAGCCGATCATCGAAAGGAAGCCGGCGCCACCCGACGCCGACGCGTGGAAGGACGTCAAGGACAAGAAGGACCAATTGGTCCGTTGAGCGATCCTGGCGACGTTTGCGATTGCGTTTCGGTTTGACCTATGCCGGCGAGACCCACTAGAATCGCCGGGCTTTAATCCACCGTTTTTGGTCTCGGGCAACTGGCCGGCGACCTCCCGATCGACTCGACGAGCATGATGAAAACCACGACGTTGTACGTTGCCTTCCTGGCGACGGCCCTGGCTGCGACAGCAACCCACGTGGCGGCGCAGGCTGCCGCGCCAGCGGGAGATCCGAGCGCAGGGCGCGAGAAGACGGCAATGTGTCAGGGGTGCCATGAGATCCCTGGGTGGCAGACGGCGTTTCCGGTGACCTACAAGGTACCTCGCATCGTCGGCCAGCACCCGGCGTACATCGTCCATGCGCTGCAGGCTTACAAAAGCGGTGAACGCCAGCACCCGTCGATGCGCGCCATTGCCGCGAGCCTGTCCGACAAGGACATGGTCGACCTCGCGGCGTATTACGGGCAAAGCTCCACCCAGACCGCCGCCAAATGAGAGTTCCCATGAAGATCCCATCCTTGCTCGTCGCGTTGGCCGTCGCCGGCGCAGGAGCGGCACACGCCGCCGACCTTGCCAACGGCCAGGCGAAGGCCAAGGAAGTGTGCGCGGCCTGCCACGGTCTCGACGGCAACAGCCCGGTTCCCGACTATCCGAAGCTGGCGGGCCAATATCCTGATTACCTCGCCAAGGCCTTGCATGATTACAAGGCGGGGTTGCGCAAGAACGCGATCATGGCCGGGATGGCCGCGGCCCTCACCCCCAAGGACATCGAGGATCTCGCCGCCTATTACGCGAGCCAGCCGCGGGTGCTCTACTCGACCAAATAACCGTCCCGAGCAAGCTCCGGATCGGCTCGCGAGGGCGCCTGCGGGCGCCTTCTTGCATGTTGGTGGATGCCGTGCTGGATCCCGGGCTGCGCGACGCTCAGCCCGGCACGCTCGCAACCAGGCATACGTACTCGGCAAAGGCGAGCTCGGCGTGCGCATCGACGAACCCGGCCGATGCGAGCAGCGCCAGATGGCGATCGACGGAGAGCTTGCCCGGTTTTCCCGTTGCGCTGCCGTCGGCAACGACCAGCTCGGCATTGACGAACAATCCTCCCGCGGGCAGCAGTGCCTGCGCCCGGCGATAGGTCGCCTCGACAGCCTCGGCGCTGCCGAGGTCGTGGAGCGCCTGGTTGGTCACGATCGCATTCGGTCCGACGGCGCAGATCGTCGTCCAGGTCGCCTCGCGCAGATCGGCGCGATGCAGCCGGGCACGCGCGCCGAAGCGGGCGAGCGTTTCCCGCGCGAGTTCGAGCATCGCCGGCGAATAGTCGATCCCCTCGTACGTGAGTCCCTCGACTCCCCCCAGGAGCGATTCGGCAAGGGTTCCCGGCCCGCAGCCCAGTTCCAGCACGTGCGGGGCGCCTGCGCCGAGGCCCTCGACCAAGGCGGCGATATGCCGAAACATCACCGGGCGCTGCGGTCGCCGGATATCGGCGGTTTGCGCCCACTGGCGCACGTAGCTGCGGTCCTCGAATTCGTGTTCGGTATCCATGAGTCTTCTGTTGGCATGCAAGGGCGAGGGATGGACGCAGAACGTCCGGCGGCTAGGCCTGGCGCTCCAGGCACGCGAGATAGAGGCTGCCGTCGGGTGCCTGCCCGTGCCGCTGGGCGTGCCAGATCACTTCGCCCAGGCATTCGACGACGGCGTGCAGTGCGGCGTGCTCGTCCCCGCGTGCTGCGGCGATGCGCGTGAAGTGATCGCGCAGTCCCGGTGGCTGGTCGATCGCGAGCTGCTCGGCGACCGCAAGATGCAGCGACAGATGAAGAAATGGATTCATCTCGCCGACTTCAGGATGGTAATCGCGGTGCGCGTGCCGCAGCGGCGTCTGCAGGACCGCGTGGTGCTCGGGATGCATGGCGATGATCTCCGCGGCCATCGTCTCGAGCGCGGAGCGCGCCTCGCCAGCGGTGTGCTTGCGCCAGGACTCGATCAGGAACTGGCGGGCCTCGTCGCGCGAAGGGGCATACATGGCGTCAGGCCGTCTTGTGGCGGTATTCGCAAAGATCGCGGATCACGCATTCATGACACTTGGGGTCGCGTGCCACGCAGACGTACCGGCCGTGCAGGATGAGCCAGTGATGGGCATGCTGCTTGAACTCGTCGGGCACGAATTTCAGGAGCTTGCGCTCGACTTCCGTCACGTCGTCGCCGGGAGCGATGGCGGTGCGGTTCGCCACCCGGAAGACATGGGTGTCGACGCCGATCGTGGGGTGGCCGAAAGCGGTGTTCAGCACGACGTTGGCGGTCTTGCGTCCCACCCCCGGCAGTTGCGTGAGCGCGCCGGCATCGGCGGGTACGCCACCTGCATGGTCGCGCAGCAGTGCGGCCGCGAGCGCCACCACGTTCTTTGCCTTGGTCCGGAAAAGCCCCAGGCTTTGCAGGTAGGGCATCAGCCTCTCCACCCCGAGGGCCACGAACTGCGCAGGCGTGCTGGCAACCTTGAACAGCTCACCGGTCACCTTGTTCACGCCCTTGTCGGTCGACTGCGCCGATAGCACCACGGCGACCAGCAGCTCGAACGGCGTACGGTGGGTGAGCTCGGTCTCCGGGCGTGGGTTGGCGGCTCGGAAGCGCTCGAAAATCGCCCGCCGCTTTGCGGGGTTCACCGCCGGGCGTCCCGCGCGACGTCGATCCCGCCCAGTGCAGCCATGCGTTGCAGGCGCTCCGGCGTCGGCGCGAGTGTCGGATCGTCGCGCAACGCGCGCCAGGCCTTCGCGAACCAGGCGCGCGCCTGCGGTGGGTCGCCGCGCGCGAGGGCCAGTTCGGCGAGCTCCTCGAAGACATAGCCATCCTCGGTGCCGGCCCTGGTGTGCTCGGCCAGCAGCGCCCGCTGCAGCCCTTCCGCCTGCGCCGCCTGGCCGGTGGCGCGCAGCGCGCGGGCGAGCGACCAGCGCGCCGCCTGGATGCTGTCCAAATCGCCGCGGGCCTCCCAGGCCGGCAGTGCCTTGCGGAAGAACGCCAGCGCCCGCGGGGCATCGCCGGCATCCAGGTAACTCCAGGCAATGTTGTTGTAGATCGGCGCGAGCCAGCGCCGGGCTCGGGTATCGTCGGCGACTTTGGCGAGTGCCAGGGCGGTGAGGTTCCAGTCGAGTCGCTCCGCCGCGGGTGCCGCGATGCCCAGCATGTGCGCGGCGTCCACCGCATAGAACGTGTCATCGGCACATTCGGCGAGTTCCAGCGCAAGCCGGAAGAGCGGCACCGCCAGGGACGGTTGCCCGGATGAATTGAAGACCCGTCCCCGCTCGAGCAGGTAACGGACACGCAGGTGCGAGGGCATCCCATCGAGGTGGGTCTCGACCTGATTGAGGGTCGCGTGCGCCATCGCGTAGCGTCCCTGCAGACCTTGCGCCCGGGCGACCTGCGTCAGGATCTCGAGGCCTTGCCGGGTGTCGATCGACCACGCATCCAGCGACTCGCGGAAGCGTGCCTCCGAGGCGGCGGGCCGGGCATAGTCCCAGTCCGCATCGAGCTTGGCCGCGAAGGCATCGTGCCCGCGGGGCTCCGCAGCCGTCGCGCTCCCGGCGAGCAAGGCCAACTCGAAGGCGACGGCGAGCACGCACCCTCGTCCCCTGCTGCGATCGGTCGGCGGCATCGTCGGCTTTAGGCGACGCCGCGGCGCGCGCGGGCGCGGGCGAGGGCAGCGGCGGCGGCCGCGCGGCGTTCCGTGGCGTCGAGATCGCGCGTCCGGACGACGGTCGTCGGCGCGGCACGTTGCGCGGGATCGGCGTGCTCGAGTCGGGCATTGCGCGCGCGGTGGGCTGTCCGGGCGGCGACCGCGTCCGCCAGGCTCCAGCGCCGGCCGGCCGGCACCATGGCAATGCAGTCGACGGGGCAGGGCGGCATACACAGCGCACAGCCCGTGCAGGCCGCGCTCAGCACGGCGTGCATGCGCGTGGGGCCGCCCACGATCGCATCGACGGGACACGCCTGGATGCACAATGTGCAGCCGATGCAGGTGGTCTCGTCGATCACCGCGCGTTCGAGTCGAGCCAGGGGAACGAGGGTGGGGTCGAGGGCCACGCCGGCGCGGTCGGTCAGCCGGGCGAGGACCGGGATCAACGCGTCCCCACCGGGCGCGCACCGATTGATGGGCGCGCCCGCAGCGACCGCAGCGGCGTAGGGTTGGCAGCCGTCGTAGCCGCACTGCCGGCATTGCGTCTGCGGCAGAATGGCATCGATGCGTTGCGCGAGGCCGGCCGCGGAGGCGCGGGCTACGGCGGCGGCAGCGGTGGACATCCCGGCGGCAGTGGTGGACATGCGCCATTTTACCGCGCGCGGCATTTGCTAGACTGGGTCGCATCGCTGCTCACCATTGCTGCACCCAACCAACGCGGCAACCCGCAGTGTCGATGGCTCCCTTCTACCGCCCCCCCGCCGGTGCGCGCTGGCCGGCCCGCGCCGCCGCGTGGCTGTTGCAGCGCCTGGGTTGGCGCCTGGTTCTCGCGACGCCCGTCCCGCCACGATGCGTCGTGGTGTTCTACCCGCACACCTCCAACTGGGATTTTCCTGTCGGTCTGCTCGCCCGCTGGGCACTGGGCCGACCGGTGCATTGGGTGGGCAAGGATTCGCTGTTCCGCTGGCCGGTGCGCCGGCTGCTCGAAGGCCTCGGAGGGATCCCCGTCAATCGCCGGCAGCGCACCGGCTTCATCGACCGACTTGCCGCGGAATTCCGGCAGCGGACCACGCTGTGGCTGGTGATCGCCCCCGAAGGAACGCGCGCCCGCACCGACTTCTGGCGCAGCGGCTTCTATCATTTGGCACGCACGGCGGACGTGCCGCTTGCACTCGCCTATGGGGACTGGCGAACGCGCGAGCTCGGGGTCGGTCGCTACGTGACGCTTTGCGGCGACGTGGCTGCCGACATGGCGGAGATCGCCGCGTTCTACGCCGGCAAGCACGGCCGCGTCCCGGGGCGGCAGGGTGCCATCCGGCTGCGCAGCGAGCCAACGCCCATCCCAGGCGGAGTGATCGATCAGCCAGCCGAAGCAAGAACGGACAACCCGCGGGCGTTGAGCGGCAACGAGCGGACCATCAGCGGGCGCTGAGCGGCAGCAAGCGGCAACGATCGGCAACGATCGGCAACGAGGCAGGCAGTGAGAAGCAACGAGCGGCAACGAGGCGGGCAGCGAGTGGCAACGAGCGGGTAACGAGCGGGTAACGAGCGGGTAACGAGCGGGTAACGAGCGGGTAACGAGCGGGCAACGAGCGGGCAACGAGCGGGCAACGAGCGGGCAACGAGCGGGC